>CAZXLI010000158.1:0-15231 GCA_964641795.1 uncultured Bordetella sp. | reverse complement strand
GCTGCGGTATGCCGACTACGGCTACATCCTGGAGAACGGCCGCATCGTGATGGACGGCAGCGCGAAGGACCTGCGCGAGAACGAGGACGTCAAGGAGTTCTACCTCGGTGTGGGAGGCGGCGATCGCAAGAGCTTCCGTGACGTCAAGAGCTACAAGCGCCGCAAGCGGTGGTTGGCGTGACCCACCCCCGCAGCGCCTGCGGCGCCTCCCCCTCGAGGAGGCGACACCGGCGGACCGGCGGAGCCGGCTCCGCGGTGTCTGCTTGGCATGTGTCGCCGCCTGCATGGAGCTGAGCGATGAGTGACGATTTCTTTGCCCTGCCCGCCTTCAAGCCGGACGAAGCGCTGCAGCAGTTGAAGCGCACGCTGCGCGACCTGCGCGTGCTGACCGAGCGCGGCAACGGCTTCGAGCTGAAGGGCGCGAGCGTGATCGCGCTGGCGGTGGAGGGTGAGGCGATCAGCGCGAAGCTGGCGAAGCGGCCTTCGCGCAGCAGCGTCGAGTGGGACGGCTTCACGCTGTCCGCCAGCCCGCAGGTGCGCAAGTTCACCGACGAGGTCAAGCGCCGGCTGGCCCGATGGACCGAGGAAGAACGATGAGCGATTTCTACGATGCGCTGGAGTGCCGCGACCCGCAAGCGCGCGAGGCGGCGCTGATGGCCGCGCTGCCGCGCCAGGTGGCGCAGGCGCAGCGCGGCAGCAGCGCGATGGCCGAGCAACTGGCCGGCGTGGACGCACGCGAGATCGGCTCGCGCGAAGCCCTGGCGCAGCTGCCTGTGCTGCGCAAGCACGAACTGCTGGAGCGCCAGAAGGCGCGCCGCTCGGACGATCCTTTTGGGGGTTATTCGGCGATCGGCTGGCGCGGGGTGGCGGGCGGCCGCGGGGCACGCCGGGTGTTCCAGTCGCCCGGACCGATCTACGAACCCGAAGGGCTGGGCAGCGATCCCTGGCGCATGGCGCGGGCGATCTATGCCGCGGGCTTTCGCGCCGGCGACCTGGCGCACTGCAGTTTCAGCTACCACCTGACGCCGGCCGGCGCGATGATGGAAAGCGGTGCTCACGCCGTCGGCTGCACCACCTTTGCCGGCGGCATCGGCAACACCGAGCTGCAACTGCAGGCGGTCGCAGACCTGCGGCCGCATGGCTACATCGGCACGCCCAGCTTCCTGAAGATCCTGGTCGAGAAAGCCGCAGAGACCGGCACGGCCATCGGCTCGATGCACAAGGCCCTGCTGGGCGGCGAGGCCTTCCCGCCTTCGCTGCAGCAATGGCTGCGCGAGCGCGGCATCGACGGCTACCAGAGCTACGCAACGGCCGATGCGGGGTTGATCGCCTACGAGACCAGCGCCCGCGAAGGGCTGGTGCTGGACGAGGCGGTGATCCTCGAGATCGTGCGGCCCGGCACCCGCGACCCGGTGCCTGAGGGCGAGGTCGGCGAAGTGGTGGTGACGGTGCTCAATCCCGACTACCCGCTGGTGCGCTTCGGCACCGGCGACCTCTCCGCCATCCTGCCCGGCACCTGCCCGACCGGCCGCAGCAACCGCCGCATCCGCGGCTGGCTGGGCCGCGCCGACCAGACCGCCAAGGTGCGCGGCATGTTCGTGCACCCCAGCCAGGTGGCCGACATCGTGCGCCGCCACCCGGAGGTGGCGCGTGCGCGGCTGGTCGTCAGCGGCGAGATGGCCAACGACCAGATGACCCTGCAGGTGGAAGTGGCGGGCAGTCCGGACGGGCTGGTCCAGGCCATCGCCGGCAGCGTGCGGGACGTGACCAAGCTGCGCGCCGAAGTGCAGCTGGTCACGCCCGGCAGCCTGCCGAACGACGGCAAGGTGATCGAGGACGCTCGCACCTACCGTTGACCGGGCGCAAGCCCCCCGGCCGAAGTAGGTAGTTCCCGTCACGGCGGCTCGACGCCGCGCCGATAGCATTCCCCTTTGTCACGCATTTCGAGCCAAAGGAGCCCGTGATGAAGAAAGTTCTGCTGAGTGCCCTGCTGTCCACGCTGGCTGCCGCAGCGATGGCCGAATACCCCGAGAAGCCCGTCACCATCGTCGTGCCGTTCGCGGCCGGCGGCCCCACCGACAAGGTGGCTCGCGACCTGGGCGTGGTGATGAGCCAGAAGCTGGGCCAGTCGGTGATCATCGAGAACGTCGGCGGTGCCGGCGGCACGCTGGGCGCCGCCAAGGTGGCCAAGGCCGCGCCGGACGGCTACACGCTGCTGCTTCACCACATCGGCATGGCGACTTCGCCCGCGCTGTACCGCAACATGCCGTACAAGACGCTCGACGATTTCGAGTACCTCGGCATGATCAACGAGGTGCCGATGACGGTGGTCGGCCGCCCGACACTGCCGGCGAACAACTTCGCCGAGCTGCACAAGTGGCTCGAACAGAACAAGGGCAAGATCAATCTCGCCAACGCCGGCCTGGGCGCTGCCTCGCACCTGTGCGGGCTGCTGTTCCAGCAAAGCCTGAAGATCGACATGACCACCGTGCCATACAAGGGCACCGCGCCGGCGATGAACGACCTGCTGGGCGGCCAGGTGGACGTGATGTGCGACCAGACCACCAACACCACGTCGCAGATCGAAGGCGGCAAGATCAAGGCCTTTGCGGTGACCACGCCCAAGCGCCTGACGACGCCGGCGCTATCCAAGCTGCCCACGATGCAGGAAGCCGGCATCAAGGACTTCAACGTGACGATCTGGCACGGCCTGTACGCGCCCAAGGGCACGCCCAAGGCGGCGGTGGACAAGATCAACACCGCACTGCGCGCAGCGCTGAAGGACCCCGAGTTCATCAAGCGCGAGGAATCGCTGGGTGCGGTGGTGGTGACGGATGCTCGTCTGGCGCCGGCCGAGCACAAGAAGTTCGTCGAGGCCGAGATCAACAAGTGGGGCCCCGTGATCAAGGCCGCCGGTCAGTACGCGGACTAGTTTGTTGGCGCTGGCCGCTTGGCGGCCTGTCCCCTCCCGGGGGCCGTGCATTTACGCGATGCGGAGGGGAATCGTCACCGGGCCGTCGTTGACCAGGCTGACTTTCATGTCGGCCCCGAACACACCAGACGCCACCTGCGGGTGGCGTTCGCGCGCCAGGGCCAGCACGCGCTCGTAGAGCGCACGCCCCTGCTCGGGACCGGCGGCGCCGGTGAAGCTCGGCCGGTTGCCGCCCGAGACATCCGCGGCCAGCGTGAACTGGCTGACGATCAGCAAGCCGCCCTGCACGTCCACCACGCTGCGGTTCATCTTGCCGGCGGCATCGCTGAAGATGCGCAGCTTCAGCAGCTTGTCCACGAACTTCTGCGCCTGCGCCTCGCCGTCGGCCGGCTCCGCACAGACCAGCACCAGCAGGCCCGGGCCGATGGCACCGACCGTCTCGCCCGCCACGACGACGCGAGCCTCGCCCACGCGCTGGACCAGCCCGATCACATCAGGTCCTTCGCGTCGTCGAAATGCGCCTCGACATCAGAAGGCAGCAGCTGGATCGAGGCGCGCAGGCCCGGCACCGCGCTCATCAGCGCCTGCTCGACCGAGGATCGCAGCGCAGCGGCGCGGCCCAGGGTCCAACCGGCCGGCATGTGCATGTGCAGGTCGACGAAGCGGCGCTGGCCGGCGCGGCGCGTCACCACGTGGTCGAAGCGGATCGTCGGATGCGCGAAGCCGGCCAGCGTGCGGTCGATGTCGGCGCGCACCTCGGGCTCGAGCGCCAGGTCCATCAGACCTTCGGCCGAGGCCCAGACCAGGTGAATCCCCTCACGTGCAATGTGAGCGGCCATGACGATGGCGATCATCGGATCCAACCAGGCCCAGCCGGTGAGGTGAACCGCGCCAAGGCCGAGCACGACGCCGAGCGAGGTCCAGACGTCGGTGAACAGGTGGCGCGCGTCGGCCTCCAGCGCCATCGAGCGCAGCACGCGCGACTTGCGGCGCATGGCGATCGCCAGCGCCGCATTGATGGCCGTGCTCAGCAACGACAGCAGCAGGCCGGGGCCGAGCGGCTGCAGCGGCTGTGGCGCGAACAGCCGCGACACGGCCGCCCACAGGATGCCGACCGCCGCCGCGAGGATCAACCCGCCCTCGAACCCGGAGGAGAAGTACTCGGCCTTGTGATGGCCGTAGGGATGGTCTTCGTCCGGCGGCTGCGTCGCGATGGTCACCATCAGCAGCCCGAAGCCGGCACCGGCCAGGTTGACCAGCGATTCCAGCGCGTCGGACAGCAGGCCGACCGAATCGGTCAGCCACCAGGCGCCGGTCTTGAGCACGATCGTGGCCGCGGCCACGACGATCGACAGTTTCAGGTAGCCGCTGGCTTGCATGCGGCAGATTGTCGCCGCGGCGCCCGCGGCGCCCGCGGCGCCCGTCGCACGCGCGCCTCAGCGCGCCGGCCGCTCCAGGCGCACCAGTTCCAGGCGCAGGAATTCGCCGGCCGGCACGTCCTTGCCGTCCGACAACCGCACGAGGTACGGCTGGCCGGAGCTCGACGAGCGCGACGCGATGCGCTCGATGAATTCCTCGGCGGTCTTCACGTCTTCGCCCATTGACGCCAGCTTGCGGCGCAGGAAGGTGACGGCCGTGTCGCAGTCGTAGACCGTGCCATTGCGAATCATCCGCAGGTCACGCCGGGCGCCCAGGGACGTGAGCAGCTTCTCGATGCGAGCCAGTTCGGCGGGGTTGGGCGTGGCCTGGGCGGCGCGGCCGAGACCCGACAGCGCCAGGCCCAGCAGGCAGACCAGGGACCGACGCGAAACCCGGCCGGAAGGTTCGATGGCAGGCATGCGGAAGATTCTGCCGGAGGGGCAAGCGCCCGGAAAACCGAAAAAGCGCGGGCTTTCCCTGCGTCCCACGCCCCTCAGGCGGTGAGCGTGACGCGCGCGAACTTGCGCTTGCCCACCTGCACGACGCAGGTGCCGGCGGCCACCTTGAGGCCACGGTCGGTCACCACCGCGCCATCGATGCGCACGCCGCCCTGCTCGATCAGGCGCAAGGCCTCGCTGGTCGAAGGTGCCAGGCCAGCCTGTTTGAGCAGCGCGCCGATGGACAAGGGGGCCCCGGCCAGCGGCACCTCGGCAATGTCGTCGGGGATGCCGCCCTTGGCTCGGTTCTGGAAGTCGGCCTCGGCGGCATCGGCGGCACGAGCGTCATGGAACCGGGTGACGATCTCCCGCGCCAGCAGCACCTTCGCGTCCTTCGGATTGCGCCCGGCCTCGACTTCGGCCTTCAGCGCAGCGATCTCGGACTCCGGCCGGAAGCTCAGCAATGTGAAGTAGCGCCACATCAGCACGTCGCTGATCGACAGCAGCTTCGCGAACATGGTGTTCGCGTCTTCGGTGATGGCGATGTAGTTGTTCTTGCTCTTGGACATCTTGTCGACGCCGTCGAGCCCTTCGAGCAGCGGCATCGTCAGGATGCACTGCGGCTCCTGGCCGTATTCCTGCTGCAGGTGGCGGCCCATCAGCAGGTTGAACTTCTGGTCGGTGCCGCCGAGCTCGAGGTCGGCCTTCAGCGCGACCGAGTCGTAGCCCTGCATCAGCGGGTACAGGAACTCGTGCACGCTGATCGGCGTGTTGGCATGGAAGCGCTTGTGGAAGTCGTCGCGCTCCATCATGCGCGCCACGGTGTACTTGGCGGCCAGCTGGATCATGCCGCGCGCGCCCAGCGGATCGCTCCACTCGCTGTTGTAGCGGATCTCGGTGCGCTGCGGATCCAGCACCCGGGCCGCCTGGTCATAGTAGGTCTTGGCGTTGGCCTCGATCTGCTCGCGCGTCAATGGCGGGCGGGTGCTGTTGCGGCCGGAAGGGTCGCCGATCATCGAGGTGAAGTCGCCGACCAGGAAGATCACCTGGTGCCCCAGGTCCTGCAGCGCGCGCATCTTGTTCAGCACCACGGTGTGGCCCAGGTGCAGGTCGGGCGCGGTCGGGTCGAGGCCGAGCTTGATGCGCAGCGGCGTCCCGGTGGCCTCGGAGCGCGCCAGCTTCTTCAGCCAGTCCGCCTGCGGCAGCAGTTCCTCGCATCCGCGCAGCGAGACCGCCATGGCCTGCTCAACACGCTCGGTCACCGGGAAATCTGTGGACGACATCGGCTTTTCGGGGATTGACATGGCGGGTTGGGTACGGGCTTTTACGCGGGTTGCCCGAAAAGGTCGGTTGCTATACTGCCGCCTCGTCTGCGGGATGGAGGACTGCCGGCCGGTGCCGCCGGTCACCTCCGTCGAGCGCGGCCCACGATTCTAGTGGACGCCCCCGCAGCCCCCAGGTCACTGCTCGGGCTCGCCAGGGCGCGATAGGGAAGCGCTGTTGTTGGAATTCGAAGTCAAGTCATTCGCGCGGCAACTGGCACGTCTTCATGCCGCAGCGCATCGTCACCCGCGCCGCGTCATCGCAGCGGTGTGCACCCTGCTCGGCGGATTTGCTGTCACAGCGTTCGGCATTGCGCCGCTGGCACCGGACGCAGCGCAGCTGCCGCAGCGACTCATCACCGAGAGCGTGCCGCTGAGCGGGCTGGAGCGGCAGCTGGACGAGCTGTCGCAGCACACGTTGACGCTCTCCCGCAGCGACCTCACCCGGGCCAGTGACAGCGCCGACAGCCTGTTGCGCCGCCTGGGCGTGGTCGATGCCGCCGCCGCCGCCTTCATCCGTCGCGACCGTGATGCGCGCCGCCTGATCGAAGGTCGCGCGGGCAAGATGGTGCAAGTGGTGATGCAGCAGGACGGTTCGCTGCAGAGCCTGGTGGCTCGATTCCCGGCACTCGACAGCGCTCAGCAGCAGACCCACTTCACGCGATTGACGCTGTCACGGGTCGGCGGCCAGTTCCAGAGTCGCCTCGAGACCGCGCCCTTGGTTGGGCAGGTCCGGCTGGGCAGCGGCACGATCCGCAGCTCGCTGTTCGCGGCCACCGACGAAGCGCGCTTGCCCGACGCCATCGCCACCCAGCTGGTCGACATCTTTTCGGCCGATCTGGACTTCCACCGCCAACTGCGCAAGGGTGACACCTTCAGCGTGGTGTTCGAGGCGTTGACGGCCGATGATCAGCCGATCACCTGGAACGACGGCACCGGCCGCATCCTCGCCGCCGAGTTCACGAACAACGGCAAGACGCTGCAAGCGATGTGGTTTGCCGATGCCACAGGACGCGGCGCCTACTTCGGATTCGACGGCCAGAGCCGCAAACGGGCCTTCCTGGCCAGCCCGATGGAGTTCTCGCGGGTGACGTCGGGCTTTGCCATGCGCATGCACCCGATCCTGAACACCTGGCGCGCCCACAATGGCGTCGACTATGGCGCGCCCAAGGGCACACCGGTGCGCACGGTGGGCGATGGCGTGGTCGAGTTCGCAGGCTGGCAGAACGGCTATGGCAACGTCGTCAACATCAAGCATGGCGCCGACAAGAGCACCGTCTACGCCCACCTCAGCCACATCGACGTGGCCAAGGGGCAACGGGTCGAGCAGGGTCAGCGCATCGGCCAGGTCGGCAGCACCGGTTGGGCCACCGGGCCGCATCTGCATTTCGAGTTCCGCATCAAGGGCCAGTTCGAGGACCCGCTGAAGATTGCGCGGGCGGCGGACACGGTGGTCGTCGATGCGGCGTCGAGGCCGCGTTTCCAACTCGCCGCAGCGGCGGCGCATGCGCAGCTGGAAGCCGCCGAGTCACTGGCTGGCTACCGCGGCGACGCCGAGTAGCTGCCGCCGTCATTCCCAACAGGCCGCGTGCCATGGGGCCGTTGTATGCCGGCCTGATGTCCGGCACTTCGCTGGACGGAGTGGATGCGGTGCTGGCGCACTTTCCGCAGCGGGCGGCGCTGCGCGTGCTGGCCCATCACCACGTGGCGATGCCGGGCCCGCTGCAGCGGGAATTGCTGGCGCTGAACCACGCCGGTGACAACGAACTGCACCGTGCCGCACTGGCCGGCAACGCGGTCGCCCTGCTGTATGAACAGGCACTGCGTGCGCTGCTGCGCGAGGCGGGCTGTGACGCCGCGGCCGTGCGGGCAGTCGGTGCGCATGGCCAAACGGTGAGGCATCGGCCGCAGGACTTCGACGGTACCGGCTACACGCTGCAGTTGTTGAACGGGGCATTGCTGGCGGAGCGCATCGGCATCGACACCGTGTGCGACTTCCGCAGCCGTGACCTCGCGGCAGGCGGCCAGGGAGCCCCCTTGGTGCCGGCGTTTCATCACGCGTGCTTCGGACGGCCGGACGAGACGGTGGCCGTGCTGAACCTGGGCGGCATCGGCAACCTGAGCCTGCTGCGGGCCAATGGGCAGGTGGGCGGCTTCGACTGCGGGCCGGGCAACGTACTGCTCGACCTGTGGTGCCAGCGCCATCGCGGCACGCCTTACGACGCCGACGGGGCCTGGGCGAGCAGCGGGCAGGTCAGTCCGACCTTGCTGGCCGACCTGCTGGACGAACCATTCTTCACCCGCCAGCCGCCGAAGAGCACGGGTCGCGACCTGTTCGATGCCAACTGGCTCGAGGCCAAGCTTGTGCGGCACGGGTCGCTGGCGGCGGTCGACGTGCAAGCCACGCTGGCGGAGTTGACCGCGACAGCGGCCGTCCTCGCCCTGCGCGAGCAGGCTGGCGACACCCGACGTTTGCTGGTCTGCGGTGGTGGCGCGCTCAGCGGCCATCTGATGCGCCGCCTGGCTGCTCTGCTGCCCGGTACCCCGGTGCAGTCAACGGCCGCCGCCGGCCTGCCACCCCTTCAGGTTGAGGCAACCGCCTTCGCTTGGTTGGCGCAGCGATTCATCGAGCGCCAAGCCGGCAACCTGCCTGCCGTGACCGGCGCTGCCGGCCCGCGGGTGCTAGGCGCGCTGTACCCGGGCCGCTGATCCCGGGATGACGATCATCAGGCCGAGAAGCTGGAACCGCAGCCGCAGGTCGTCGTCGCGTTGGGGTTCTTGATCACGAACTGCGCGCCCTGCAGGTCTTCCTTGTAGTCGATCTCGGCGCCGACGAGGTACTGCAGGCTCATCGCATCGATCAGCAGGGTGACGCCGTTCTTGGCCATCTGCGTGTCGTCGTCGTTGACCACTTCGTCGAAGGTGAAACCGTACTGAAAGCCGGAGCAGCCGCCACCCTGCACGAACACCCGCAGCTTCAGATCGGGATTGCCTTCCTCGGCCACCAGATCGGCCACCTTGGCGGCAGCGCTGTCCGTGAAGATCAACGGGGCCGGCATCGCATCGGCAGCGGGGGCGAGGGTTTCGACAACGGCGTTCATCAAGGGACTCCAAACAGGCAACAGGGGGGAAATTCAGGCGTCGTTCGAGGCGGCCAACGTGAGCGTCGGGCGCTCGGGGGACTTGACCGGGCGCAGTTCGCCTTCGATCAAGGCACCCGGGTGCATCTCCAGCAATTCGTAGCGCACGTCTCCAACGATGCGGGCTTTGGGCTGCAATTCAAGCAGCTCGGTCGATTCAACCGGGCCGACGATCTCCCCGTTGATGATCACATGGTCGGCCTTGACCTTGCCATGTACCCGGGCTTTCTCGCTGATGACCAGCAGGCTGCGGGCCTCATTGTCGGCGATCACATCACCCTGCACTTCGCCATCGATGCGCAATCCGTCCCGGAAGCGCAACTCGCCCTGCAAGCGTGTGCCTTCGCCCACCAGCGACCGAATTGGCGGGTGCGCCTTCTTGTTGCTGAACCACATCGCTGAAGTCTCCTCCGGGCCGGCCCAAGCTTCGGGTCAGAGTCGGGCCATGTGCGCGGCGCGGGTAGCGCCAGAGTCATCGGATACCTTGACCTGCACGGTTTTTACCACGGCCGCCGCCGGGTACTGCAGTCGCCCTTCGACGCGCAGGTACTGTCGAAGTTTCAGCGATGGCGCCGCCTCTGCCAAGGTCAGCGTCCAGGGTTTGCCGTCCAAGGTGCCCGCCAGGACGAACTCGGCACGGCCATTGAACTCTGGCGCTTCCTTGCGGCTTTGCATCAGCAGTAGTTGGTAGCGCAGCACCCCGGGTACCTGCGGCTCGACCTGCAGTCCGCGCACCGCGAGACCTTCGGACGGGCCTGCCGGCAGCAAGCGCTCGAAAAAGCCAAGATCGGCCTGCAGTGCCATGTTGCTGGCTTCGAGCTGACGCACCTGCTGTGCCAGCCTCTCCTGCGCCGCACGCTCGGCCTTCAGCAAGCTATCCGCACTGTGCGCGATCGACTGCGCGCGATCTCGCTCTTCGCGCAGCGACACGACTTCGAGCCGCAGCCGCGACAATTCCTGCCTGGCATCGCGGTCTAGCCCGGCGATGTCCTTGCCGAACTCGAAAGCCCATAGCGCAATCGCGGCCGAAAAGCCCAACACCAACGCCGCCATCGCCCAGCGCAACGGCCAGGGCAGGTGCCGCCGCACGATGACGCGAGGTGCACTGACCGAGAGTCGGCGACGCAGCATTTTCCAGCGCATGGGTCGGAGGCGACGCAGTACGGGCCGATAAAGGCAAAGGGCCGCACGATGGCGGCCCTGGCTTCTGGCAGTCGGGGCGAACCCGCTCGATCAGCGCTTGCTGAACTGCTTGCGACGGCGAGCGCCGTGCAAACCGACCTTCTTGCGTTCCACTTCGCGCGCGTCGCGGGTCACGAAACCGGCGCGGCTGAGTTCGCTCTTCAGCGCCGCGTCGTAGTCGATCAGCGCGCGGGTGATGCCGTGGCGCACCGCACCGGCCTGGCCGGACTCGCCACCACCGTGGACGTTGACCTTGATGTCGAACGCGGTCTCGTTGTTCGTCAACATCAGCGGCTGCTTGACGATCATGATCGAGGTCTGGCGGCCGAAGTACTCCTGCACCGGCTTGCCATTCACGACGATCTGGCCGTCGCCCTTCTTGATGAACACACGCGCCACCGAAGACTTGCGGCGGCCGGTGCCATAGTTCCAATTGCCGATCATCACCGCTCCTTAGATTTCCAGCGCCTTGGGCTGCTGGGCAGTGTGCGGGTGAGTGCCACCGGCGTACACCTTCAGCTTCTTGATCATCGCGTAGCCCAGCGGACCCTTGGGCAGCATGCCCTTGACGGCCTTCTCGAGCGCGCGGCCCGGGTGCTTGGCTTGCATGTCCTTGAACTTGGTGGCATAGATCCCGCCCGGGAATCCCGAGTGGCGGTAGTACACCTTCTGTTCGGACTTGTTGCCCGTGACGCGGAGCTTGTCCGCATTGACGACGACGATGAAATCACCGGTGTCGACGTGAGGCGTGTAAATGGCCTTGTGCTTGCCGCGCAAACGGAGTGCCACTTCGCTGGCGACACGTCCGAGCACCTTGTCGGTGGCATCAAGCACAAACCACTCGTGCTTCACTTCGGCCGGCTTGGCGCTGAAGGTCTTCATGAGGGTCTTTCTGATGAGGTCTGGCGGCCCACGCCCGCTGGGCAATTGACCGCCTCGACCGGAGAATCGGCTCGTTCGGGGTTCAACGCGTCCTCGGAACTGCTTATCAAGGCAACCTCTCGGACCAGCGACCCCACCCCGCCGAATTCAGGGTAGCCGAGGATTCTAGCCTGAAAGCGCTCGGCGCCATCAAGTACGACGCGTCGACATCGCCAGCAAGGACAAACCCGCTCGGAGGGGCTGCGTTAGTATCAGGGTAATCACCTATCCGGAGCCTCGTGATGATGACTTCCATCGATGCAAGCGGCGGCTCTGCGCCGGCACATTCGGAGCGCGATCACGCGCTGTCCAGCGCGCTGCCGCCGGACAAGACCGAAAAGCCCGAGAAACTGGCGTGGATTCCAATTCGCTCGCTGGGCCCTGCCCACCGTCCCCGCATCCTGAGCCACCTGCAGGCATTGTCCGAGCACGACCGCTACCTGCGCTTCGGCTATCCAGCCACCGATCAGCAGATCGAGCGCTATGTCGAAGGCCTGGACTTCGAGCGCGACGAGGTGTTCGGCGTGTTCAATCGGCACCTGCAGTTGGTCGCACTCGCGCACCTGGCCTATCCGCCGGAGGCCGATGCCGGAGCGTTGCCCGCCATCGGCCCGCCGCAGGCCGCCGAGTTCGGGGGGTCGGTCGCCGCCCATCTGCGGGGGCGGGGTTTCGGCGCCAGGCTGTTCGAACACGCGATGCTGCATGCCCGCAACCGTGGCATCGACACCTTGTTCATCCACGCCTTGAGCGAGAACACCGCGATGTTGCGGATTGCCCGCAAGGCTGGCGCTGTGGTCCAGCGCGCAGGCGGCGAGGCCGATGCCTACCTGCAGTTGCCGCCCGAGACCTTGGCCTCGCAAATGGAACAACTGGTGGGCGAAGGTGCCGCCGCGCTGGACTACCAGTTCAAGCAGCAGGCGCGCATGGTGGACGCATTCATTGATGCCGTGGCCGAAGTGCGCACTGGCATCGGCCGGACCTCCGGCCCGGGCCGAACCTGAGCCACCCCGATCCCGAGGGGGACGAGGCGCCCGACGCCCAGGGTAAGATGCCCCGAGCGCGAGTGTCACAGGCGCTACACAGTAGAGAGGCTGGGTAGCGCCGCCGGTTCGGGCGGCACCTGTCGCTGCAGGCCCATGCAGCAAACCCTTCCATGGATCATCGCCCTGGTGGCTGTTGCCGTGCTGGCGCCAGCGGCCGTGTGGTTTGCGCTGCGCCCACGCAAGGCTGCCAAGCCGAAGCCGTTGCCCACCGAATGGAGCTTGACCGCCCGCCCGGTGTTCAGCACCGATGAGCGGCGTGTCTACCGCCAACTGCGCGAGGCCTTGCCGCATCACATCGTGCTGTCGAAACTGCCGTTGGTGCGCTTCTGCCAGCCCAACGATCCGCAGCAGGTGCGCTACTGGTACGACATGCTGGGGTCGATCCACGTCACGTTTGCGGTCTGCAGCGCCAATGGGCGCGTGCTGGCGGCGATCGACCTGGTCGGCGAGCGCAGCGCGCAGAGCCGCTCGATGCAGATCAAGCAGGCCGTGCTGGGCGCCTGCAGGGTGCGCTACCTGCGGTGCCCGATCGACCATCTGCCCTCGATCCCCGAGCTGCAGTTGCTGGTTCCTCAGAGCGCGGCGGCCTCTCGCGGGCCGCAGCCAGCGCCAGCGGTGTACCGTGCGCGCGATTCGCTGGCCACGGCGGTGGCCTCGCGCCGACGCGAACGCACGACCCTGTGGCAAGACTCCGGGTTCTTCCACGACTCGTTCTTCGCCCCGGACAGTCGCGGTGACGCCACCAACAGCGAACTGGGCGCGCTCGGCCCGAGCAGCCGCTCGATGCCGATGCCGGCCTCCAGCGAGGGCCCGCCAACCGAGCCGCCTGATACCGCCGGCGACGATCCGTTGGCCGGCTCGCGCTTCCCGTCACAGGTCCGCCATTGAACCCGGCTTCCGCCGGCGAGCCGCATCCGTATGACCGGCTGACGCCCCAGGCCGTCCTCGACGCGCTCGATGCGATCGGCCAGCGCGGAGATGGGCGCCTGCTGCAGCTGAACAGCTACGAGAACCGCGTGTTCCAGGTCTTCCTGGAAGAGGGAAGCGCAGTGGTCGCGAAGTTCTACCGGCCGGGCCGATGGACGGACGCGCAGATCCTGGAAGAACATGCCTTTGCCCTGGCCCTTGCCGAGGCCGAGGTGCCGGTGGTCGCGCCGCTGCGACTGCCCGATGGGGCGACGCTGGCTCACGCCCAGATCGACGGGCATCCCTTCCGATACGCCGTGTACCCCCGGCGCGCCGGCCATGGCCCGGAGCTCGACGATCCCGAGACGCTGCGCTGGCTCGGTCGATTCATCGGGCGGCTGCATGTCGTGGGCGGCCAGATGCCGTTCGAACACCGCCGCCGCCTCGACCCGGAGACCTTCGGCCACTCCGCGCTACGCCGCCTGCTGGCGCTGGACCTCATCCCGCCGGCCCAGCTCGACGGCTGGCAACAGGCCTGCGAGCGTGCGTTGGCTGCCATCGATGCCGCATTCGCGAGAACGCGAGAGTCACGCCAGATTCGCCTTCATGGGGACTGCCACCCAGGCAATATTCTCTGGCGCGCCGAGGGTCCGCACATCGTCGACCTCGACGACGCCTGCACCGGGCCGGCGATCCAGGACCTGTGGATGCTGCTGTCGGGCTCGCGCGAGGCCATGCGCAGCCAGATGAGCACGGTGCTCGAAGGCTACCGCCAGTTCGCGCGCTTCGACCTGCGCGAACTGGCGTTGATCGAACCGCTGCGCACGCTGCGCATGATCCACCACAGTGCCTGGCTGGCCGAGCGCTGGAGCGACCCGGCCTTCCCGGCCGCGTTCCCGTGGTTCGGCACGCCGGGCTATTGGGGCCAGCAGACGATGCAGCTGAACGAGCAGGTCGAGGCGATGGCCGAGGAGCCGCTCGACCTGTCGTCCTGGGACTGATGCGGCCGCCTCAGGCGGACAACAGCCGCGTCACACGCTGCACGTAGCTCGCCGGCTCTTCGAGCTGGCCGCCTTCTGCCAGCAGGGCCTGGTCGAACAGGATGTGCGCCAGATCGTCGAAACGCGCATCGTCACCTGCGAGCCGCTTGACCAGTTGGTGCTCCGGATTCACCTCCAGGATCGGCTGGCTCTTGGGTGCGCTCTGGCCGGCCTGCTTCAGCAGGCGCGCCAGGTGCGAGCTCATGTCGCCCTCCTCGACCACCAGGCAGGCCGGCGAATCGACCAGGCGCGTCGTCACCCGCACGTCCTTCGCGCGGTCCTTGAGCGCGACCTTCAGCTTCTCGAGGGTCGGCTTGAAGCTCTCGGCAGCCACTTCGGCCTGCTTCTTTTCTTCCTCGTCCTGCAGCTTGCCGAGATCCACTGCGCCCTTGGCCACGCTTTGCAGCGGCTTGCCTTCGAACTCGTACAGGTGGCTCAGCATCCACTCGTCGACTCGATCGACGAGCAACAACACCTCGATGCCCTTCTTGCGGAAGATCTCGAGCTGCGGGCTGGACTTCGCCGCCGCCAGGCTGTCGGCGGCGATCACGTAGATCGCCTCCTGGCCTTCCTTCATGCGCGAGACGTAGTCGGCGAACGAGACGCCCTCGTCCGCATGCGTCGAGGCAAATCGGAACAGCTTGGCCAGACGCTCCCGGTTCTGGAAGTCTTCGCCGATGCCTTCCTTCAGCACTGCGCCGAACTCGTTCCAGAACTTCTGGTACTTGGCCTTGTCCTCGGCCGACTCGCTGTCGGCCAACGACTCCAGCATGCCCAGCACGCGCTTGGTCGAGCCTTCGCGGATGGCCTTCACGTCGCGGCTTTCCTGCAGCAGCTCGCGGCTGACGTTCAGCGGCAGGTCGGCCGAGTCGATCACGCCCTTGACGAA
>CAZXLI010000157.1:0-15247 GCA_964641795.1 uncultured Bordetella sp. | reverse complement strand
TATCCGCCCTACGGCAACGTCGTGCAGCGGCTGGTGATGAAGCTCTGGCTGGGCCAGGGGGACGCATCCCTGCGCGGCGACCGCACCGCAAACCACTCGCCACCGCGTCCGCTCAAGGGCCACTGATCCCCGGCGCAGCCGTGAGGGGCGGTTCAGGGGCTGGCCTGGGCCGACGGTTCACCGTGCTTCGCTGCTCGGGGCTGTGCCAAACCCTCAGACCGCAGTTGCCCGATACCGGTCCCGTCGCGCTGTTCGGCACCCGTGGCTTCACAGCGCTGCCAGGCCAACTCGATCGTGTTTGGGATGAACCCACGAACTTGACCAAGGAGACAGAGATGAAGGCTACCGACGTGATGCGCAAACAGTGGCTGCTGGCTGGGGGGCTGCTCGCGCTGTGCGGCGCGGCCCATGCCACCGCCGTCGGCTCCGACTCCAACCTCGGCTACAAGGCTGCGGCGGGCGGCATGGGCGGCGCGGCCTACACGATGCCGCAGGAGGCCTCCGCGGCCGTGTTCGGCAATCCGGCTTCCCTGGCCGGCTTCAGGGGGCGCCACGTCAACGTCGGCGCGTCCTATCTGGGCGCGAGCTCTAAGAACACGCAGAGCAGCGCAGCGGGAACGAATGTCAGCACCTCGGGAACAAACGACTACATCCTGCCCGACGTGGGGATGGCCATCGAGCTGTCACCCAATGGAGTCCTGGGCTTGGGGATCGAGGTCGACGCGGGACTGGGGGCCGATTTCCGCGCGCAGCCGGTGTCGCTGATCGGAGTGGCGGGCGCGGCGAGCCTGCCGCTGCTGGTCGAGCTGGTTTCGTTCAATGCCAACCTGGCCTACGCGCACCGGGTGACACCCCGGCTGAGTGTCGGCGCCGCGCTGACCGCCGGATTCGGCCTGGGCCAACTCGGCACGGCGGGGCCGTCCATCGGCATCCCCCTGGGCGACTTCGGGGGCACCACGAGCAGCACGCACGCCTTCGGCAGCGGGTTTTCCGTGGGCGCCACCTATGTGCTGGGTGGCGATCTGACCGCCGGTGCGGCGTACAAGTCCAAGGTCCGCTACAAGTTCGAAAATATCGTCCACACCAGCGTGGCCGGCATCGGCTACCAGAACCTCACGATCGAGCAGCCCGAGGAGGTGATCCTGGGCCTGGCCAGCGCAGGCAATCACTCGCCCTGGCTGCTGGAGGCCGATCTGGTCTGGAAAGGCTGGTCCAGGGCCAGCACTTACCGTGACGTGTGGCAAGATCAGTGGCTGTTGGCCGTGGGCGCGCAGTACACGACAGGCCCGTGGAAGCTGCGCACCGGCTACCACTACTCGTCCGACATTCTGCGAAAGACACCCAACAACACCTTCGGCGGCCTGCGTGGCGTCGGCACCTTTCCCCTGGGGACTGCTGCTGAAGCCGGTGGCCTGGGCGAGGTGGCGCGCGACGTGGTGCGCATCGTCCAGACCACGCTGGTGCCGGTCGTGATGAAGCACACGGTCAGCTCGGGCCTGGGCTACCAGTTCGACAAGTCGATGCGGGTGGATGTCTATGGCGCCTACGCGATGAAAAATTCGGTCGAGCGCACCGACGGCACCGCTGCCGCCGCGCTGGGCGCTCCGGTTGCCCGCTTCAAGGGCGAGGCCAAAATGTGGGCGATCGGCGTCGGGGCCAGCTTCTCGTTCTGACCCAAGAGGCCGCAGTAACCATCCGTCCTCGTGCGGGGCCGCCGCAGCTCTGGCCAAGCCCTTGAAGCCGGACTCTTCGTTCACCACATCGCGCCGGCATGGACCGGCGCTCAGAGTCACCATGAAGATCCTGGAGTTCGATGGCACGCGGCTCGCCCTGGCGGCCTGCTTGTCGATCATGCCGGCGGGCAGCGCCTGGGCGGGCAGCACGGGCCATCCACAGCACCACACGGCGCCAGCAAGCGTCTCCCCGGCGGCGCTGCCGCCAATCCGCATCGTCTCGCCGCAGCCGGCAGCGATCGTGGGCCCGGTGGTGACGGTGGAATTCGAGACGCCGGCCGACCTGAGCAAGATGACGATGAGCGGCGCCGAAACCGGCATCCACCTGCACATCGACATGGACGGCGTGTCGATCATGCCGGCTCTTGCTGATCTGAAGCGCGTCGGCGCCCAGCGCTACCGCTACACCTTCGACCTGCCGGCGCAGCCTGGCGAGCGCTCGGTCGCTGTCTACTGGTCGGACGCCCGGCACAAGACGATCGAGGCGAGCGTGCGCCGTGTCGGCGTGACCGTCGTCGCACCCGGTGCCAAGGGCTCAGTCAAGCCATGAGGCGGCGTGTCTTTGCCAAGAGCTTGGCCGCGCTCCCCGCAGTGGTCGCCGGCGGGCAGGCGCGCGCTCACGCTGCCCTGGTCAAGTCGGAGCCGCCGCGCCGCGCGGTGCTGAGCAAGGCGCCCAGGCAGATCCGGCTGTGGTTCAACGAACGCCTGGAGCCGGCCTATGCATCGATCAGCATCCAGCGCGACGGCGACGCCAAACCGATTGACGCACCCAGGGCAACCGTCGATGCGGCCGACCCCAAGCTGCTGGTGCTGGAACTGCCGGCGCTCGCGCCCGGGCAGTACACGGTGAAGTACCGCGTTCTCTCCGTCGATGGCCACACGGTGGACTACGGCTACACGTTCACCGTCAAGTCCTGACTTGCCCTGGTGGATTTCACGACCGCAGTTCGTTGGGCGTCAGCCCTGTGCGCCTGCACCGTGCTCGGCGCTCAGACCCTGCTCGTGATCGGTGGGCTCGGGGGCGGCGAGCCGGCCGCGCGGTGGCGTGCCCAGCTGTGGAGAGCCAGCGCCGCCCTGGTCGCTGCAGGGATCGTGTTGTCGTTCGTCGCGCTGGGGCTCCAGGCGGCGGCCGCGAGCGGCCGGCCCGCAGCGGCCTGGGAATGGACCGAGTGGCGCCACGTGATCGAGCGCACGCGCTTCGGCGCCGTCTGGCAGTTGCGCCTGGCAGCGGCTGTGCTGCTGCTCGGCCTGCTGTTGTGGCGGCGCCGAGCGGCGCCGCCCCTGCGCGCCGAAGCGCTCGCGGCCTGGGCGCTGGCGGCCTTCGTTCTGTGCGTGGCGGCCTGGTCGGGCCACGGCGCGGCGGTCGACCCCGCCGAAACGGCGCTCACTGCGGCGGCGGCCCACCTGCTGGCCGCCGGGGTGTGGGCCGGCGCCCTCCCCTGGCTGGCGTTCGGCTTGGCGCGCGCCGCCGCCACGGGTACTGACGCCCTTTACCGGCAGTGGATGGCTGACCTGCTGCGGCGCTTCTCCGGCTTGGCCACACTCGGCGCGGCGGTCATCGTCGCCAGCGGCATGGCGATGAGCTATCTGCTGCTGGGCGCGCCCACCGAGTGGCCGGCGCGCGCCGACGATTGGGTGGCAGGCGCCTCGACCGTGATCGAGGGTTCTTTCGCGCCGCTGCTGTCCACCCGCTTCGGTGGCTGGGTGCTGCTGAAGATGGCGCTGCTGCTACCGGTGCTTTGGCTGGCTGCCGCCGTGCGCTGGCGCTGGATGCCGGCACTGAACAACCGCGACGCCGCGCCGTGGCAAGGCGCGCACCGCAGCGTGCGGACCGAAGCGCTGGTGGTGGCCTTCCTGCTGTGGGCAGCGGCGAATGCGGCCGGCACCATCCCTGCGGCGCATGACGTGAAGGTGTGGCCGCTGCCGTTTCGCGTATCGCTGGCCGCCACCTGGGGCCAACCCGGCGTCGCGCTGTGGTTGTGGTTGGGCGCGGCAGGCCTGGTGGTGGCGCTGGCGCTCAGCGCCCGCGACTGGGCGGCCATGGTCATGCGCCTGCCCGCGGCGCCGTGGCGCGCCTGCGCCGGCGCGGCCTTGGCGCTGGCCTCGGCCTGTGCGCTGATCTGGGCCCTGTCGGTGCCGGCCTGGCCGCGCACCTATCTGCGCAGTGAGGTGCCCTACGACGCTGTATCGATCGCACGCGGCATCGCGCTGTACCGCCGCCACTGCGCCGACTGCCACGGCGCGGCAGCGCGCGGCGACGGCCCGCTGGCCGTCAGGCTCGCCAAGCCGCCGACAGATCTGGCCGAGCCGCACACCGCCTTGCACACCGGGGGCGATATCTTTCACTGGCTCACCGACGGCAAGCCTGACACGCCAATGCCCGGCTTCGCGCACACCACGTCGGCCGAGGACCGCTGGGACATCGTCAACTTCCTGCGCCTGTTTTCCTCGGGCTTCCAAGCGCGCATCCTCACGCCGAGCCTGGTGCCCGGCCGGCCCTGGCTGGGCGCGCCGAACTTCGACTTCACCGATGCGCAGGGCCGCCCCGGTTCGTTGAAGGATCTTCGCGGCCAGGTCGTACTGCTCGTCTTCTACACCTTGCCCGCGTCGCAGCCCAGGTTGCTGCAGCTGGCCGAGTGGCAAGCCGGCCTGGCCGAGCGTGGCGTGCAGATCGTCGCCGTGCCCTTGCCCGGGTCGCCGGCGGCAAGCACCGCGCTGCCCTTCATCGCGCCGGTCGATGGCGCGGCTGACGCCGCCACCGCCTACCTGCTGCTGCGCCGAACCCTGGCCGATGCCGGCAAGACCATCGCCGACGAGTCGCCGCATCACATGGAGTTCCTGATCGACCGTTTCGGCTACGCGCGCTCGCGCTGGCTGCCGTCGGAGTCGCCCGAGTGGGCCGATGCGCAGTTCCTGCTCCGGCAAGGCGAGCGTTTGCGCGAAGAGCCGCGGCTGATGCCGCCGCCCGACGACCACGTTCACTAGTGACCGAGTTGATCCGTTCCGCTGAATACCGCGACATGAGCCTGCGCACGCCAGACCAGATCTGCGACGTCGCGACCGCAGCGCCCGTGTGGCGCTTCTCCGCTGTATCATCGTTGTGCACCAGCCTGCCGAACCGCTAAACCAGCCGATCATCCGACATCGGGGCGCCGGTCGTTCGCACGCTGCACAAACGGCGCGCGAACTTGTCGCTTGAAATGCGAACCGCCTGCGTGACGCTGATGAGCCGCCCCAAGACCACCAGGAACACCCCGCGCCGCGTGTCGGCGGCTGTCAGTCTGCACGAGCAATCTCCCCCGCCTGACCGGTGGACGGCGCCGCGCGACGCCGCCGCCACGGTGGCGCGCCGACACCTGAGCTTGCCGGCTCCGGGCGAGCGCATCGTCGTCGTCGCCGCGCCGCTGGGCTTCGGCAAGACGACCCTTGTCGCGAGTTGGTTTCGCGAAGGCAGCCTGGCCAATGGCGCCTCGGCGTGGCTCGCACTGGACGCAGCATGGCGCGACCCGGCCCACTTCGAGCGGTCTCTGCTGGCCGCGCTGGACCGGCCGACGCCGGCCGGAGGTTCGGGCACGTTCAGCGCCATGGTCACGCCCGAGACCAGCGCCTTGGCCGTTCTCGACGCGATCCGCCGCGACCCGAAGCCGCGCACGCTCTTTCTCGACGACGTGCACGAGTTGTGCGGCGCGGCCAGCCTGGACACGCTCAATCGCCTGTTGCACGCAACGCCGGACCATGTGCGCTGGGTGCTGACCACGCGCGACGCCGCCAACCTGAACCTCGCCTCGCTCACCGCGCGCGGCCGCGTCCGCTGGATCACCCAGCACGAGCTGCGCTTCGGCGCCGACGAAGTGCTCGAGCTGTCACGGCGCTTGAAGCGCCCGCGCGACACCGCTGCGGTGCAGCGCCTGCTGGGGCTGACCGAGGGTTGGCCCGCACTGGTTCAGCTGACCCTGGCCGGCGGCGATGCGTCTCCGGTGGCCGGCACCGATCTGCTGGTCAACGACTTCATCCACCAACGCTTCATCAAGGGCCTACCGGCCGAACGCCAGGAAGCACTTTTCACGATGGCCGCGCTGGGCGAGTTCACGCCCAGACTGCTCGAGCAACTGGGCGTGCTGCGCGCGCGCGAGGCCCTGGCCGAAGCCGGGACGCTGGGCATCGCGCAGGCGCGCGCGCGCGTCGACGACGAGGTGCTCTATGCGCTGCATCCGCTGCTGGCCGAGAGCGCGCTGGCACGCCTGGCCGGCGACGGGCGCGGCGCCAATCAACTGCGCCGCGAGGCGGCACACTGGTGGCACGCCCACGGTGACCCCTACCGCGCGATCCGCCTGGCCCTGGCCGGCGGTGACGCGGCGCAGGCCCGTGCCTACCTGCGCGGCTACGCGCGCCAGCTCGTGCAGGCCGAAGGGCGGCACGAGACCTATCTCGAACTGCTGGCGCAGATCGAGGGGCGCGACAGCAGCGCCGATGCGCTGCTGCAATGGTTCGCGGCCTGGGCGCTGGTGTTCCTGCGCCGCTGGGTCGAAGCCGAGGGCCGCCTAGCCCGCGCCGAGCGCGAGGCCGGCCCCGACAGCGTGCCGCTGGCCCACGCCGGCTTGTCGGTGCGTGCGGTGATGGCGGCGCTGCGCGACGATGCCGACGCGGCGCAGATCCACGCGCTACGCTGGCTCGAGCAGGCATCGGACGAGGAGCCCTTCCACCGCGGCGCGGTGTTTTCAGTGCTCGGTTTTGCGCACAAATGCCATTCGCGCTTCGCCCAGGCCGAGCAGGCACTTCGTGAGGCGCAGTTCGCCTTCGAGCGTGCGCGCCTGCCCTACGGGCTGATGTGGGTTCGCGTGGTGAGCGCGGTGGCCCTGCTCAAGGCCGGGCGGCACCGCGATGCGCGAGCCGAGATCGCCGCCGCGCTGCCCGCCGACCCCGCGGCCGACCGCACCGGGCTGGTGGCCATGCTGCGCGCGATGCACGCCCTGCTGCTGTACGAACGAGGTCTGCTCACCGAGGCGACGAGCGAGGCCGAAGCCGCGCTGCCCCTGCTGCCCCACCAGGGCGTGGTCGATGCGATGGTGGCCGGCTACGTCGCCGCGGCGCGCCTGCAGGCAGCGCGCGGCGACCTCTCGGCCGCGCTAGACGCGGCTGCCGAGGGCGAGCGCATCGGCAGCGCGCGCGGCTTCGTGCGCCTGCAGCTGACGATGGCCGCCGAACGCGCGCTGCTGCTGCTGCACGCGGGTGACGCCGACGGCGCCTGGCGCATCGCCGCCGATGTCGGCCTGCAGCCAGAGAGCGCGCGTTCGGCCCTGCATCTGGACAAGGCCGAGCGGCTGTGGGCACGGCTGGACCTTGCGTATGGCCGCGTCGAGGCGGCGCTGCGATGGGCCGACGCCGGCCATGCGCGCGCCCGCGCCAACGGCCAGAACTACAAGCAGGCCGAGATGCAGATGCTGCGCGCACGCGCGCTGCACGCAGCCGGCAACGAGCCGGCCGCCACGCGGGCCATGATGGACAGCCTGGCGCTGGCCGCTGCGCATGGCTACCAGCGTCTGTACGTCGACGAGGGCCCGGCCTTGGTGCCCCTGCTGCGAGCAGCCATCGCCCCTGGCTCGCCCGGTGCCGGCACCTCCGCCGCCAACCACGCGGGACAGATCGTGCGCGCCCTGGAGCCCAGCGCGTCATCGGCCGGCGCCCCTGCGGCTGACGACGCGCGCGCCAGCGAGCGCGAGATGGAAATCCTGATCTTGTTGGCCGAGGGCATGTCGAACAACGACGTCGCCATGCGCCTGGTGCTGACCGAAGGCACCGTCAAGTGGCATCTGCACAACCTGTACGCCAAGCTGGGCGTGCGCAACCGCACCGGGGCCCTGCGCGAAGCCCGCGCCCGCGGGTGGCTCCACGCCTGATGGCAGGGTAACCCCCAGCCGCTTTCGGGCATTCAACCTAACGAAAGTTGGGTGCATTACGAGCGCCGATTTGGCAGTATTTGATACTGAAACGGCAAGCTGTTGGAGATGCTTTCCGTGTGGGCGACGATGAGACTTTTCCAATCGAAAGGAGACCGTATGAGCGCGATTCCCCGGCCGGCCGGCGCCGGCAGCATGCAGCGGATGGCGGTACCGACATCCAAGGCGAGCACCGGCGCGCCGTGGCTGCGCGTGTTCGCAGGCCTGGTGGCGCTGTGCTTCGTCTTTCTCGTCTACCGCATCTACCAGGAGACCACGGCGTTCACGCACGGGCTCGATTACTTCAGCGGCGAGTTCCAGGCCTACTGGATGCGTCTGCTCTACACGCAGTTGGTACTGGTCATCGGCGGCGGCACCGGCGTCCTGGTGTGGCTGTGGCGCACACGTGAGCGCGACTTCAGCCGCGTCGGGCGCCGCGAGGAACTGCGCCGGCTGTTCGTGGTTTCGTCGATGCTGCTGGTGTTTGGCACCATCTTCTACATCACCGGGTCGATCTATACCGAATCCGATGCCGCTTGGCACCAAGTGACGATTCGCGACACCGACTTCACCCCCACGCACATCGGACTGTTTTACTTCGGCGTGCCGGTGCTGGTGATGTGGGGATTCATCTCGTTCGCTTACGCGCACACGCGCATTCCATACTTCGGCGGACGCATCTCGCTGCCCTTCGCGATCATCGTCGCAGGCGCGTTCATGATCATGCCCAACCTCGGCTTCAACGAGTGGGGCCACACCTTCTTCTACGCCGAGGAACTGTTCGCCGCGCCGATCCACTGGGGCTTCGTCATGCTGGGCTGGTCGTCGTTCGCCGCCGGTGGTCTGCTGACGCAGATCGCGACGCGCGTGATGGAACTGACGCGCCCCGCGCAAGGCACCGCGCAGGCTGCCTGACAGGACCGGGGGGCACGCAAGGCCCCCTCACCGCGACTCCCACGAAGAACCGTCCGCCCATGCGGCAGGCGGTGGAGACAACTCATGACCGCCCTCCCCCATCCCGACCAGCCGCTGACCCCTGCGGAGGCCCGGCGCGTCGATGCCCAACTCGACTGGGTCATCATCCCGCTGTTCGTCCTGCTGCTCGGCGCAGTGTTCAGTTTCGAGTTCGCACTGTTGGTCGGTGACTGGGACTACTGGATCGACTGGCGCGATCGTCGCTGGTGGCCTCTGGTCACGCCGCTGGCCCTGTCGACCTTGTCAGGCGTGTTCGGCTACGCCTTCTGGCGGCTGCTGCGCATTCCCGTGGGGGCGACGCTCAGCATCCTGGCGCTCACCGGGGCGGCCTGGCTCAGCCGCTATCTGAACTTCCACGGCTTCGCGAACTTCCCGATGAACATGGTTTTTCCATCGACGTACATCGCACTGGGGCTGATGATCGACTGCATCCTCTTGCTGACGCGAAGCTTCTTCTTCACCGGGGTGTTCGGCGGATTCCTGATGGGCCTGCTGATCTATCCGCTCAACTGGCCGATGCTGGCACCCTTCATGGTGCCTGTGGAACTGCACGGCACGCTGCTGACCGTGGCCGACACCATGGGCTTCCAGTACGTACGCACGGCGATGCCGGAGTACGTGCGCATCATCGAGCGGAGCACGCTGCGCACATTCGGCGAAGCAGTCACACCGGTGACGGCGGTGTTCGCGGGCTTCCTGACCATCCTTTCCTATTGGCTCTGGGTCTGGATCGGCTCGCTCGGCGTCAAGGCGGGTTGGCTTCGCAAGGCGGTGTGAACATGCTCGCAAGAATGTTTCGTTTGATCGCACTGTGCTGGTTGGCCAGCATGACGCTGTTCCCGAGCCCTGCCTGGGCCCATGGCGAAAAGGCGCAGCAGCCGGTGCTTCGCATGCGCACGCTGCACTGGTTCGATGTCGATGTGTCGGCACGCCGACTCGACGTGGGGCAGACCCTGGTGGTCAAGGGCAGCTTCGTCCCGTCGCATGCCTGGCCAGAGCACGTGCCCTCGGCGCAGCAGACCGCGTTCCTGAACATCGGCGTGCCTGGACCGGCCTTCGTGCGGTTGGACAACCGCATCAACGGCACCCCGGGCATCCGCAGCAGTTCGTTCAAGCCGGGCGTGCAGTACGACTTCGTGATCACACTGAAGGCCCGCACGCCCGGGCGCTACCACGTCCACCCCTTGCTCAACGTCAAGGATGCCGGCCCGATCATCGGCCCCGGCATCTGGGTCGAAGTTGGCGGCAGCGCGGCGAACTTCAGCAACACCGTGAAGACGCTCACGGGCCAGGAGATCGACCTGGAGAGCTACGGCCTGGCCAATGCTGCGGGCTGGTCGGCGCTGTGGGCGATGATCGGCCTGGCCTGGTTCGGCTACTGGCTGAGCAAGGCGCCCCTGGTGCTGCCCCGCTTCCGACGCGTCGTCGAACTGGGCGATGACCGCGCCGACGAGATGATCACCGGGCGCGACCGCAAGGCGGCGATGCTGACGCTCACCGTCACGCTGCTGCTGGTGCTGGGAGGCTACTTCTGGGCGCAGGAACGCTGGCCGGTCAACACGCCGCTGCAGACCGGCAAGATCGAGACCGCGCAGTTGCAGCGTGAGCCTTCGCCGCTGACGGTCCGCATGGATGACGCACGCTACCGCATTCCGGGCCGCAGTTTCCGCATCGAGCTCACCGTCACCAACAACGGCCAGAGCACGGTGTCGGTGGGCGAGTTCAACAGCGGCAACCTGCGCTTCGTCAACGCCAAGGTGCTCCAGGCCCAGCCGCGCGACCCGGACGATCTGGTCGCACCGGACGCGCTGCGCGTGGACGGCGACGCCACCATCGCGCCCGGCCAGACGCGCAGGATCGTGATCTACGCCGACGACGCGATGTGGGAAACGCAGCGCATGACAACGATGATTACCTCGCCCGACGCGGTGATCGCCGGCATGCTGTTCTTCTACGACGCGCAGGGCAAGCGCTGGGCGGTGGAGATCAGCGGCCCGATGATTCCGCTGTTCGGATGAGCGCGCGCTGGATCGCCGCGCCGCTGGCGGCACTGGCATGCGGGGCAGCCCTCGCACACGGCGGCGTGGCCATGGAGGACGACAAGTGCGTGTTGCGCATCGGCGAGGCGCAAGCGCACTTTGCCGGCTACCAGCCGGACTTCCGCTCGAGCCAGGAGTTCTGCGAGGACATTCCGGAGGTCGGGCGCGCGGTCTTCGTGGTGGACTTCATCCAGCCGGTGCTGCGCGAGCGCAGCGTCGAGTTCCGCATCCTGCGCGAGTCCTCGGGGCGCGGTGCCAAGACGACGCTGGCTGATCTGGGCGATGCTGCCGGGCAAGCTTCGAATCTGCTGGCCGAGCTGCCGGCGCGCAGCTACCCGCGCGGGACGCTCACGCTGGAACACCGGTTCACCGAGGCTGGCTGGTACGTGGGCGTGCTCAGCGCCAGGGATCCGGCCAGCGGCAAGGTCGAGCACTCGGTGTTCCCGTTCCGCGTGGGCGTGCGCAACTACTGGAAGTACCTGCCGGTGCCGCTGATCGTGGTCGCCTTCGTCTGGCTGCTGCTGCGCCTGACCCGCCCGCGCGACAAGACCGCGGCGCGCTGAGGCTGGTAAGAAGCCGGCGCCCGACCGACGCCCCACCCCATCGATTCCCAGAAGGAGACAAGCCCTCGTGAAACCGATCCTCGCCCCCGCGCTGGCCTTGGCCTCATCCGCCTTCATCTCCGCTGGCGCCGGCGCCCAGCAGGCCCTCGACACCGCGCGCATCGTAAACGCCGACAAGGAGCCGCAGAACTGGCTCTCGTACGGCCGCACCTACGACGAACAGCGCTTCAGCACGCTCACCAAGATCAACGACGGCAACGTCAGGAACCTCGGCCTAGCCTGGTACTTCGACACCAACACCATGCGCGGTCTGGAGGCCACGCCCATCGTCGTCGATGGCGTGATCTACACCACCGGTTCGTGGAGTGTGGTGTGGGCGATCGATGCACGCACCGGCAAGCAGCTCTGGATGTACGACCCGCAGGTCCCCAAGTCCTGGGGCGTCAAGGCCTGCTGCGACGTGGTTAACCGCGGCGTGGCGGTCTACCAGGGCAAGGTCTTCGTCGGCACGCTCGACGGGCGTCTGGTGGCGCTCGACGCTGCCAGCGGCAAGCCGGTGTGGGAGGTCAACACGATCGACCGCGACAAGCCCTACACCATCACCGGCGCACCGCGTGTGGTCAAGGGCAAGGTCCTGATAGGCAACGGCGGTGCCGAGTTCGGAGTGCGCGGCTACGTCAGCGCCTACGACGCGGCCAACGGCCAGCAGGCGTGGCGCTTCTATACCGTGCCGGGCGATCCTTCCAAGCCCCAGGCCTCGGCAGCCCTCACCAAAGCGGCACAGACCTGGAAGGGGGATTGGTGGAAGATCGGCGGCGGCGGCACCGTCTGGGACTCGATGGCCTACGACGCCGAGCTCGACCTGCTCTACATCGGTGTGGGCAACGGCTCGCCGTGGAACCGCGACATCCGCAGCCCCGGCGGCGGCGACAACCTCTACCTGTCGTCGATCGTCGCGCTCAGGCCTGACAGCGGGGAGTACGTCTGGCACTACCAGACCACGCCCGGCGAGACCTGGGACTACACGGCCACCCAGCACATCATGCTGGCCGATCTGTCGATCGGCGGCCAGGTGCGCAAAGTGCTGATGCAGGCGCCCAAGAACGGCTTTTTCTACGTGCTCGACCGTGCCACGGGCAAGTTCATCTCGGCGCAGCCCTACGTCAAGGTCAACTGGGCCACGCACATCGACCCGACCACCGGCCGGCCGGTGGAGACCGCCGACGAACAGTACCGGAAGAAGGAAAAGCTCACCTTCCCCTCGCCCTACGGCGGCCACAACTGGCATCCGATGGCCTTCAACCCCAAGGCTGGCCTGGTGTACATCCCGGCGCTGGACCTGCCGCTGCTCTACAAGAACCCGGAAAGCTTCAAGTACGTTCCCAACGCCTGGAACACCGGCGTTGATCTGGTCGCCGCGATGCCGCCCTCAGGCATGCCGCAGGTGCTCGACCGCAAGCTCGCGGCGCTGCTCGCCAAAGGCCACCTGAGCGCCTGGGATCCGGTGCGGCAGAAGGAAGTCTGGCGCGTGCAGCACACCGGCCCCTGGAACGGCGGCGTGCTGTCCACCGCAGGCAACCTGGTGTTCCAGGGCACCGCCGATGGGCGCCTGGCGGCCTACCGCGCCGACAGCGGAGCACCCCTCTGGGAGACACCCACCCAGACCGGCATCATCGCGCCGCCGGTCACCTACCAGGTCGATGGCGAACAGTACGTCGCCGTCATGGCCGGCTGGGGCGGCGCGTTCGCGCTGGCCGCGGGCGGCGCGGCGCAGTTTGCGCAGAAGGGGCCGGGTGGCCGCCTGCTGGTCTACAAGCTGGGAGGCACGGCGCAGTTGCCGCCCTTCCAGCGCCCGGCACGGCAGCTCTCACCCCAGCCACAGACCCCCGACGAGGCCACGCTGAAGAAGGGCTACGAGCAGTACCACACCTTCTGCGCCGCCTGCCACGGGGCCACGGCGATCAGCGGCAGCATGCTGCCCGATCTGCGCTACATGTCACCTGCCACCCAAACCGCCTTTGACAAGATCGTGCTCGAAGGCGTGTACAAGGAAACCGGAATGGTTGGCTTCGGGCATCTGCTGACCAAAGCCGATGCAGATGCGATCCGCGCCTACCTCAACAAGCGCGCCCACGACCAGTTGGCCGAGGACCAGGGCGGCTGGTGGCACTCGATCAAGGATTTCTTCTACTCGATCGTGGCTCAGGCGCTCAAGCTACTGCTATTGCTGAAGTCGTGACGGACGCCGATGGCCCCGCCGAGCTGGCGGGTGAACTTGAGCACCCGGAGCCCTCGCCGCGGTCAACGGGCGACCATGATGTATGGCCCGGATCTTTCACCAGTGATGTCCAAGAGTCTGCGCAGCATCGCTGACCTCGAAGGCCGCGCCGCACGCGGATGCGGCGCGCCCATTCCCCCGTCAGGGTTTGACGTAGTCGGCCACCACCTTCCAGCGCCCGTCGACGATCTGCGACAGGCGCGACGCTTCGCTGCCCAGCCGCTTGGTCGGTGAGTAGGTCATGGGCGGCGCGCCGAAGATGTCGGCCGGGAAGCTCATCGTGTCCATGGCCTTGATGAAGGTATCGGTCGTCAGGTTCTTGCCGGCCTTGGCCGCGGCCTGGGCGAAGTAGTCGACGATCTGGTAGCCGATCACCGAGAACAGCGCCGGGTCGTCGCCGAACTTGGTCTTGTACTTGGTGGCCCAGAAGCGCACCGGCTGCGATGCGTCGTCAAGGTAGGGCACCTGCACCGTCATGGTGGCGTACAGGCCGTCCATCGCCTTGCCGCCGAGCTTGTGGATGAGCTCGGTGTAGCCGGCCTGCGAGGTGAGGAAGGTCGGGTTGAAGCCGATCTTGCGCGCCTCGGCGATGCCGCCGATGGTCTCGCGGATCACCGTGCCCAGTACCACCAGATCGCAGTTCGCGCCCTTCAGGCGCGCCATCTGCGACGAGAAGTCGGTAGCGCCCCGCTTGAAGCTGGTCTTCTCGGCCATCTCGACGTTGATCGTCTTCAGGCCGGCCTCGGCGCCGCGCAGCACCTCGAGCCCGTACTCGTCGTCCTGGTACATGGCGCACACCTTCCGTGCGGTCTTCTCCTTGGCCAGCTTGGGCAGCCAGGCGCGCACCGCCTCGTAGTAGGCTGCGACGTAGGCGTACTTCAGCCGGTTCAGCGGCTCGTACATCTCGCGCGCTGCGGTAAGCGGGAAGAAGTTGACGATGTTCTTCTCGAACTGGACCGGCATCGCGGCGTTGTTCTGCGACGTGCCGATGTGCGCAGCGACGATGAACACCTTGTCCTGGTTCACGAGCTTCTGCGCGGCGAGCACGGCACGCTTGGGGTCGTAGCCGTCGTCCTCGACCACCAGCTTGAGCTTGCGGCCGTGGATGCCACCCTGCTCGTTGATCTCGTCAACGCGCAACTGCATGCCCTGTCGGGTCTGCTTGCCGTAGCCCGAGAGCGGGCCCGACTGGTCGAGGATGGAGCCGATCAGGATCTCGGTCGCGCTCACGCCCTGCTGGGCATGCGCCGCGCCAACGGCAACGGTGAGGGCCGTGGCGAGTACGGCGAGGAACGGTTTCATCTTGGGTCTCCTTGTGGTGGATGGGTCAGCGGTACATCGCCTCGATGGCATCGGCGTACTTCTGCTCGACCAGCTTGCGCTTGAGCTTCATCGTCGGCGTGAGTTCCTCGTCCTCGGCGGTCAGCTGGTTCTGCAGCAGGTAGAACTTCTTCACCTGCTCGACGCGCGCGAACTTCTTGTTCACCCGGTCGAACTCGCCCTGGATGAGCGCGTGCACCTCGCGCGACTGGGTCAGGCTGGCGTAGTTGCCGAACGGGATGTCGTGATCCTGGGCGAACTTCTCCACGTTCTCTTGGTCGATCATCACCAGCGCCACGAGGTAGGCGCGGCGGTCGCCGATGACCACCGCGTCGGTGATGTAGGGTGAGAACTTCAGCTCGTTCTCGAACTCGCTGGGCGTGATGTTCTTGCCCCCGGCCGT
>CAZXLI010000156.1:0-15305 GCA_964641795.1 uncultured Bordetella sp. | reverse complement strand
TGCACGAAGCCCAGCGCACTTCGGCGCCGAGCGCCTGCAGCGTCTCCACCAGCACGGCGGTCTGGATGGTCATGTGCAGCGAGCCGGTGATGCGCGCGCCCTTCAGCGGCTGCTTGGGCGCGAATTCTTCGCGGATGGCCATCAGGCCGGGCATTTCGGTCTCGGCAATGCGCAATTCCTTGCGGCCCCAGGCGGCCAGCGACAGGTCGGCAATGACGTAATCTTGTTCAGCGGTGGATTTGAGAACAGCACTCATGGAAGGCTCCAAAACAAAGTTGAGGGCCACTGAGCGTGCGGAAAGCTTGAGGAGCTCACCCCACGCGTTGTTCAGTGGGTGAGCGCAGTTAGAAACAAGAGGTTGTTTCCGAGCCTCGCCCCCGGCGTCCGTGCCTGGGGGTTGCAGCGCTCCTCGGAGAGCAGAATTATAGCCAGGCCGGCAGCGCCCGGTGTGCATTCTTTGGCAAACTTCGGGAAAGTCGTTTAAAATCAATGGGATGCGCACGTCACCCCCCTGACTTTCCGGCAAAGCCCCTGCCCCGCCTCCATGTGCTGTGGACGCCGGGCTGCCCGCCTTGCCTGCGCCTTCCTCGCAACTCCATTGCCCGGCTGGTTCGCAGCGCCTTTCGAACCGGCTCCGTGTTGTGTGGAGCCCAGCGACACGAACAGGATTGACCTTGACCTTTGAAACCGAAACCCGGCGCCGCCGGACCTTTGCCATCATCTCCCCCCCCGACGCGGGCAAGACCACGCTGACGGAAAAGCTGCTGCTGTTCTCCGGCGCGATCCAGATCGCCGGCTCGGTGAAGGCGCGCAAGGCCACGCGACATGCCACCTCGGACTGGATGGAGATCGAGAAGCAGCGGGGCATCTCGGTGGCCTCGTCGGTCATGCAGATGGAGTACCGCGACTGCGTGATCAACCTGCTGGACACGCCGGGCCACCAGGACTTCTCGGAAGACACCTACCGCGTGCTGACCGCGGTGGACGCCGCGCTGATGGTGATCGACGCGGCCAACGGCGTCGAGCCGCAGACGCGGCGGCTGCTGCAGGTCTGCCGCGCCCGCAACACGCCGATCCTCACCTTCGTCAACAAGATGGACCGCGAGGTGAAGGAGCCGCTGGACCTGATGGACGAGATCGAGCGCGAGCTCGGCATGACCGTGGTGCCCTTCACCTGGCCGGTGGGCATGGGCAAGGTGTTCCACGGCGTGATGGACCTGCGCCAGCAGCAGATGCGCGTGTTCAGCCCCGGCGAGGACCGCGCGACGCAGGATGACGAGATCCTGCTGGGCCTCGACAACCCGGCCTATGCCCAACGCTTCGGCATGCAGTACGAGCAGGCGCAGGGCGAAATCCAGCTGGTGCAGGAAGCCGCGCCGGCCTTCGACGCGGCCGAGTTCCTGGCCGGGCGGCAGACCCCGATGTTCTTCGGCTCGGCGGTCAACAACTTCGGCGTGCGCGAGGTGCTGGACGCGCTGGTCGAATTGGCCCCGCCGCCGGGGCCGCGCCCGGCGCTGCAGCGCGAGGTGAAACCGGCCGAGACCAAGTTCTCCGGCGTGGTCTTCAAGATCCAGGCCAACATGGACCCCGCGCACCGCGACCGCATCGCCTTCCTGCGCGTGGCCTCGGGCCGCTTCGAGCGCGGCATGAACCTGAAGGTGGTGCGCTCGGGCAAGACGCTGCGGCCGAACACGGTCGTCACCTTCATGAGCCAGCGCCGCGAACTGCTGGACGAAGCCTTTGCCGGCGACATCATCGGCATCCCGAACCACGGCGTTCTGCAGCTGGGCGACACGCTGACCGAGGGCGAAAGCCTGCAGTTCACCGGCCTGCCGTTCTTCGCGCCCGAGATGTTCCGCATGGTCGAGGTGGCCGACCCGCTGAAGACCAAGCAGCTGAAGGCCGGCCTGCAGCAGCTGGGCGAAGAGGGCGCGATCCAGGTCTTCCGGCCGGTGGCCGGCTCGGTGCTGATGCTGGGCGCGGTGGGCCAGCTGCAGTTCGAGGTGGTGGCGCACCGGCTCGAGCACGAGTACGGCTGCAAGGCACGCATCAGCCCCTGCCGCTTCTCGATCGCGCGCTGGGTCACCTGCGACGAGGCCGACGGCGGCGACAAGGAGCTGCAGCGCTTCATCGACGGCAACAGCCACCGCATGGCGTATGACGCGGTGAATGCGCCGACGCTGCTGGTCGAGTACGCGCCCGAACTGCGCGCCATCGAGACCAACTGGCCGAAGATCAAGTTCCACGCGCTGCGCGAGCACGCGGGCCTGGTCTTCCAGCAGCGGATCGGCGACTAAGCCGCCAGCGCCAGGCCCTGCCGGCGCGGAGCCGGCAGGCGCTGGCACTCGCGCAGGCGCCGGAGCACGTCACCCTGCCACGGCGTCGCGTGCACCATGGTGTTCAGCACGATCAGTCGCTGCGAATCGCTGACGGCGCAGTTCTCGTCGTCCACCACGCGCAGATTGCTGACGATGTTCATCGGGTCGCTCATCGCGAGGAAGCCGCGGCGGACCTGTACCCATTCCCAGCCGATGGCCGCCAAACCGTCGCCATGCCGAAAATGCCACAAGGTCTGACCGCACGCGTGGCCGCTGCCGACCGACGATTCGTCTATCGTGATGTCCAATGGTCGCAGCGACATGGGCGGCCATTGCCTTTGCCACAATACTGGCGGTAGTGAGAGAACAGTCCAGGCGCTCATCACGGGTCCTTTCTGCAGGCGTCAGGGCTCCAAGTCTCCTGTCATATCGGCAGGCGCGACAAGCTACTGGCTCCTGTAGGTAGACAAGCAGGTCCAAGTGCATGCTGCTCGATGATTACGACCGGATTGCCCGGGCGCCGACCAAGGAGGCGTTGCGCGATGCGCTGGCCGCATTCGCCGAGCACATGGACTTTCCGATGGTCTGCGGCCAGTTGGTAACAGACCATGCCCGTGGCAGCACCTTCGTGGCGGTGTCCAACATTCCGGAAGCGTCGCTGCCGGTGTTCGAGGCGGTCGACGAGGCCTATCGCGATCCGGTGATGCAGCACCTGAAGACGCGCAACACACCCATCGTCTGGAACCAGAAGACCTATGTCGATGCCCATGCCGGCGAAATGTGGGAGCAGCAGGCCCCGTTCGGCTTTCGCACGGGCATCGCGCTGGCACTGCACCTGCCGATGGGTCGGCACTTCGTGCTGGGCATGGACCGCGACAAGCCGCTGCCCAAGCGTGATGCGAAGCTGACCCGCCTGGTGGCCGACCTGCACCTGCTGGCAGTCCACGCCCAGGATGCCGCGCTGAGACTGCTGCTGCCGCCGCCCGACCCGCTGGTGGCCCACGCGCCGGTGCTCACGCCGCGCGAGCTCGAAATCCTGCGTTGGCTGGTGCAGGGCAAGACAACGCCGGTGATCGCCCAGATCCTGCGGGTGTCGGAGCACACGGTGGGTTTCCACCTGAAGAACCTGTATCGCAAGCTCGATTGCGACAGCCGCTCGACGGCGATCGTCAAGGCCATGAATTTCGGCTTGCTGTAGCCACTAGCACTGAAGAGCGCGGCTGTCAACCTACGGCCGTATGTAGTTACGCACGACAAGCCCTCCTGCTGCAATGACTGCCATCAGTCATTGCACTCTTGGAGATCGTTATGTCGGGCACTCCCAAGAACGGTTGGTAAGCCAACCCGGCCATCGGCCACATCCGCCACGCGCTCGGCGCGTGCAGATTGCTCAGGGAGAACTTTTCTCGCCGTACTCACAAAAACCCTCTCTATTCCTCTCTTAGAGTCCGGCGCTTTTTCAATCCAGGCGGTGCGGGGGCAGCCCCCTGTCACCGCCTGTTCGCACTTGCCTACCTCATCCGCCGCGCCACAGCAGACTGTCTCCGGCCGCGTTCTCTGCGTAGAGGACGACGAGGTGAGCTTCCTGCTCGTCGCCGCGATCTTCGAAGCCCACTTGCCCCAGGCGGCGCTGCTGCGCGCCGCTTCGGCCGCCGAGGGCATCCGCCTGGCCCGGGCCTTCGAACCCGACCTGGTCCTGCTCGACCTGCGGCTGCCCGATCGCTCCGGCCTCGAGGTGATCCGCGAACTGAACCGTGAGATTTCCTCCGGCGCGTTCGACGTGCTGGTGGTCACGGCCGACAAGGCCACCAGCGATGCGATCAAGGCCCGTGCGCTGGGTGCCCGCGATGTCCTGATCAAGCCGATCCACATCGGGCAATTCCTCGCCGCGGTCGTGAACGCACTGACCCACCGCGCCGCGCATCCATCCCGGAAACAGGACCCGCCGCGCCCGGCCGACACCGGCCTCAAGGCAGGGTGATCGTCACGTTCGCCGCCTGCGGCGCCAGTTTCACGACGCCCGAATAGCGCGCAAGATCAGCGGCCGTCTGGCGCTGCAAGGTATAGCGCAGGCCGGCGAAGCCGAGCGCAGCGACCAGCGCGAACACCGAACCGATCACCCACAGCGGCACCTCGGTTCTCAGCCGGTTGACCACGGCGTCAGGCCGCTCGCCATGCGGCGCAAATGCCGCGCGGCGGCCGCGCAGGTGCGCGATCTCCTCGCCGAGCCGCGCCGTCAGGTAGGCCAGCTTCTCGGGGCCTTCCAGCAGGTAGCGCCCCTGGAAGCCCAGCAGCAGGCACATGTGGAACACCTCCAGCACCTGCACGCGGGCAGCACCCCCCTGGCGCAGCCGATCGAGGTAGTCGAAGAAGCGCTCGCCGGCGAGCTGCTCGCCGAACAGTTCGGTCTGCAAGGGTCGGCGCTCCCATTCGTCGCGAATGCGGAAGTCCGACATCAGGATCACCTCGTCGACCAGTGCGCAGAACGCGAACTTGGCGAGGAACACGCTGTCGGCCTCCGTGCCGAGTCGCTGCGCGCCGCGCTCGAAGCCGGCAAGGAACTGCCGCACCCGCTCACGGAACGTTGACGCGTCGGCCGGCGCCTGGCCATCCTTGAGCAGAAAGATCATGTAGCAGCCGTCGTACAGCAGGTCGAGCAGGCTGCGCGCCTCGCGCCCTGATGCAGTTGCGGACGCACGCTGGTCGACGCGGGCGAGGTCCTGCTCGGCGAGCAGAGAGGGCGCTTGGGCTTTGAGCATGGCGTCGACCTCAGGCGTTCAGGGCGAACAGTTCGAGCTTGAGCTCGGGGATGCCGGCAGGCGCATAGACCGTGGCGGCCTGCGCCTGCAGCATGCGCTCGTACAGCGGCCCGCGCGCCTCGATCGCGAAGTAGGCGGCACCCGGCCGCACGGGAATGGCCGCGGGCACCTGCGGCACGTGCAGCACCCGCACCCCTGCCGTCGCGGAGAGCACCAGCTTGTCGACATCGTCCGGCGCGCCGACCTTGAAGCGCGGCGGCACCACCTCGACCAGCTCGATCAAGGGCAACGCCGACTGCACGCACAGGAAGAACGCCGTCGACGCGTTGATCTTCTGCGAGTCCAGGCGCGCCACATGGAACGAAGGCTTCACCTCGTCCAGCGCGATCGCGAAGCAGCGTGTCGAGATCACGGTCTCGAGCAGCTCGCGCAGGATGGCATCGAGCCGGCCGAAAGCCGCCGCCGGCTGCAGATGCTCGTAGGGCGGCAGATCGGCGAGCGTGAAGCTCTTCGAGAACGTGAGCAGCGCCCCGGCCAGCTCCAGCATCGCCTCGTACAGGCGCTCGGGCGGCAGCTGCGGGTGATGCAGGTAGTGCGACAGCCGCGCAAACGCCGAGCTCGCGGTGTGCAGCAGCCAGAACGACGCGATGTCGCCCGAACGGAACTCGATCACATGGCGTGAAGGCTCGCGATGGAAGCCGTACAGCGCGTCGACCTTGGCCTGCAGGATGTCGAGCAGCCGGCGCAGCATCGCGATCAGGGTCGGCGATGCGGCGATCGACGTGCACGGCGGCACGAAGCGGTGGTCGAGCTCGAAGCCGCCCGCCGCATGGCGGCGCAGCCGGCACAGCGGCACACTGACCAGGTGATCGCGCGGCTCGGTGTCGGGCAGCACGCGCAGGCAGCGCTTGAGCGTGCTGATCTCGGCTTCGGCGGCGGAGGTGAACCAGTCGCTGGCCGTCTGGTCGCGCTGGGCATAGCGCAGCGACAGGTCGCGGCCATGCTGGCTGAAGTTCGCGCCATGGCTGCGCATCGGCGCCAGCGTGCCATGGAACACGATCTCGGTGGTGGTGCTGGGGATGTCGGCGAGCGACAGCGCCTCCGGCAGGTCGTCGTCCGACGGTGCGCTGAACAACTCGCCGTCGGGCAGCAGCAGCTGCAGCTCCTCGAAGCGCAGCACCCCGCTGGCCAGCGACTCGGCATCGATGCGGCAGCGCCTGAGCCCCCACGCATAGGGGTGCAGCGTGCGCGCCACCTCGGCCAGCCGCCACTCGTGGTACGCATCCTGGCGCTGGAAATGCTGCGGCCGCAGGAACAGGCCTTCGCCCCACAAAACCTTCGGAGACTGGATCACGATTCTATTCCTTGCTAACGTCTGATGGACGCGTCATCGGAGGGCGGTAGCGCCCGCCGCGCACCGCACGCCTGCCAGCCGCCGCAACTCGGGGGCGGCATCGATCACCTGGCCTTCGGCCACGCTCATCGCGCAGCCGTGCAAGCCCAGCGTGATGCCGTTGGCCGCCGACCCTTTGGCATCGAAGACGAAGCGCCAGCGCTGCTCCGCCGGGCTGCGGAACAGGGCCACCACGGCCAGCTGCGTGGCCTCCGGCGGCAAGGTCTCGACCACCTCGTAGCGTTGCCCCGGCGTCAGCGTGAGTTCGCGCATCTCCACCACTTCCTGTGCCAGCGGCGAGGAGCGATCGCTCGTCGGGCCACTGAAGGACTCGTAGGGCTGCTGCAGGAAGCTGGTGCTCGCCCGCAGCTTGTAAACGCGCGCAACAACGGAAAGCGAGCGTCCTTGCGCGTCGGTGTTCAGCAGCTCGCCGGCATGGAGCCGCAGTGCCACTTTTCGCGGCAGCGCAGGCAGTTCCTTGGGCACGCTGTCGGGCAGCTCGGGCTTCTTCAAACCCACGAGTTCCATGGCCTTGTCCAGGGGCCCGCCACCAGTGGCAGCGCAACCCGCGAGCAGCACGGCCAGCAAGCTTGCCAACGGGACGCCGACGCGGCACCGCGGGCGCAGATCAGCAGGCGGACGGACGGGAGAACGCATGCCTCGATTGTCGGTGCGGGCAATGCGGTAACGCCTGATCTGCGCGCGCAAATCGATCCCAAGTTCGTGGGGGACCCCGCTCGCCGATTGCCATTACATTCGCGGCTCCGCCATGCCCAGCATGGCCGCGTTTGATGGCTGATAGCACTTTTCGAGGGAGGTCGCGTATGCCGCATGGGCTTGGTTCGCCGCACCCCCGCCACGCTCGTTTCCGGGTGGCGCCGGGGCTGGCCGTTGCCTGGATGGCCGCGCTGCTGTCGGCCTGCGCCGTCAACCCGGCTGCAACGCCAAACCCGCCGCCGCCGGCACCGGCGCAGCCCTCGCTCGAGGCGTTGATGCAGCAGGCCCAAAGCGCTGCGCGCGATGGGCAGCGCGAGCGGGCACGCCAAGGCTGGCGCGCAGCCGCCAAGGCCTACCCAACGCAGAAGGCACCCTGGCAGCGCCTGGCCGAGGACTACTTCGACAGCGCCGACTACGGCAACGCCATCCTCGCGGCCCAGGAAGTGCTGCAGCGCGACGAGCAGGACACCCTGGCGCACAGCGTGGTCGCTGTCAGCGGGCTGCGCCTGTCCACCGTTTCGCTCACCGCCTTGCGCGAGCGCACCAACTACCCGGTCGGCAGCCGTGAAGAAGCGATGGGCTTGACCCGCGCGATGCGCGAAGCCCTGGGCGAATCCGCCCTGGTGCCCCAGCGGGCAGCCGACAGCACCGCGGCGTTGCGCGCTGGCACCACCGGCGCGGCCAGCGGCGTGCCACGTTCCGCGGCAGCGCCGGCGAGCGCCCCGGCACGCGCCGCGGCATCGGCACCCGCCGTCGCGGCAGCCCGCACGCCGCAGGCGGCTCGGCCTGCTGCCGCGGCGCCCGGCAACGCGCCGGCCGTGGTGCCGGTGGCTGCCCCCACGTCCGCCGTGCAGGCCAAGCCTGCCGGCGACCCGTTCAAGCTGTTGAAGTGAGGCGGCCGCTCGGCACGCTCGGAAAGGACTCGTGATGGCCAAGAAGGAAAGCGTTCAGAAGCGGCTGCAGAAGGTGCGCCCGCCCCGTGTGCAACTGACCTACGACGTCGAGATCGGCGATGCGATCGAGAAGAAGGAACTGCCCTTCGTCGTCGGCGTGCTCGGCGACTTCAGCGGCAAGCCCGACCCGGACAAGCCGCTGCCCAAGCTGAAGGACCGCAAGTTCGTCAATGTCGATCTCGACAACATCGACGACGTGATGAAGGGCATGGCCCCCAAGGCCAGTTACCGCGTGAAGAACCGGCTGACCGACCAGGGCGGCGAGTTCGCGGTGAACCTCGAGTTCAACAAGGTCGAAGACTTCCGCCCCGAATCGGTGGTGCAGCAGGTCGAGCCTTTGCGCCGCCTGCTCGAAGCGCGCACCAAGCTCTCCGACCTGCGCAACAAGCTGGCGGGCAACGACAAGCTCGAAGACCTGCTGGGCGAAGTGCTGGCCAGCACCGACAAACTGGCCCAGCTGAGTGCCGAGGCCGGCCAGCGCCCCGAGTGATGCCGGCGCGGCCGCGCCTTTTGCGCGTCATGACTCGCGTCATGCCCCGCGTCTTGCCCTGAACACCGTACGAGGACTCTCACGATGAATGCCGCCGTCGCCGAACAGCAGGCTCCCGCCGCTGCCGCCACCGAGACCAGCCTGCTCGACCAGATCGTCACCCAGAGCAAGGTCGCCCGCTCCGAGGTCGAGCATGCCCGCGCCCGCGACATCATCGGCGAGCTGGTGCGCGAGGTGATGCAGGGCACCGTGGTCGTCTCGGACAACCTGAGCATCACGCTCGATGCCCGCATCGCCGAGATCGACCGCCTGATCAGCGCGCAGCTGAGCGAGGTGATGCACCACGCCGAATTCCAGAAGCTCGAGTCGAGCTGGACCGGCCTGCATTACCTGTGCAAGCAGACCTCCACCGGCGCCGGCATGAAGATCCAGGTCTTCAACGCGACGAAGAAGGAGCTGGTCAAGGACTTCAAGACCGCCGTCGACTTCGACCAGAGCGCCTTGTTCAAGAAGGTCTACGAGGAAGAGTTCGGCACCTTCGGCGGTGCGCCGTTCGGCACCCTGATCGGCGACTTCGAGTTCACGCGCAATGCCGAGGACATGTACTTCGTCGAGCAGATGGCGCATGTGGCCGCCGCCGCGCACGCACCGTTCATTTCCGCTGCCTCGCCCGAGTTGTTCGGCCTGGATTCGTTTGCCGAACTCGGCCGCCCGCGCGACCTGTCCAAGGTGTTCGACACCGTCGAGTACGCGAAGTGGCAGTCGTTCCGCGAGTGTGAAGACTCGCGCTATGTCGGCCTCACCGTGCCGCGCTTCCTCGGCCGCCTGCCCTTCGACCCGAAGGATGGCAACACGGTGGAAGGCTTCAACTTCGTCGAGGAAGTCGACGGCAGCGACCACGCCAAGTACCTGTGGGTCAACGCCGCGTATGCGATGGGCGCGCGCCTGACCGCCGCGTTCGAGAACTTCGGCTGGTGCGCGGCGATCCGCGGCGTCGAAGGCGGTGGCCTGGTCGAAGACCTGCCGACACACACCTTCAAGACCGATGAGGGCGAGGTCGCGCTGAAGTGCCCGACCGAAGTGGCCATCACCGACCGGCGCGAGAAGGAACTCTCCGACCTCGGCTTCATGCCGCTGGTGCATTGCAAGGGCAAGGACTACGCGGCCTTCTTCGGCGCGCAATCGACGCAGAAGGCCAAGAAGTACGACTCCGACGCCGCCAATGCCAATGCGGTGCTGTCGGCACAGCTGCAGTACATCTTCAGCGTCTGCCGCATCGCGCATTACCTGAAGGCGATGATGCGCGACAAGATCGGCAGCTTCGCCTCGGCCGCCAATGTCGAGGAATTCCTCAACCGCTGGGTTCGCCAGTACGTGGTCGAGGACGACAACGCCACGCAAACGACCAAGGCGACCTACCCGCTGCGGCAGGCGCAGGTGGAGGTTTCCGAGGTGCCGGGGCGCCCCGGTGTGTATCGCGCAGTGGCGTTCATCCGGCCTCATTTTCAGCTCGACGAGCTTTCTGTCTCCCTTCGTCTCGTCGCCGAGCTGCCGCAGTCCCAGAAGGGTTGATGCCAACACAGGAGGTCAGTTAGATGAAGGACATTTACGTCAAGTTCGAAGGCGCGAGCGAGTTGCAGGGCGACAGCACCGACGCCAAGCACGTCAACGAGATCGAGGTTTCGACCTTCTCGCACACAGTGTTCCAGCCGAAGTCCTCCAGCGCTTCCAGCGCCGGTGGGCACACCGCCGAGCGCACCGAGCATGGCGAGATGCTGTTCACGAAGGACATCGACAAGGCCACGCCGAAGCTGCTAAGAGCAGCTTCGGCCGGCACGGTGTATCCGAAGGTGGTCATCCACGCCTACCGTGCCCAAGGCGGCAAGAATGCGACTGCCACATCACAGACGCGGGTCAACTACTTCACGATCACGCTCGAAGACGTGGTTATCTCGTCCGTCGCCACCAACATCGGTGCCGGTGAATTGCCCACTGAAACCTTCGGCCTGAAGTACGGCAAGGTCGAGTGGGAGTACAAGCAGCAGAAGACCAACGGCGATGCGCCGGTCTCCACGGGCAAGGCCGGTTGGGATCTGCGCACGAACGTTGCCACCTGATCGTCCTTCGGTAACAACTACGCTTGTTACGTGTTAGGCGGCGGCCTGTTCGGTCGCCGCCCGTTCGTCATGGACACCTTCGCGCCCTCGCTGCTCGACAAACTGCTTGGTGAAGGCGCGCCGCTGCGCGGCGGCGGCACCGCGCCACGCTTCACCGTCGATCAGGTGAAGGATTCCGTGGCCCGCGACATCGAGCTGCTGCTGAACACGCATGTACCGTTCGAGCCGTCCGAGCTCGAGGGCCTGCCGCTGGTGGGCCGTTCGCTGCTGACGCTGGGACTGACCGACATCACCGCGATGAGCATGGCCAGCGACCGCGACCGCCAGCGCATCACCGAAGCCCTGCGCAAGGCCCTCGCCGATCACGACAAGCGGCTGACGCAGGTGGAGGTCAAGGTGCGCAAGGCCGAGGCCGGCATGGCCGGGCTGATGTTCTCGATCCGCGCCAAGCTGCTGCTGAACCCGAGCGTCGAGCCGGTGAGCTTCGACGCCGTGCTGCAGCCGGGCTCCAACCGCTACGCGGTGTCCAAGGCCGGTCGGCCGAGCGCCGAGCAGGGCTGAGGCCGCGATGCGCGAACTGCTGCCCTACTTCCAGCGCGAGCTGAACTTCCTGCAGACGCACAAGAGCGAATTCGCCGCTGCGTACCCCGACATCGGCGGTCGCCTGGCCAGTGCGAGCGACCTGATCGACGACCCGCATGTCGAGCGGATGATCCAGTCCTTCGCGCTGCTGGCCTCGCGCATCCACAAGCGCCTGGACGACGACTTTCCGCTGTTCACCGAATCGCTGCTGGAGGTGCTGTACCCGCACTACCTGCGGCCGTTTCCCGCCTGCTCGATCGCCTGCTTCGACCTCGGCGGCAGCGCCGCGCAGATGAGCCAGCCGCAGCGCGTGCCGCGCGGCACCTTGCTCGACAGCCGCGCCGTGCGGGGCGTCAAGTGCCGCTTCCGCAGCGCATACGAGGTGACGCTGCTGCCGCTGCGCGTGGTCTCGGCGGGCTTCCGCGGCGCGATCCAGGCGCCCTCGGGCACCGTGCTGCCGCGCGAGGCGACCAGCGTGTTCTCGGTCTGCTTCGAGCTGCTGTCGCCGCAGTTGGACTGGGCGGCGCTCGATGTCGAATCGCTGCGCGTGCACCTGCATGGCGAGACCTCGACGGTGCAGGCCCTGCGCGAAGCCCTGACGGGCCAGGTGCTGGCCACACTGGCGCAAGGCGACGGCCACGGCCCCTGGCAGCGCATCGGTCAGCGGCTGCCGGCAATCGTCGGCTTTGCCGATGACGAGGCCCTGATCGACTTCGACCCGCGCTCACACCCCGCCTACCGCCTGCTGACCGAGTACTTCGGCTTTGCCGCGAAATTCAACTTCCTCGACCTGCCGCTGCCGCCCGCGGCACAGCGGCCGCGCGGTCGGCAGCTGACGCTGCATTTCGCGATGAGCGGCCTGCGGGCCGAATCGGAAGCCGCGCGCCAGCTCGAACTGGCCGATGCCAGCAGCCTGGTGCTGGGCTGCACGCCAGTGGTGAACCTGTTCAGCCAGCGCGCCGACCCGATCCGCATCACCCACACCGGCGCCACCTACCCGGTGCTGCCCGATGGCGGCCGGCGCGCCCATGGCTACGAGGTCTACGCGATCGACCGGGTCTTCCGCGTGCAGCAGACCCCGCAGGGCGAAAGCATCCATGCCTTCCGTCCGTTCTACTCGCTGCAGCACGAGCAACTGCTGCATGAAGGCGAGCAGGCCGGCCGCTACTGGTACTGCCAGCGCAGCGAGACACTGGCCGAACGCAGCCCGGGCTACGAAACCGAGATCGCCATCGTCGACATCGCGTTCGATCCCGCCGCACCGCAGACCGACACGCTGTCGATCGACCTGCGCGCGACCAACCGCGACCTGCCCAGCCACCTGACGGTGGGCCACGCCGGCGGCGACCTGTTCGTCGAGGGCGGCAGCCTGGCGCGCGAGATCCGCCTGCTGCGGGTGCCGACGCCGAGCCACCGCTTCGAGCGCGGCGAAGGCGCGCTGTGGCGGCTGATCTCGCACCTGTCGCTGAACCACCTGTCGCTGGACGGCGGCGGCGCACCGGAGGCCTTGCAGGAACTGCTGCGCCTGTACGACCTGCCGCGCAGCGCGGCCAACCGCCGGCTGGTCGAAGGCCTGGTCGGCATCCGCTGCGAGGCAGCCAGCGCCTGCCTGCCCGGCAACCCGTTCCCGACCTTCGTGCGCGGCACGCGCGTCGAGCTGACCGTTGACGAGCAGGCCTATGTCGGCCACGGCCTGCGGCTGTTCGCGCAGGTGCTGGACCACTTCTTCGGGCTGTACGTGCAGGCCAACAGCTTTTCGCAGCTGCGCGTGCTGTCGGTCCACAGCGGCGAGTGCCTGATCGAATGCCCGCGCCGCGCCGGCGCCGGCCCGCTGTTGTAGGCGCCCGCGATGCTGATGTCGGCCCCGCCCATTGCGCCCCGCAGCGCCATCGCGCACCTGCTGGCCGAGCCGCACCGCTATGGCTTCATGCAGGCGGTGCGGCTGCTGGAGCGCTGGCATGTGCAGCGCGAAGGGCTGTCGCCGCAGGACGTGCTGACGCAGCGGCTGCGCTTTCGCAACTCGCTGTCGCTGGCCTTCCCGCCGAGCGAGATTGCCGAGTTCAAGCCCCTGCCGCCGGGCACCGGGCCCGCGGCACACGCACACTTTCAACGCTACGAGATCACGCCCGCCTTCATGGGGCTGCTGGGCGCCGGCGGCACCCTGCCGACCTTCTACACCGAGCTGTTCGCGCGCCGCGAGCAGCAGCACAAGGACAGCAGTTCGCGCCGCTTCCTCGACATCTTCGTGCACCGCGCGGTCGTGCTGTTCTACCAGGCCTGGCGCAAGCACCGGTTGCCCTTGCGCTTCGAGGCCGACCGGCGCAACGAGTACCTGCCGCGCGTGCTGGCGCTGGCCGGCCTCGGCCAGCGGGCGCTGCGCGGACGGCTGAAGGCCGCCGAAGGCGGCGTGGCCGATGACACCCTGGCGCACTACGCCGGCCTGCTGCAGCAGCGACCGGTGTCGCTGGCGGCCATTCGCCAGATCCTGGCGCACTACTTCGGCGTGCCGGTGCGGGTCGAGCAGTTCGTCGGCCGCTGGTTCACCCTGCCGCGCGAACAGCGCTCGCTGCTGGGGATCGGCCAGGTCACGCTGGGCTCGCAGGCGGTGGTGGGCGAGCGCATCTGGCAGCGCGACCTGCGGCTGCGCATCACGCTGGGCCCGATGGGCCGGGCGCAGTTCCTGCGCTTCCTGCCGGCGCCGGCCGAGGGCGCCGGCCCGCAGCATGCGGGCACCGCCCGGCTCGCGCTGCGCGAGTTGCTGACGCTGCTGACCGGCGTCTCGCTCGAGTACGAGATCCGTCTGCGCCTGCGCGCGGCGGACGTCCAGCCCGCGCGCCTGGGGGCCGAGGCACCCCGGCTGGGCTGGGACGGTTTCCTGATCACCCGGCCCGCGGCCGACGACCGCTGCGACGCCGGCTACGACCTGCTGGCGCTGGCCTGACGCACGCCCATTTCCCCCTTTCCGCACCCGCCATGAGCACCACCACGCTGAAGACGCTGATCGCCAAGCTCGATGCCACCTGCCGCCAGGCTGCCGAACGCGCCGCGAGCATGACGATGGCACGCGGCCACTTCGAGGTCGACATCGAGCACCTGCTGCTCGCCCTGCTCGAGCAGCCGCACAGCGACTTCGTCGTGCTGTGCCGGCGCTTCGAGGTCTCGACCACCGGTCTGCAGCAGGACCTGGAACGCGAGATCGGCCGCTTCAAGACCGGCAACACCCGCACCCCGGTGTTCGGCGCCCGCATGCCAACCTTGCTGGAACACGCCTGGCTGATCGCCTCGCTCGATGCACGCCACAGCCGCATCCGCAGCGCGCACCTGTTGATGGCCCTGCTCACCGAGCCCGGTCTCGCGCAGCTGGCGCAGCGCTCGAGCGCCTTGTTCGGCCGCTTCCGGCTCGACGACCTGAAACACCGGCTTGGCGAGTTCACGCTCGGCTCGCAGGAGGCCGCCGAGGGCATCGGCGAGCGCGGCGGCAGCGCTGCGCCGGTGACCGCCGACGACGCGCCCTCGCCGCACGCCCCGGGCGCCACCCGCACCCCGGCACTCGACCAGTACACCACCAACCTGACGCAGCGCGCGCGCGCCGGGCAGCTCGACCCGGTGATCGGCCGCGACGCCGAGATCCGGCAGGCCATCGACATCCTGATGCGCCGGCGCCAGAACAACCCCATCCTCACCGGCGAGGCCGGCGTCGGCAAGACCGCGGTGGTCGAGGGCCTGGCGCTGCGCATTGCCGCCGGCGACGTGCCGCCACCGCTGCAGGGTGTCGCGTTGCATGTGCTGGACATGGGCCTGCTGCAGGCAGGCGCCAGCGTGAAGGGCGAGTTCGAGAATCGCCTGAAGAGCGTGATCGACGAGGTCAAGCAGAGCCCGCACCCGATCATCCTGTTCATCGACGAGGCGCATACGCTGATCGGCGCCGGCGGCCAGGCCGGCACGGGCGACGCCGCCAACCTGCTCAAGCCGGCGC
>CAZXLI010000155.1:0-15338 GCA_964641795.1 uncultured Bordetella sp. | reverse complement strand
CCAAGAAGGCCGGCGGCGGTTCGATCATCAGCTTCGACGGTGCGCGGCTGCGCGTCGGCCCCGAATCGGCCGGCGCCAATCCGGGGCCGGCCTGCTACCGCCGCGGCGGCCCGCTGGCGGTGACCGATGCGAACGTGATGCTCGGCAAGATCCAGCCGGCCTACTTCCCGAAGGTGTTCGGCCCTGCGGCCGACCAGCCGCTGGACCGCGATGCCGTGGTCGCCGGCTTCAGTGCGCTGGCCTCGCGCATGACCGCGGCCACCGGCAAGCCGATCACGCCCGAAGGCGTGGCCGCCGGCGCGCTGCAGATCGCGGTGGCCAGCATGGCCAATGCCATCAAGCGCATCTCGGTGGCGCGCGGCTACGACGTCACGAACTACACGCTGCAGTGCTTCGGCGGCGCCGGCGGCCAGCATGCCTGCCTGGTGGCCGACGCGCTGGGCATGCAGCGCGTGCTGGTGCACCCGCTGGCCGGCGTGCTGTCGGCCTACGGCATGGGCCTGGCCGACCAGATCGCGATGCGTGAATCGTCGCTCGAGCAGCCGCTCGATGCCGGCGGCCTGCAGGTGGCGCGCGAGCGCATCGACACGCTCGGCGCCTCGGCGGTGGCCGAGGTGGCCGCGCAGGGCGTGCCGCCCGAGCGCATCACGCGGCGCGAGCGCCTGCACCTGCGCTACCAGGGCACCGACACCACGCTGCAGGTGGCGATGGCCGACGCCGCGCAGGCCAAGGCCGAGTTCGAGGCCGGCTACCGCCAGCGCTTCGCGTTCCTGATGCCCGACCGCAAGCTGGTGATCGAGGCGGTGTCGGTCGAGGCCATCGGTGCTGGCGAGCACATGCCGGAGGACGGCACGGGCAGCTTCAGCGTCTCGCAGCGGCCGGCACCGCTGGCCACCGTGCAGATGTTCAGCGCGCCCGACGACGGCGGCGCCGACACCTGGCGCGAGGCCGGCCTGTTCCAGCGCGAGAACCTGCCGGCCGGCTCCATCATCGACGGCCCGGCGGTGATCGCCGAGCGCAACGCCACCACGGTGGTCGAGCCCGGCTGGCAGGCGCAGCTGGGCGACGACGGCTCGCTCACGCTGCACCGCATCCGCGCCCGCGCCGTCGCGCATGCCATCGGCACCGAGGCCGATCCGGTGATGCTGGAGGTGTTCAACAACCTGTTCATGAACATCGCCGAGCAGATGGGCCTGCGGCTGCAGAACACCGCCTACTCGGTCAACATCAAGGAGCGGCTCGACTTCTCTTGCGCGCTGTTCGACGCGCAGGGCCAGCTGATCGCCAACGCGCCGCACATGCCGGTGCACCTGGGCTCGATGAGCGAATCGATCAAGACCGTGATCGAGCGCAACCCGGCCATGCACCAGGGCGACGTCTACGTGCTGAACGACCCCTACCACGGCGGCACGCACCTGCCGGATGTCACCGTGGTCACACCCGTCTACCTCGAACGCAGCGACGCGAAGCCCAGCTTCTTCGTCGCCAGCCGCGGCCACCATGGCGACATCGGCGGCATCACGCCGGGCTCGGTGCCGCCGTTCTCGCGCACCATCGAGGAAGAGGGCGTGCTGCTCGACAACTTCCTGCTGGTGCGTGATGGCCAGCTGCGCCAGCAGGCCCTGCGCGACGCGCTGGCCTCGGGCCCCTGGCCGGCGCGCAACCCGGACCAGACGATTGCCGACCTGCGCGCGCAGATCGCCGCCAACGAGAAGGGCGTGCAGGAACTGCGTGCGATGGTCGACCAGTTCGGCCGCGCCACCGTGGCCGCCTACATGCAGCACGTGCAGGACAACGCCGAGGAATCGGTGCGCCGCGTGATCACCGCGCTGTCCAGCGCGATGGGCGATGGCCGCTTCACGCTCCCGCTGGACAACGGCGCGCAGATCGTCGTGAAGGTCTCGGTCGACACCGCGGGCCGCTCGGCGACGATCGATTTCACCGGCACCAGCGAGCAGTTGCCGAACAACTTCAATGCGCCCAAGGCGGTGACGATGGCCGCGGTGCTGTACGTCTTCCGCACGCTGGTGGACGACGAGATCCCGCTGAACGCCGGCTGCCTGAAGCCGCTGCACGTCATCGTGCCCGAAGGCTGCATGCTGAACCCGCGCGCACCGGCCGCGGTGGTGGCCGGCAATGTCGAGACCTCATCGTGCGTGACCAATGCGCTGTACGGTGCGCTCAACGTGATGGCCGCCAGCCAGTGCACGATGAACAACTTCACCTTCGGCGACGACGAGCACCAGTACTACGAGACCATCTCCGGCGGCTCGGGCGCCGGCCCCGGCTTCGACGGCTGCGCGGTGGTGCAGACGCACATGACCAACTCGCGCCTGACCGACCCCGAGGTGCTGGAGTTCCGCTATCCCGTGCGGCTGGACAGCTACGAGATCCGTCGCGGCTCGGGCGGCGCCGGGCGCTGGCGCGGCGGCGATGGCGGCATCCGCCGCGTGCGCTTCCTGCAGCCGATGACCGCCTCGATCCTGAGCAACGGGCGCAGTGCCGGTTCCTTCGGGCTGGCCGGGGGCCTGCCCAGCGCGCCGGGTGTGAACCGGGTCGAGCGGGCCAATGGTCGCACCGAGGAACTGGGCCACATCGGCTCGGTCGAGATGCAGGCCGGTGATGTGTTCGTGATCGAAACCCCGGGCGGCGGCGGCTGGGGCACGCCGGCCAGCTGACGGCAGGCGGCCCGAGCGGCCGCGTGCCAGTGCCGGGGGGGACCATGTCGTTGGGAGTCCGTCACCATGTCACTGCGAAGCATTGCCGAACAGCGGGTGAGCACCTTCTGCCGCGCCAAGGACGGCAACCGCCCGCACCTGATGGGCCAGGCCTTCGCCGAGGACGCCTGGCTCGAAACCGTGGTTGACGGCGAACTGGTGTGCTCGTCCTCGGTGGCCCAGGGCCGCGAGGCGATCACCCGCGCGCTGGTGCGGCACTTCGGCCGCCACTACGAGAACGTCTACACCTTCTGCCTGCAGCGGCCGCGGGCCGACTGGGGCGGGCCGGTGTTCTGCTGCGACTGGCTCAGCGGCATGACGTCCAAAGACAGCGGCCAGGTGCGCATGGCCTGCGGCCGCTACGACTGGCTGTTCCAGCCCGAGCTGCCGCACCGCGTGCAGGGCCTGAAGGTCAGCATCGCGGTCACCAAGGTGCTGGCGCCCAGCGCGCTGCCGGCCGTCACCGAGTGGCTGGCCGGCCTGCCGTATCCGTGGTGCCCGGCAGACGCCGCGGTCAACACGGCGCCGTCGCTCGATGCGTTGCAGCCGGTGCTGGCCCAGCTGCGGCCCGAGCGCGTGCCGCTGGGCCGCCTGGCGTCGGCCTGAACGAGATGCTGCCGAGCAGATGATCGCCACGACGCCCGCCCGTGCCATGGCCGCTTACTTCGAGGCCAAGGACCACAACCGTCCGCACCTGCTGAACCGTGCCTTCACCGGTTCCGCGCGCCTGCGCATGCAGGTGCTCACCGGGACGATCAGCTTTCCGCCGCAGACCGAGGGGCGCGAGGCCATCGGCGAGCTGCTGGTACGCCGCTTCGGGCAGCAGTACGAGAACGTCCACTCGCTGTGCCTGGGCGACCCGCCGCCCGACACCGCGCGCCACCATGCCTGTGCCTGGCTTGTGGTGATGAGCGACAAGGCCAGCGGCGAGGCCCGCATCGGCTGCGGCCGCTACGACTGGGCCTTCGATCCGTCGAGCCGACGGGCCAGCGCGCTCGACATCCGCATCGACACGATGCTGGTGCTGCCGGCGGGCGAAGCCCCGGCGCTGCTGGCCTGGGCCGGCGCCTTGCCGGCGCCCTGGTGCGATGCGCCCACGCTGCTGCGCGGGCTGCCAGGGCTGCCTGCGCTCGAGCCCTGGCGCGCCGCGCTGCTGGCGGCCGGGCGCGAGTGCGCCGCTGCGTCCGGGCTGCGATGATCGACCCCATGAGCGCACCGATCCTGATCACGGGCTTCGAGCCCTTTGATGGCGACAGCATCAATCCCTCGTGGGAGGTGGCCCGCGCGCTGGACGGCCGCCGCATTGCCGGCCACCGTGTGGCGGCGCTGCGCCTGCCGTGCGCCTTCGCCACCGCGATGCCGGCGCTCCATGCCGCCATCGACCGCCTGCAGCCGTGCCTGGTGCTCGGCCTGGGCCTGGCGGCGAGCCGAGGCGCGGTGTCGATCGAACGCGTCGCGGTGAACCTGGTCGACGCCCGCATCCCGGACAACGCCGGCGCCCAGCCGGTCGACGAAGCGGTGGTGGCCGGCGGGCCGGCCGCTTACTTCACGCGTTTGCCGGTCAAGGCCATGCAAGCCGCGCTGCGCGAGGCCGGGCTGCCGGTGGAGCTGTCGCACTCCGCCGGCACCTTCGTCTGCAACCAGGTCTTTTACACGTTGATGCACCGCCTGCGCGCGTGGCCGGGCATGCGCGGCGGCTTCATTCACCTGCCGCCGCTGCCGGAGCAGTCGGCCCGCCACCTCGGTTGCCGCCCGCTGGCGCTGGACGAGCAGGTGCGGGCGATCCAGCTCGCGGCGGCGGTGGCGCTCACCCGCACGGCCGATCTCGAACTGGCCGGCGGCGCGATCGATTGATGGTCGGGCGGCTGCCCGGGCGCGCCCGCAGGCACGCCACCTGCCCGTGGAGGTCTGTCCCTCACTCAACCAGGACTGACCATGAAATCCAAGGACATCATCGCAACGCTCAATGACCTGATCGAAACCTCGAAGGACGGGGAATACGGATTCCGCGCCAGCGCCGAGCACATCCGCGACAGCTTGATCAAGCAGGAGCTGATGGCGCGCGCCGACGAATGCAGGTTCGCCGCCGGCGACCTGCAGCGCCTGGTGTTCGACCAGGGCGGCACCCCGCAGGAAGGCGGCAGTGCATCCGGTGCGGTGCACCGCGGCTGGGTGGCCGTGAAGAGCGCGCTGTCGACCTACAGCGAGGCGCGCATCCTCGACGACATCGAGCGCGGCGAAGACCTGGCGATGGCGCGCTACCAGGCCGCGCTGGCCACCGACCTGCCGCCCGACATCCGCCTGCTCGTGCAGCAGCAATACGAAGGGGTGAAGCGCAACCATGCCCGCGTGCGTGAACTGCGCGACCGGGCCCGCGCCGCTGCCGCCTGACAGGCCGGCATGCCGGCCCTCCCGGGTGCCGGCATGCCGATTGCCCCACCTGCGGCATGGAACACACCCGATTTCTGTCCTGGGCCGCCCTGGGCGGCCTGTTGCTGCTCATGCTCGCGCACCGGCAGCGCGCCCGCGACCCTCGGCCGACCGTGAAGCCGGACGCTCCGGCCAAGCCGCTGCAGGTCTGGGAAGGCGAGGGCGGTGCGCCACCGCCCGGCGGCTGACCCGCCGCGCAAAGCTCAATCGGACTCGTTGCGGTACTGGCGCCAGCGCTTGACCGCTTCGCGCATCAGCGCAGCCTGGTCGCGGAAGCGGACGCAATTGGTGCAGGCCATCCAGTGGAACTGCAGGGAGGCTTTCTCGATGAGCGACAACTCGCGGTCCTCTGATTCGAGCACCAGGCGAGTAACCTCCTTGCAGGAGCGGCGGACCTTCATGCCATCGTCAATCATCACGCACGACCATCGAACCAACGCTGCTGCAGACACTCCCGCAAACGGAGGCGGGCGCGATGCAGCAGCACCCACAGGTTCGTCGAGCTGATCTGCAGTTCCTTACAGATTTCGACAGATTCGAGTTCCAGCCACTCGCGCATCATGAACACCCGGCCCTGCAGCGCCGGCAGTTGCTCGATGCAGATGTCCATCACTTTCAAGAATTCATGCTGGCCGCAGCTGGCCTCGGGGTCGCCCCAGTCGGCCTGCTTGTCGCGCCAGTGGCCGGTCTCGTCGAAGAAGGCTTCGTCGAAGTCGTCGCCGTCCTCGGTGGTCAGGATGGTGGCCTCGCGCGTGTGGCGGCGCAGCTGGTCCACCACCTTGTGCTTGAGCACGCCCACCAGCCAGGTTTTCAGCTGGGACTGACCGGTAAACGACTGTGGCTTCTCCAGTGCGGCGAGCAGCGTTTCCGAGACGGCGTCCTCGGCCCAGGCATCGTTGCGCAACTGGCTGCGGGCAAAGCGCAGCAGTTGCGGGCGCAGCTGTTCGACCTGGGTGACGAATTCGGGCACGCGGGGTTGATGGGGATTGAACCGACGCGCAGTGTAAGGAATTCTGCGGGGCGGCCGACAGACGCCTGTCGCCGGCTTGGATCCACGAGCCAGAGCGATCCGTATATCTTCCTCACTGCCAACCTCAACGGAGTCTTTCATGAACCAACGCCTCATCATCTCTTCCGCCCTCGCTTCCGTGCTGGCGCTGGGCCTCGTCGGCCAGGCCTCTGCGCAGGCCAAGGAGAAGGAAAAGTGCTTCGGCATCGCCAAGGCCGGCCAGAACGACTGTGCCAACCTCTCGGGCTCGCATTCGTGCGCCGGCCAGTCCAAGGTGGACATGGGGGCCGACGAGTGGAAGTACGTTGCCAAGGGCACCTGCGCCGGCATGAAGGGCATGACCGAAGCCGATGCCAAGGCCAAGATGAAGAAGTGACCTGTCGGCCCCGGCCGCCCGGCGTTCGCTGGCGCGGTCGGTCCGCCGGACCGTCCACGTCCGCGCTCACCCCCCGAGGGGCTGCATGACCCGACCGGGCAACCCGGATCGGGTCACGCCCTTCGACGGGGACCGCCCCGGGTCGCCTGTGGCGACCTGTCCCAGAGGGACCTCCTCCCTTCGCTCCACGTTGCTTGAGTGTGCTTGCATGAGTTCCACCTTTGTCGGCATCGGCTGGCGCCAGCCGCACTACGCCGAGCTGCTCGAGCGGCGGCCGGCGCTGGCCTTCATCGAGGTGCACTCGGAGAACTTCTTCGCCGAGGGCGGGGCGGCGCTGGCGGTGCTGGAAGAAGGCCGTGCGGCCTACCCGGTCAGCCTGCATGGCGTGGGCCTGTCGCTGGGCTCGGCCTGTGGGCTGGATGCCTGGCACCTGGACCAGCTGGCGCAACTGGTGCAGCGCATCGAGCCGCTGCGGGTCAGCGATCATGCGAGCTTCGCCCGGGCCCCGCTGCGGCCGGGTCAGCCGCCGGTGCATGGCAACGACCTGCTGCCCGTGGCCTTCACCCCCGCATCGCTGGCCATCATGGCGGGCAATGTGCAGCGGGTGCAGGACCGGCTGAAGCGGCCGCTGCTGGTCGAGAACCTCTCGGCCTACCTCGGCTGGGCTGACGACAGCCTGGCTGAATCCGATTTCTTCAACACGCTGGCACGGCGCACCGGTTGCGGCCTGCTGCTGGACGTGAACAACCTGGTCGTCAACGCGCTGAATGCCGGGCTGCCGCCGGTGGAGACGGCCTGTGCCTTCATCGACGCGATCGACCCGGCCATCGTCGGCGAGATCCACCTGGCCGGCTACGCCGAGCTGGGGGACATCGTGATCGACGACCATGGCTCGCGGGTGCACCCGCCGGTGTGGCAAGCCTATGCCCACGCCGTGCGGCGGCTTGGGCCGGTGCCGACGCTGATCGAATGGGACACCGCGGTGCCGGCGCTGGAGGTGCTGCTGGACGAGGCTGCCCGGGCGCAGGCCTGCGCGGCGCGCATCGACCAGCGCCGCCACCAACCCGATCCGGTGCCGGCATGAGCTGCGACAGCACGGCCTGCGAGCTCGAGGCCCAGCGCCAGCAATTGCTGCTGCGCACGCTGTGGCGCGAGGCGCCCGATGCCACGCTGGCTGGATGGCTGCGCGATGCCGCCCCGCGCCAGGCACGCGGGCTCTCGGCCTACCGCGCCAACGGCGAGGCATTGGCCGCGCGTGCGCTGGCCGCGGCCTACCCGACGGTGGCCGAACTCATTGGCGAGGAGGCCTTTGCCGCCGTCGCCGCGCGGCACTGGCGTGAACGGCCGCCCACCTGCGGCGACATGGCCCTGTACGGTGCCCACCTGGCCGAAGCCATCGCCGCGGACGAACGGCTGGCCAGCGAGCCCTACCTTGCCGATTGCGCGCGGCTCGACTGGGCCGTGCATCGCGTGGAAGCCGCAGCCGACACGCACAGCCCGCCCGAAGGATTGCAGCGCCTGGCCAGCGACGACCCTGCGGCGCTGGCGATGGTGCTGCGGCCGGGGCTGGTGCTGCTGAGCTCGCCGTGGCCGATTGCGACGATCTGGCAGGCGCACCGCAGCCAGGGCGAAGACCGCTTCGCGCCGGTGCGCGAGGCCTTTGCGCAGCAGCGTGGGGAACAGGTGCTGGTCTGGCGCGAGGGCTGGCGCCCGCGCGTCGCTTGCCTGGCGCCGGCCGAGGCCCGGTTCACGCAGGCGCTGCTGGAGGCCGTGTCGCTGGCCGCGGCCCTCGACACGGCCGGCGAAGGATTTGATTTCGAGGCCTGGCTCATGCAGGCACTGCAGCACGGCTGGCTGGCGGCCGTACTGCCGTGCCTGCCCGGATTGGCGGGAGAGGAGCGATGAACCTGAGCCCGCTGCGCGCACTGGCCGCGCCGGCCGCGCGCGTCACCCGGCTGCTCGAGGCGCTGCAGCCGCTGGCCCTGGTGCTGGCGCGCTGGTACGTCGCCAAGGTGTTCTTCCTGTCGGGGCTGACCAAGCTGCGCGACTGGGACATCACGCTGGCGCTGTTCATGGAGGAATACCACGTGCCGTTGCTGCCGCCCGAACTCGCGGCCACGCTGGGCACCGCGGGCGAGCTGGCGCTGCCGGTGTTCCTGGTGCTGGGCCTGGGAACCCGCTTCGCCGCACTGGGGCTGTTCTTCGTCAATGCGGTGGCGGCGCTCAGCCTGCCCGACATCACCGACGCCGCGCTGCAGCAGCATGTGTTCTGGGGCAGCCTGCTGGTGGCGCTGCTTTTGTGGGGTCCGGGCCGCTGGTCGCTCGACCATTGGTGGGTGCGGCGCTGGTGGGCGTTGCCGGAACGGCGCTGAATCAACGCGCGGCCTGCGCGATCCGGTGAGAATGCGCCGGTGAATCTGAAGACTCTGCCGGCGGCCTGCGCGCTGCTGCTGCTGCTCGGCGCGAGCGCCGCGCCTCCGTTGACCCTGGCCCCGCTCGCCGCCGCGGCGGGCGATACGCCGCCCGCGCCGTGGCATGTCGCCGGCCTGCCGCAGCAGACCAAGCCCTTCACGCGCTTCACGGTCGTGTCGATCGACGGCCAGCGCGCACTGAAGATCGAGGCAGAGGCCTCCTACGGCAACCTGGTGCACCCCTTGCACGAGGATGCGGGTGCGCCGCACCGCCTGAGCTGGCGTTGGCGCGTCGACGAGCCCAACCCCCAGTCGGACCTGACGCGCCGCGCCGGCGACGACAGCCCGGTCAAGGTCTGTGCGCTGTACGACCTGCCGCTGCAACTGGTGCCCTTCGTCGAGCGCCAGGTGCTGCGCGTGGCGCGCATGCGCTCGGGCGAGGTGCTGCCCGCGGCCAGCGTCTGCTATGTGTGGGACGCCCACCTGGCCGCCGGCGCGGTGCTGGACAACGCGTTCACGCGGCGCATCCGCTTCGTCGTGCTGCAGGGGCCCAACGCACCGTTGCACCAATGGCAGCAGGAGCGGCGCAACATCGATGCCGACTTCCTGCGACTGTTCGGCGACGAGACCCAGACAGTGCCGCCGCTGCTGGGCATTGCGGTGGGGGCCGATGCCGACAACACGCGGCTGCACACCGTGTCCCACGTGGCCGACCTGGTGCTGGAGTAGGGACTGTTCACACCCCGGCGCGGTCAACTCCTTGGCGTGACCAGACCCTGGGTGGCCGGGGCGGCGGCTTCACCGGGCGCCGCCGGCAGCACGAGCTCGACGTGCAGGCCGCCGCCGGGGGTGTCGCCCAGCAGCAGCTGGCCGCCATACAGCGCAGCCAGCTCATGGACGATGGCCAGTCCGAGCCCGCTGCCGGGCACCGATTCATCCAGCCGCTGGCCGCGCCCGAGGGCCTGTTCCCGGCGCGCGGTCTCGATGCCGGGTCCGTCGTCCTCGACGCTGATGCACAGGCGCGGGCGGCTGTCGGCGGCGATGCGCGCGGCACCGATCGAGACACGGTGCGTCGCCCACTTGCCAGCGTTGTCCAGCAGGTTGCCGACCATCTCATGCAGGTCCTCGACCTCGCCGGCGAACGCGAGGTCGGGCTCGATCGGCGAAGGCTGCCACTGCAGGCTGCGCCCGGCGTGCACACGGGCCATCACCCGCAGCAGGCCTTCGACCACCGGCGCCACCGGCGTGCGCAGGCCGGGCTGCCCGTGCGCCGCCGCGGCGCGGGCGCGTGCCAGCTGCCAGTCGACCTGTCGCCGGGCTCGCGCCACCTGCTCCTGCACCTGCGCCGGCAATGCGGCCAGTGCCTCGGGCCGCTGGTCCGCGCCCTCGGCCGCGTGCAGCAATGCCGCCAGCGGCGTCTTCAGCGCATGGGCCAGGTTGCCGGCCGCGGTGCGCGCGCGCTCGACGGTGGCGGCCTGCCGGTCGAGCACGCCGTTGAAGTCGTCCACCAGCGGCTGGACCTCGGACGGGAAGCGGCCCGACAGCCGCGTCGCCTGCCCCTGCCGCAGCGCGGCCAGCGCCCGTTGCAGCGCGCGCAGCGGCGCCAGGCCGAGCGTGACCTGTGCCGCGGCGGCGGCCAGCAGCAGCAGCAGCAGCAGCCCGAGCGCGATTCCTAACACGCGACGGAAGCGTCCGGTGGCGGCTTCGGTCTCGCGCAGGTCGGCCGCCACCATCACCCGCCAGGCGCTGCCGGTGGCGCCATCGACGCGGATCTGCCGCTCCACCAATCGCAGCCGGCTGCCGCCCGGCCCCGGCACCGTGTGCAGGTGCAGCTCGCCGTCGGCCAGCGTGTCGTCCGGCGCCAGCAGTTCGGCGTCCCACAGCGAGCGCGAGCGCAGCGCCGCGCGCCGCCAGCCGCCGTTGCGCCGTTCGTCGATCTGCCAGTACAGCCCCGAGTAGGGCTGCAGCCAGCGCGGATCGCTCAAGCGCGCGGGGTCCAGCACCGGCGCACCGCCGCTGCCCGGCTCGACGCGGGCCAGCACCTGGTCGAGCTGGGCGCTCAGCAGCGTGGTGAACTGGCGCTGCACCTGGTCATCGAACACGCGTGCCAGCAGCCAGCCGGCCAGCAGCATCGTCAGTGCGGCGGCGGCCAGCGTGGCCCAGAGCAGGCGCCAGCGCAGCGAGCGCGGACCCGAAGGCAGCTTCACGGCGCCGGGGCAGCCAGCCGGTAGCCCAGTCCGCGCACCGTCTCGATCGTGTCCGGCGGCAGCTTGCGCCGCAGGCGGGCGATGAACACCTCGATGGTGTTGGAGTCGCGGTCGAAGTCCTGCGCATACAGGTGCTCGGTGAGCTCGGTGCGCGAGACCACGTGGCCCGGGCGGTGCATCAGGTAGGCGAGCAGGCGGTATTCCAGCGAGGTCAGCGCGACGGGCTGGCCGGCCACCGCGACACGGCTGCTGCGGGTGTCCAGCGTCAGCGCGCCGCATTGCAGCAGCGGGGATGCGGCACCCTGCGCGCGCCGGATCAGCGCCCGCAGTCGGGCCAGCAGTTCCTCGGTGTGGAAGGGCTTGGTGAGGTAGTCGTCGGCGCCGGCGTCGATGGCCGTCACCTTCTCGTGCCAGCGATCGCGCGCGGTGAGGATCAGCACCGGCATCGTGCGGCCGGCGGCGCGCCAGCGCTGCAGCACGCTCAGGCCGTCCAGCATCGGCAGCCCGAGGTCCAGCACCACGGCGTCGAAGGGTTCGGTATCGCCCAGGTGCTGCGCATCCTGGCCGTTATCGGCGCAATCGACCGCGTAGCCGGCATCCTCCAGTGCGGCGCGCAGCGACTCGCGCAGGCTCGGCTCGTCCTCCACCAGCAACAGCCGCATCAGCGCGCCTCGTGGGGCACCCGCGAGGCCGCCGGGTCGGCGGGGCCGGGGCGGCGCCGCTGGCGCAGCACGTCGCCACTGCGCGCGTCGACATCGAGCTTGACGATCCGGCCGCCGGGTTCGAGCAGCTTGATCTCGTAGATCCAGCGGCCCTCGTCGCGTTCGAGCTCGATCTCCAGCACGCGGCCCGGCTGGCTGCGCTGCAGCTTGTCCAGCAGGGCCGGCAGCGGCAGCACCTCGCCGGCCCGCAGCGCGGCGCGCGCCTGCTCATGGTCGGCATGTTCACCGGCCCAGGCGGCCGCACCGGCCGCGATGAGCCCGGACGCCAGCAGGCCGCACAGCCGCAGCGCCGCCGGGCCGGCCAGCCGATGGGGTGGCGGTGGCGCAGGCGGGGTGCTCATCGGGCGAATGATGGGTGGCACAGGCTGAACGGGAGATGAACGAGGCCTTCAGGCTTGCTTCAACGGCGCTTTCGAAGAATCGAGCCCATGAAAGCTTCACCCATCCGGACCGTACCGACCATGATCTTTCGCAGGGCCCGAGCATCCGGCGTGCTCGCCGTGGCGTGCGCGCTCGGAGTCAGCGCCGCCGCCCTGCCGGCGCGGGCGGCCGACACCAGCCCGCCCCAGCAACTCGCCCGCTTCGAGGCCCTTGCCGGTGCGAGGGGCGTGGCCGAGCGCGGGCGCCAATTCTTCGTCCAGTCGCACGGCGGACGCTGGGCCTGCGCTTCCTGCCATGGCGAGCGGCCGCTGGCGCCCGGCCAGCATGCGAGCACCGGCAAGGCGATCGAGCCGTTGGCACCGGTGGCCAATGCGCAGGCCTTCACCGCGACCGGCAAGGTCGACAAGTGGTTCCGGCGCAACTGCGGCGATGTGCTGCAGCGCGAATGCACCCCGGGCGAGAAGGCCGACGTGCTGGCCTTCCTGCTGAGCCTCCAACGCTGACACGAGGATCTTCATGACCCTGACCCGCGACCCCCTGCCTCGCGGTGGCCGCCTGGCCGCTGCGGCCCTGACGCTGCTGCTGGCTTGCAGCTTCGCGCCGGCGCGGGCCGACGACCACTCGGTGGGCCTGCCGGCGTCCGCGCCGCCGGCCTATGCCGCGGAGTGCGGCGCCTGCCACCTGGCCTACCCGCCCGGCCTGCTGCCCGCGGCATCCTGGCAGGGCCTGATGGCCGGCCTGCCGCGCCACTTCGGCAGCGATGCCTCGCTCGATGCCGCCACCACCCGCCAGCTGTCGGACTGGCTGCAGGCCAATGCCGCCACCGGCCGTCGCCTGCGCGAGCCGCCGCCAGAGCACCGCATCTCGAAGGCCACTTGGTTCCTGCGCGAGCACCGCGAGGTCGATCCCGCCGTCTGGCGCGACGCCTCGGTGCGCAGCGCCGCCAATTGCGCGGCCTGCCACCCGGGTGCCGCGCGAGGCCGGTTCGGCGAGCACGAACTGCGCTGGCCGGCCGCGCTGGATGCGCGTTATCGCCGCGCTGCCGATTGACCCCTGGATCCGGACCCATGACCATGAATGCCAATACCTCCTCCTCCCCGACGGCAGCCGCCCTGGGTGCCATGGCCGGCCGCGGCCTGCCGCCCAGCCGGCGCGTGACGGACCTGCCCACCCGCGTGATGCACTGGCTGCTGGCAGCCTGCTTCACCGGGGCGTGGATCACCGCCGAATCCGAGCCCTGGCGCCTGGTGCACGTGACGCTGGGCTACACGATGGCGGGGCTGCTGGCTTTTCGCATCGTCTACGGCCTGGTCGGCCCGCAAGGCCTGCGCTGGGCCGGCCTGTGGCGCCGCCTGTCCGCCGCGCCGGCCTGGGTGCGTGGCCTGCTGCAGCACGGCGCCGCGCCGAACTGGCGCCAGGGCCAGAACCTGGCGATGCTGGGGGCGACGACGCTGCTGCTGCTGGCCACCGCGCCGCTGGTGCTGAGCGGCTATGCGGTGTACCAGGACTGGGGCGGCGAGTGGCTGGAGGAAGTGCACGAATTCTTCGGCAACCTGATGCTGGCCGGCGTGCTGCTGCACCTGGGCCTGTTGCTGCTGCTGAGCCTGCTGCGCCGGCAGAACCAGGCGCTGCCGATGCTGAGCGGCCGCGTGCCCGGAGCCGGGCCGGACCTGGTGCGGCAGCCGCGAGCCTGGCTGGCGCTGCTGCTGCTGGGCGCGGTGCTGGCCTTCTGGGGCTGGCAGTGGCAGCAGGCGCCGCAAGGGGCCGCGCCCGCCGGCAGCAGCCCGGGCCGCCATGAGCGCCACGAACGCCGCGAGCACGGCGAACGCGAGGGTCACTCCTTGCGCTTGAACACCAACGTCATCGTGGCCGGCACGCGGCCGTCGACATCCTTGGGCAGCACCTCGGCCTTGTCGATCGCGCGCAGCACGGCTTCTTCGTACAGCGCGTGGCCGGTGGACTTGACGATGCGCCGGCCGGTGATCTTGCCGTCCGGTGCGCACTTCACCTCGACGGTGACCTCGGCGCTGTCCGGCACCTCGCTGGTCAGCACGATGTTGGGCTTGATGCGCGCGAGGATGCGGCCGGCATAACTCGCAGAAGGCGCGGCATCGCGCAGCGATTGCCCGGTCGACGTGGCCGGCCCCGAGGCGCCGGCCAGCCCGCGGATGCGCGCCAGGTTTTCCTCGCGCTGCTTGGCCAGGCGCTCTTCCTCGGCCTTCTTGCGCTCGGCCTCCTTGGCGGCGAGGTCCTTCTTGCGTTTCTCTTCCTTGGCCTTTTCTTCCTGTTCCTGCTCGAGCTTCTTCTTTTTCTCGGCCTTCTCCAGCGCGATCTGCGCGTCGCGCTGCTGCTGCGCGATGCGCGGGTCGGGCTTCGGCGGCTCCACCACGCGCGGCTTGGGCTGCGGCGGCGGCTCCACCGGTGCCGGTGCGGCCACCTCGGGCACCGCGCTCCACAGCTCGGCGCTCATCACCACCTCGCTGGGCCGGCTGCGCCAGGCCACGCCGACGGCCAGCGCCAGGACCAGCAGCGCATGCGCGATCAGCGCCAGCACCGCGCCGATCCCCATGCCGCCGGGGCGCGGCGGCTGCCACTGAGCCTGGTCGAGCGCCAGCGTGGACATCGTGAGAGTGCTAACCGCCTTGACGCACGGCCAGGCCGACGCGCTGCACGCCGGCGCGCTGCAGCGTGTCCATCGCCTTCACGACCTGTTCGTACTTCACCGCCTTGTCGGCCGAGATCACCACCGGCACCTGCGCGTTGCCGTCCTGCAGCTGCTTGACACGCGCGGCGAGCTGGCTGAAGTTCACCGGCTGCGGATCGCCGCCGTTGACGCGCAGCTTGAAGCGCTCGTCGGTGCCGACGACGATCTCGATCACCTTGTCGGGCTTCTGCGCGGCCTTGCCGACGCTAGGCAGCTCGACCATGCCGGCGGTGAGCAGCGGCGCGGTGACCATGAAGATGATCAGCAGCACCAGCATCACGTCGATGAAGGGCACCATGTTGATCTCGTTGATGGTGCGCCTTCCACGGCCACGGTCCCGGTCTCATCTTTGTGCGCCTGCTTGACCACGGGCCAGGATGG
>CAZXLI010000154.1:0-15376 GCA_964641795.1 uncultured Bordetella sp. | reverse complement strand
GCGTAGGTCGAGAAACGGAAGCCTCGATCGGGTTCGAACTTCGCGATCGCATGCATCAGCCCCAGATTGCCCTCCTCGATCAAGTCGGGCATCGGCAGGCCGCGGCCGAGGTAGTTCTTGGCAATGCTCACCACCAGGCGCAAATTGCGCTCGATCATGGCCTGCCGCGCATCGAAATCGCCTTGGCGTGCGCGGGTCGCGGTCTGGAACTCTTCCTCGGGGGTGAACAGCGGTGCGCGACGGATGTCCCGCAAGTACAGCTGCAGCGTGTTGCCGATGTCGGCATCGCCAGCGGCAATCTCGACGCCGTTGATCAGCCCATCAGCGCCAGCCTCGCCGTTGCCACCCGGACCGAGGGCATGCGCCGGCGCGGCGGCCGCATCGTTCAGGCTGGCGGCTTGCGCGTCGCGCGGCTTCCTGCCCATGGTGCATCTCGGTGATGGCCGTGGCCGCGAGCATCAGCGCGGCGGCAACAGCTTGGCCGGATCGATCGGCTTGCCCTGGCGGCGGATCTCGAAGTGCAGTTGCACCCGATCGGCATCGCTGGAGCCCATTTCGGCGATCCTCTGTCCGCGTCGCACCACCTGATCCTCCTTGACCAGCAAGGTCTGATTGTGCGCGTAGGCGGTCAGGTATGTGTTGTTATGTTTGACGATCACCAGGTTTCCGTAGCCGCGAAGTCCGGAGCCGGCATAGACCACGCGGCCATCGGCGGCCGCCAGCACCGGATCGCCGGCCTTGCCGCTGATCGCCAGCCCTTTGCTCCGGCCCTCTTCGAAGCCGCCGATCACCGAACCGGCCGCCGGCCACTGCCAGTTCAGGTCGTCGTCGCCGTCACGCGCGGCCGGCGCCGGCGTCGCAGGCGGCGGTGCTGGCACCGGAGCAGACGAAGCGCCGACGCTCGCCGAAGCCGCGGCCCCGACTGACGACGCCGCCGACGCTGGCGACGAGGCCGCCGCCACGGGGGGCTTTGCATCGAGGGGCCGCGCATCCGCGCGAGGAGGCGCGACAGCACGAGCCGCCACCGCGTTCGGGTCGACGCCCGGCGGCACCACGCGCACGACCTGCCCCACCTCGATCAGGTTCGGGTTCTCGATGTTGTTCCAGCGCACGATGTCGCGCCAGTTCTGTCCGTTGTCCAAACCGATGCGGATCAGCGTATCGCCGGCCTTCACGGTGTAGTAGCCGGGCTTGCCGGCGTTCTCCGCACCCGGCAGCGGCTTCGCATCGGGCGCGGGCACCTGGGCCGTCGGTGCGGCCCCTGTTTGCCGCGGAGATGTCGTGCGGTCCTCGACCGGCGCCTTGTGCTGCGACGAGGCGCAGCCCCCCATCAACAGCAGCAGCAGGAGACTCAGCAACGGCAATCGATCAAGCATGTTGAAGGGCCATTGAGCGGCCGTGTCAGAGAACGCCCGATTTTAGTGGGACGAAGTGCACGCCCTCATGCTGGGAGCGCTGCCAGCCAGAGCTCGTGCGTTCGACCACCAGGAGAATCTGTCCGCCTGCGGCACTGCTGTGCATCGGCGCGACCAGCCGGCCACCAACGGCCAGCTGGTCGAGCCAGGCCTGCGGAACGGCCTCGCCACCTGCGGCGGCGATGATGCTGTCGAAAGGCGCATTCGGGCCATGGCCCAACATCCCGTCTCCATGCACCAGGCGGACGCTGTCCAGTCGCCACGGCGCGAGGTTCGCACTGGCCTTCTCGAACAGCGGACGCAAGCGCTCGATCGAGACCACACGGCGCCCCAACCGGGCCAACAGTGCGGTCTGGTAGCCGCAGCCGGTGCCGATCTCGAGAACCTTGCCAAGGTGGTTCTGCGCACGCGCCGACGCGCTGCCATAGAGCAGCTCGATCATGCGCGCCACGACCGAGGGCTTGGAGATCGTCTGCCCCAGACCGATCGGCAGGCTGGTGTCCTCGTAGGCCTGGCCCGCCAGCGCCGTGTCGACAAAGGCGTGCCTTGGTACCTGCAGCATCGCCGCGAAGACCGGCTCGCAGCGGATGCCTTCAGCGCGCAGGCGCTCGACCATGCGCTGGCGCACCAGCGCCGAATCGAGGCCCAGGCCGCTGGGCGTGGCCAGGCGGGCCGCATCCTGCGCCGCTTCGCGCAGCAGCCGTTGCGGCCGCAGCGGCTCGCGCGCCGCCTGAGACGCCGATTTGCCGCCCAGCTTGTCCAGTGGTAGCGGGAAGCGCGGCGCGGGCGGACCTGGGCGTCGCGTCATGCACGGTTCCCCCGGGCAAGCCGCGCGCTCCATTGAGGCAACGATGCATGCTCGGTCAGGTCCACCTGAAGCGGCGTGATCGACACGCAGCCGTTCGCAGTGGCATGGAAGTCAGTGCCCTCGCCAGCCTCGCGGGCGTCGCCGGCGGGACCGATCCAGTAGATCGTGTCGCCGCGCGGGCTGGTCTGCCGCACCACCGGCTCGCTGGCATGACGACGGCCCAGTCGCGTGACCCGGCGCTCAAGCAGATCGGCATCAGGCCGATTCGGGATGTTGACGTTCAGCAGCCACGGGCGTTGCAACGGCGGATCGGCCAGCACCTGCTCGACTACCGAGCGGGCCACGCGCGTCGCCGCGTCGAGGTGCGCCCATCCCTTGTCCACCTGGGAGAAGGCGATGGCAGGAATGCCGAACAAGTAGCCCTCCATCGCCGCGGCAACGGTGCCGGAGTACAGCGTGTCGTCACCCATGTTGGCGCCCTGGTTGATGCCGGACACCACCAGATCCGGCCGCTGGTCGAGCACGCCGGTGAGCGCCACATGCACGCAGTCCGATGGCGTGCCATTGACGACGAGGAAGCCACGCTGCGCATCCCCCTGAGCTTCGAACACCGAGAGCGGCCGGCTCAGCGTCAGTGCATTCGAGGTGCCGCTGGCGTTCTGTTCCGGCGCGATGACGCGGATCTCGCCGAGGCCCTGCATGGCCTTCACGAGGGCGGCCAGCCCGGGTGCAAGGTAGCCGTCGTCGTTGGCAATGAGGATCAACATGTGGCGCGATTGTAGGCAGCCGTCACCCTGGTGACGTGTTGTGCATGACCTGCTGCCTATCATCCGGCGCTTCGAGATGGAGACACCCGCCATGCAAGCCTGGATCTGCGAGAACCCTATCGGTGTTGAAGCCCTGCAGTGGAAGGACGTACCGACGCCCGAGCCGGGTGCAGGCCAGGTGCGGTTGGCCGTGCGTGCGGCAAGCCTGAACTTTCCGGACATCCTGATCGTCCAGAACAAGTACCAGTTCAAGCCGCCGCTGCCCTTCGTGCCGGGTTCCGAATACGCCGGCGTGGTGGAAGCCGTTGGCGAGGGCGTCACGGCCTACAAGCCGGGTGACCGGGTCGCGGCCCTCGCAGGCACCGGCGGCTTCGGCACGCATGCCATCGTGCCTGCCGACAAGCTGCTGCCGCTGCCCCCCGGGTTCGCATTCGAGCACGCCGCGGCTTTCGCCTTCACCTATGGCACATCGCACCACGCGCTGATCGACCGCGGCGCATTGAAGGCCGGCGAGACGGTGCTGGTGCTCGGCGCCGCGGGCGGCGTGGGCACCGCCGCGCTCCAGATTGCCAAGGCCGCCGGTGCTCGCGTGATCGCTGCCGCATCGACCGATGAGAAGTGCGCACTCTGCAAGTCGCTCGGGGCCGACGCGACGATCAACTACAGCACCGAGAACATGCGTGAAGCGCTGAAGACGCTGACCGACGGCAAGGGCCCCGACGTGGTCTACGACCCCGTGGGTGGCGACCTGGCCGAGCCGGTGTTCCGCTCGATCGCCTGGCGTGGCCGCTACCTCGTGATCGGCTTTGCCGCCGGCGGCATTCCGGCCCTGCCCTTCAACTTGGCGCTGCTCAAGGGCGCATCGATCGTCGGGGTGTTCTGGGGTGACTTCGTGCGCCGTGAGCCCAAGGCCAATGCCGCCTCGCTGGCGCAGCTCAGTGCCTGGTACGCCGAAGGCAAGATCAAGCCGGTCATCGACCAGTTGCTGCCGATGAGCGAGTTGCATGCCGCCTACGCGCGAATGAGCGGTCGCCAGGTCCTTGGCAAGGTCGTGTTGACGAATCCGTAAATGTTGGTGACAACCGGGCCGGCATTCCCCCTGGGCAGGGGGCCGGCCGGAGGCCTTCTGCGCTAGCATCCCGTGCGGGAGATAACGCCATGGCCGTCAAGGTCCTCATACTCGAAGACAACCCGGTCGCACGCAGCTTCCTGTGCCGTGTGGTGCGCGAAAGCTTCAGCGACACGATCGCGATCACCGAAGCCGGCGACCTGGAATCCGCGCGTCGGCAGATCAGCCTCACCGGTGGCCCCAGCGGCCTCCATGGCGTCGATCCGTTCAAGCTGATCCTCGTCGACCTCGAACTGCCCGACGGCAATGGCATGGAGCTGTTGGCCGAACTCACGCAGTACCCGGCCACCAAGGTCGTCACCACGCTGTACTCCGACGACGATCACCTGTTCCCTGCCCTCCAATGCGGCGCCGACGGCTACCTGCTGAAGGAAGACCGGTTCGAGGTGCTGGTGGAGGAGCTGCAGAAAATCGTGCGAGGCCAGCCGCCGCTGTCGCCCGCCATCGCGCGCCGCCTGTTGACCCATTTCCGCAGCGGCTCGCGCAGCGAGGGTCCTGTGCCCGATTCCGGCTTTGCACCGTTCGACTTCGGTGCGCCGAGCCGGCCGGTGCCGATCGAGAAACCCCCTGAGCATGACCGGCTCACGCCGCGCGAGAGCGAGGTGCTCACCTACCTGAGCAAGGGCTTCACGATCAAGGAGATCGCCAGCCTGATGGGCATCAAGTGGTTCACTGTCAACGACCACATCAAGTCGATCTACAAGAAGCTCAACGTCTCCAGTCGCGCCGAAGCCGCGGTGCTGGCCACCAAGCAAGGCCTGGTGTGAAGCGGCCGGGCTTCGCCCGGCCATCGAGGAACTGGCGGTGAACACCGCGTCAGCCGGTTCCAGCGGGCAGACGGTCGCAGCGGGCGCCACGGCACCGGCCTCGTCGGACGACATGCCGGCCGCCGCCGAGTCGCGCCACGACTCGACACTCGATTCGCGCTGGGTCGATCAGGCGCTGTTGCCGCGCAACGCGTCGATGGCGCGCTGGATGGGCTGGCGCCTGCGAATGCTGGTGATGCTGGCGCTGCTGGGCAGCGTCGGCCTGTTCGCCGTGCTGCGCGTCCTGTCGGCCCTGCCGCACCTGGACGCGCAATGGCGCCTCACCGGGGCCGGCGGTATCGAGCTGGTCAGTACCGACGACGTGCGGCTGCGAACGAAGATCGGACGCGTGCTGCAGGCGATCGAACTGCCCGGCGGCCAACGTATCGATGCCGACGCGACGCTGCTGCAACGGTCACCGCGCTGGATGGTGGCTGACGCCGAACGTGAGCGTCAGATGTCCGTGCAGGAGCGCCTCGGGGTGGCCCTGCAGCAGCCGGTGCTGACCCTTCGCTTCGATGATCGCAGCAGCATCGAGGTGACGCCGCAGGCGCGCCGATTCACCGGCCTGGGGCCCTTGTTCTGGCTGTTGTGCGGCCTGGCGCTTGTGCTGTACCTGATCGGCGTGGTCGTTGCGCTGGCCAGCCCCAGCCTGGGGAACGGCATGTACGCACTGGTCGCGCTGTGCCAGAGCGGCAACTTGCTGCTGATTGCCACCGAATCGCTGTGGGGCATCGGCGTCTCGCCCGGATTCGCGCGGCTGGACCTGGTGCTGCGCTCGTGGTGCGATCTGGTCACGATGGCGGCCGTCCTGCACGCCTGCCTTGTCCATCCGCTCCGGTTGCCGCACGCACGCTGGCTCGCGGCCGCAGGCTGGTTGCTGGCGTTGGGATTCGGCCTGCGGGTCAGCAACGGCCCTCTGGTCGCGCAGTGGTGGGTCACACAGGGGTTGCTGATCGCCTATGGCCTCAGCGTGCTGCTGGTGTTGAGCTGGTCGTACCGCCGCGAGCCGCACCCGGTCTCGCTCGTGCTGCGCCGCCTGGGCTTCGCGGCCAACGGCACCCTGTTGCTGCTGACCTTGGCCGTCGCACTCATCAGCCGAGAGGCGCCGACGCAGTACAGCGTCGCGACGTTGGGTTCGATGATCTGGTACGTGTTCTTCACCTCTCTGCTGCTGCTGGTGCCCTTCATGTCGCGCTCGCAGCATGTGATGCGCGAGTTCGCGATGCTGGCCGGCATCAGCACCGTGGCCACCTCGCTCGACCTGCTGTTCGTCGCCGTGTTCGCGCTCGGCCAGTTCGCATCGCTGACGCTGGCGCTGTTCGTGTCGCTCGCGCTGTATGCCGGCGCGCGGCAGTGGCTGATCAGCCACTTCCTCGGCAGCGGTGTGCTCAGTGCCGAACGCATGTTCGAAAGCTTGTACCGCGTGGCCCGCGAGATCGAGGCCGCGCCGCGCAAGACCGGCGACCAGCTCACCAAGTTGCTGCGCGAACTGTTCGAGCCGCTGGAGGTGGTGCGCACGCCTCGGCCGGTGTCGCGCACGCGCGTCGCACCCGACGGCTCGACGCTGGTGGTACCGGTGCCGCGCCTGCCTGGCGCTGCCGAGGGCGAAGAGGCTGCGGCCATCGTGCTCCGCTATGCCCGCCGCGGCCGGCGCCTGTTCACCAGCGAGGACGCCAGGCTCACCGACCGCGTGCTGGAACAGCTGCGCCGCGCGGTTGCCTACGACCACGCGGTGGAACAGGGCCGCAGCGAGGAGCGGGCGCGCATCGCGCAGGACCTGCACGATGACATCGGCGCCCGCCTGTTGACGCTGATGTACAAGGCCCAGAACCCGGAGATGGAGGAATACGTACGCCACACACTCCAGGACCTGAAGACACTGACGCGCGGGCTGGCCAAGTCGAATCACCGGCTTTCGCATGCCACGGCCGAATGGAAGGCCGACATCACCCAGCGCCTGACCCTCACCCATTGCGAGCTTGAGTGGTCCTTCAGCGCTGATCGCGACATCCCGCTCACCGTGGTGCAGTGGTCGGGCCTGACGCGCGTGCTGCGCGAGTTGGTCAACAACATCATCACCCACGCCCAGGCCAACCGGGTCGAGATCAACTGCATGTTCGAGCGCGGCCGGCTGACGCTGACGGTCAATGACGATGGCATCGGGCGCGCACCCGAAGCCTGGTCGCATGGCCTCGGCCTGGGCGGCGTGCGCAAGCGCGTGAAGTTGCTGGGCGGCGAGGTGCGCTGGCGCGAGCGCAGTGTCCGCGGCATCGCCTGCGAGGTGCGGGTGCCGCTGATGGGCCCGCGAACCTGATCACTCCCGCCGTCGGCTCGCGCTATACTTGGGAGCTTCGACGGTGGCTGTAGCTCAGTTGGTAGAGTCCCAGATTGTGATTCTGGTCGTCGTGGGTTCGAGTCCCATCAGCCACCCCAAGACATGATGAACAAAGCCGGGCAATGCCCGGCTTTTTCCTTGCTGGCTGCGCCGGGCGGCGCACGGTGTCAGCGGCTGGCCGCGGATGCTGCCGTGTCCGCGGCGCCCGCCGCAGCGCCCTTCTGCTCCACCTTGAAGCGCTTGCGCAGCGCCTCGTAGTAGGCCTTCGACTCGGCCTGCGCCCACACTTGCGCGTATTGCGACTGCATGCGCGGCGCCTCGGCTTCAACCACTTCGCGCGCCAGCACCTTGTCGATGCGCGCAACGATGAAGCCCTGGCCCACCACTTCGGCCGACACGTAGGCCGGCAGCTTGGTCGCATCGGCACGCAGCACCGCATCCAGCGCTGCACGCGGCAGGCCCTCGGGCTTGTTGCGCGCCACGGTGGCCGCCGTCGGCAGTTCACCTTCGCCGTCCTTGCGCAGCTGGGCCAGTCGTGCCTCGGCATCCTTGCGCGCCAGAGCGGCAGCCTGCTCGGCCTGCACCGCCGCACGGACCTTGTCCTTGACTTCGGCCAGCGGCACGGTGTGAGCGGCCTGGTATTGGGTGATGTGGGCCGAGGCCAATTGCTGCGCACCGACCTCGACCGCGCTGGTGTTGCGCTTGTTCTGCACCGAGTCGGTGGCAAACACCTGTTCCAGCAGCTTCGCCGACGCCAGCACACCGGTGACGCCTGCCGCCGGCGTGCGCTGCACGGTGGCACTCTTCTTCTCCAGCTTGAGCTTGTCGATCACCGGTTGCAGGCTGTCAGGCTGCTCGTAGACGCCGTTGGTGAATTCCTCGGCCGCAGCCGCCCAGCGCGTCTGCGCCAGCTGCTTGCGCACTTCATCCTCGACGGTGGCGCGCACCTCGTCGAAGGGCTTCTTGCCACCGCCGCGCGTGGCCTCGAGCTTGACGATGTGGTAGCCGAAGTCACTCTCGATCAGATTGCCGATCTCGCCCACCTTCATCGAGAAGGCCGCGTCGGACAAGGGCTTGGCCGCCAGCTCGTCGCGCTTGAAGAAGTTCAGGTCACCACCGATCGCACCCGACTCGGCATCGTCGGAGTTCTTCTTTGCCAGCTCGGCAAAGCTGTCGGGGTTTTTGCGCACTTCGGCGAGCAAGGCTTCGGCCTTGGCCTTGGCTTTCTTCTTGACGTCGGCCGGCGCGTCCTTGTCGGCCTTGATCAGGATGTGCCGCGCACGCCGTTCTTCGTCCACCTTGTAGCGGGCCTCGTTGTCGGCATAGTACTTGCGCAACTCGTCATCGCTGACCTTGATGCCTTTCTTGACCGACTCCATGTCGAGCACCACGTAGTCGATGGTGGCCTGCTCGGGCGCACGGAACTCCGCTTCGTGGGCCTTGTAGTAGGCCTCGATGTCGGCATCGCTCGGATTGACTTTGGGCAAGTACGCCTGGTTGTCGAAGCGTGCATATCGGATCTCGCGCCGTTGCAGCAGTGCGTCCAGCGCACTGCCCACCACCGCGTTCGGTGCGATCGCGCTATCGGTCAGCGCACGCAGCACCTGGCGGGTCTTGATGTCCTGCGCGACGCGCGCTTCGAAGGACGCTGCACTCATGCCCTGCGCTTCGAGAATCGCCTTGTAGGCGGCCACGTCGAAGCTACCGTCGGGGCGCTTCATCGACGCCAGCTCTGGCATGACTTGCAGTTCGCGCGCCACGCGCTCGGGCGAGACGCTCAAGTGCGCGCGCGCTGCCGCGGCCTGCATCACGCGCTCGCGCACCAGGCCTTCCAGCGTTTCCTTGCGCGCCTCGGGCGAATCGAGCAGCTTGCTGTCGATGTTCGGGAACTGCCGGCGCAGGCGTTCGCTCTGCTGGCGATGGGCCTCGTCCCACTCGTTCTGCATGATGGGCTGGCCATCGACCTTGGCCACGGTATGCAGGTTACCCTCGTTGAAGCGCGAGTAGCCCTGGATGCCGAACACCACGAACGACGGCAGGATCAGCACCAGCAGCAACAGCTGCAGCAGCTTGGTGTGCGATCGGACGAAATCAAACATGAATGAATGGCCTTCAGGAGAGCGCGCTCGCAACGATGCGGCCGAGCCACGCGAAAAAGGCGAACCCAGGTTCGCCTTTCTTGGTGGTGGTGCCGGCCGCGCCGATGCCGGCAGCGGGACCGCGATTCTAGCGGTGGTGGGTGCTGACGGGTTCGAACCGCCGACCTACGCCTTGTAAGGGCGCCGCTCTACCAACTGAGCTAAGCACCCGCTGGAACCGGCCGTGGCCGACCGATCAGTTGACGGCGTCTTTCAGGCCCTTGCCGGCGCGGAACTTCGGCACCTTGGCGGCCTTGATCTTGATGGCCGCGCCGGTGCGCGGGTTGCGACCGCTGCGGGCGGCGCGCTTGCTGACGGCAAAGGTGCCGAAACCGACGATCGATACGCTGCCATTCTTCTTCAAGGTGGTCTTCACGCCGCCGATGAGTGCCTCCAGCGCCCGCGTGGCGGCCGCCTTGGAGATGTCGGCCTGCTTGGCAATGTGCTCGATCAACTCGGACTTGTTCACGAAGTTACCCCCTCTCAAGAGTGTCTCGACGGTGTCTCGATGGATTTCGGTGGGACGGCGGCTCGGGGCCGAACGCCTGTGTGCTGCCGGGTGATGCGCGGTGCTCCGCGTCTGCTTGATTACAGCGGTGGCCCCTGGCAGTGTCAAGCGCGAGGGCGCGATTCTATGCGTAATCAATCCCCGGATATTCCCCGTGCAGTGGACGCCGCGGATGGTGCAGCAGGCATCGGCGCGCGCAGCACCAGCGCGACCCCCAGGACGCACAGCACCATGCCGGCCAGCGCCAGCGGCGCGAGCGTCTCGTCGAACAGCAGCCAGGCCAGCACCGCCGTGCACGGCGGGACCAGGTACAGCAGGCTGGTGACCCGCGTTGCCGCCCCGCGTTGAATCAGCCACATCAGCAACGAGCTGCCGCCCAGCGTCAGCACCAGGACCGACCAGGCCAGCGCACCGATCAATTCGGGATGCCACTGCATGCCGGCCGGCTCGATCCAGGACAACGGCGCAGTCACAAGCCATGCCGCCGCCAGCTGAACGAAGTTGCCGGTTCGCACATCGGACGCCCGCACATGCCGCTTCTGATACAGCGTGCCAACGGTGATAGCGGCCAGCGCCATCAATGCCAGCGACAGGTTGGCGGGCGTCACGATGCCGTTGTGCAGCTTGTGGCCAACCACCAGGCCCAGGCCCAGCAAGCCCAGCATCAAGCCGAACGCCTGCCACGGACCGACGCGATGCTCGCCCTGCCAGCTGACCCAGATGGCCGTCAACAGCGGTTGCAGACCGACGATCAAGGCAATCGTGCCGGCCGACATGCCCAGCCGCACGGCGGCCCACACGCCCCCAAGGTAGCCCGCATGCATCAGCACGCCGCTGAGGGCGAGGTGCCACCACTGCGCGCCACCCTGCGGCCAGGGCGCGCGGGTCAGCCAGATCCACGGCGCGAAGGCCAGCAGCGACAGCGCATAGCGCCAACTCAGAAAGGTCAACGGAGGCGCATGCGGCATGCCGTAGCGCGCGACGATGAACCCGGTGCTCCAGATGAGCACGAAGACCGCCGGCATCGCGGCGACCCAGGAGCGCTCGGGCGCCTGCGCAGCGGCAGTGGCACGCACCTCAGCCGGCCTTGGCGCGGATCTCGGGCAGGGCCTTGCGCAGGTAGTACACCATCGACCAGATCGTCAGCACCGTGGCCACCAGCAGCAGGCCGGTACCCCACAGGCGGGTGTCGATCAGGCCGAACAGCTTGCCGTCGTACAGCAGGAACGGGATCGCCACCATCTGCGTCGTGGTCTTCAGCTTGCCGAGCATGTGCACCGCCACGCTGCGCGAAGCGCCGATGTGCGCCATCCATTCGCGCAGCGCCGAGATCGCGATCTCGCGGCCGATGATCACCAGCGCGACCAGTGCATGCACCCGGCCCAGTTGCACCAGCACCAGCAACGAGGCGCAGACCAGGAACTTGTCGGCCACCGGATCGAGAAAGGCGCCGAAGGCCGAGGTCTGGTTCAGCCGGCGCGCCAGCCAGCCATCGGCCCAGTCGGTCAGCGCGAACACCACGAACATCACCGTGGCGATCAGGTTGCACAGCGCCGGCGGCCAGGACAGGTAGAACACGCCGACGATCAGCGGGATCGCGACGATGCGCGCCCATGTCAACAAGGTCGGCAGCGTGAGGAACATGCCGGCATTGTGCCGGACTCGCGCGCAACTACAGATCGAGACTGCTGGGCTTGAAGCGCCGATCGTCGTTGAACAGGAACACTTCCGAGAAGCGCCAGGGTCGCGGCAGATGCCGGACATCGCCGAACGGGGCGGCCCGGTGCACCGCATCGATGGCCAGCTGCACCGTGTCCACCGCCTGGCTCGGCTTGCGCAGCACCTTGATGTTGCGCACGCTGCCGTCGCTGTTGAGCTCGATCTCCAGCACCGGAATCGCGAGCAGCGGTTCGGCCACCGGGCCGTCGTAGCTGCCCCCGCGGCTGGCGGCCACGATGCGCATCGCGGCGAGCACGCGGTACTCGTTCCAGTCGCGCGCGCGGCGCGTCGGCGGCAAGGGCGCGGCCGAAGGCGCGTGTGCTGCAGTCGACGGCGCGGCGGTCATCGGCGCCGGTGTGGGTGCCGGTGTGGGCGCCGGCACAGGTGTCACCGCCTGCCGCGGACCGGTGGCGGCGCCACAAGCCGCCAGCAAGACCGTGGCGACCACGGTCGCAGCACGGCGGCGCAAGTCGCCGGCCCTCGAGGTTTGAATGTCAGTGCAGCGCACGGTAGATCGTCTCCGCCAGTTCATGCGAGATGCCGTCGACGCTGGCCAGGTCATCGACGCTCGCGGCCGTCACGCCACGCACGCCGCCGAAGCGCTGCAGCAGGCGCGCGCGCTTCTTCGGTCCGACACCGGCAATCTCCTCGAGGCTGCTGCCGCCGGTGCGCACGCGCGCCCGCCGAGCCCGCATGCCGGTGATCGCGAAGCGGTGGGCCTCGTCGCGGATCTGCGCCACCAGCATCAGCGCCGCCGAGTCGTGCCCGAGGTAGATCTTTTCGCGCCCATCGGCGAACACCAGCTCCTCGAGCCCGACCTTGCGCCCCTCGCCCTTCTCGACGCCGACGATGATCGACAGGTCGAGGCCGAGTTCGGTGAACACCTCGCGCGCCATCGACACCTGGCCGCGGCCGCCGTCGACCAGCACCAGGTCGGGCATGCGCTGGCCGCGCACGCTGCCGGTGCCCGACGCATCCGGTGCCGCCAGCGCCTCGGCCAGCTTGGCATAGCGGCGGGTCAGCACCTGCCGCATCGCGGCGTAGTCATCGCCGCCGGTCACGCCTTCGATGTTGTAGCGCCGGTATTCGTTGTTGCGCATCGCATGGTTCTGGTAGACGACGCAGGAGCCTAGCGTCGACTCGCCAGCCGTGTGGCTGATGTCGAAACACTCGATGCGAAATGCATCGAGGTCCTGCACCGCCAGGTCCAGCGCATCGACCAGCGCGCGCGTGCGCTCGCGCTGCGAACCTTCCTCGGCCAGCAGGCGCGCCAGCGCGATCTCGGCGCCCTTCTCGGCCATCTCGAGCCAGACGCGCCGCTGTTCGCGCGGCTGGTGCTGCGCGTTCAATCGCACACCGGTCTGCTCCGACAAGGCCTCGAGCAGCGCCGCATCGACGGCGTGGCTCAGCACCAGTGCCGGTGGCGGGGTCACGCCCAGGTAGTGCTGCGCAACGAAGGCTTCCAGCACCTGCTGTTCGACCGATGCGGTCTCGGAGCGTTCCAGCGCCTCGTCGGCCGACAGCGCCGCGGCCTCCTCGACATGCGTGGGGAAGTAGGCCCGGTCGCCCAGGTGGCGCCCGCCGCGCACCATCGCCAGGTTCACGCAGGCGCGGCCGCCCTGCACACGCACTGCGAGGATGTCCACGTCGCGATCGCGCGCCGAGAGGCTGCTCTCTTCCACCGACTGCTGGTGCAGCACGCGCGACAGGGCCTGGATCTGGTTGCGCACATCGGCCGCGCGTTCGAACTCCAGCGCGTCGGAGTAGGCCATCATCTGGCCCTGCAGCGTCTCGATCACATCCTCGGCATCGCCGCGCAGGAAGCGCTCGGCATGGGCCACGTCACGCGCGTAGTCCGTCGGCGAGATCAGCCCGACGCAGGGGCCCGAGCAGCGGCGGATCTGGTACAGCAGGCACGGGCGCGAGCGGTTCGCGAACACCGTGTCTTCGCAGGTACGCAGCCGAAAGGCCTTCTGCAGCAGCAGGATGGTCTCCTTCACCGCCCAGGCGCCGGGATAAGGCCCGAAGTACGTGTGCTTGCGATCCACCGCGCCGCGGTAGTAGGCCATGCGCGGAAAGGTGTGCGACACCAGCTTCAGGTAGGGGTAGCTCTTGTCGTCGCGGAACAGGATGTTGAACTTGGGGTTCAACGCCTTGATCAGGTTGTTCTCGAGCAGCAGGGCCTCGGCCTCGGTGCGCACCACCGTGGTTTCCATGCGCACGATGCGGCCCACCATGTGGCCGATGCGCGTGCCACCGTGGTCCTTGTGGAAGTAGCTCGAGACTCGTTTCTTCAGGCTGCGCGCCTTGCCGACGTACAGCACCTGGTCCTGCGCATCAAAGTAGCGGTACACGCCCGGCAGGCTGGGCAACGCCGCCACCTCGGCGAGCAGGCGCTCGCGCGTGGCGTCCGGCGCGGCATCGGGGCTGGGTGGCATCGGCGGTTCGCTCATCGAGGCGCAATTCTGCAGCCAGCGCCACTTCGATAATCCGGTGATGCTTTGGGACCTGTTCTGCCGTGTGATCGACAACTTCGGCGATGTCGGCGTCTGCTGGCGCCTGGCCGCCGGCCTCGCGCAGCGCGGTGAGCGCGTGCGGTTGTGGATCGACGATGCCAGCGCATTGACCTGGATGGCCCCCGAGGGCGCGGCCGGCGTCGAGGTCAGCGCCTGGCAGCAGGCCGAGGTAGGCCCCGAGGTCGCGCCCGGCGAGGTGGTGATCGAAGCCTTCGGCTGCGATCCGCCGTCGCGCTTCATCGCGCGCATGGCGCAGCAGCGCCCGGCCCCGACCTGGATCAACCTCGAATACCTGAGTGCCGAAGACTATGTCGAACGATCGCACGGGCTGCGATCGCCGCAGTCCGGCGGGCCCGGCGCGGGCCTCGACAAATGGTTCTTCTACCCTGGCTTCACGCCCCGCACCGGCGGCTTGATGCGGCCCACGGCCACGATTGTCCAAGCGCCAACCGACCTGCTGGCGACGCTCGGCATCGCGCCCCGCCAGCACGAACGTCGCGTGCTGCTGTTCTGCTACCCCGGCAGCCCGCTGCGGGCCCTCGCCGACCTGCTGGCCGATGCACCGACGCTGCTGCTTGCCACGCCCGGCCCAGCCCAGGCCATGCTGGCCACCCTGCCCCTGCCGCCCACGATGCGCGCGCACGCCCTGCCGTGGCTGCCGCAGCCGCGGTTCGATGCCCTGCTGCACGCCACCGACCTGAACTTCGTGCGCGGAGAGGATTCCTTCGTGCAAGCCCAGTGGCCGGGCCGGCCGTTCGTCTGGCAGATCTATCCCCAGGCCGACGGCGCGCACGCCGCCAAGCTCTACGCCTTCCTCGATCGCTTCGACGCCGCGGCCGGGCACTCGGACCCGGCGGTGCGCGGGCTCTGGCAGGCCTGGAATGGCCTGGGCCCGTGGCCCGATCGCCTGCCAGCCCTGGCACCCTGGATTCGCGCCACTGAAACCTGGCGTGATGGCCTGCTCGCCCAACAGGACCTGATCACGCAGTTGCAGCAATTCGTGGCCCGAAGACGCTAGAATTCAAGGCTTTGCTTCCATTTCTGCAGGCCCGGGCTGTCGGGCCAGAGGTCGACCCATGAAAATCGCTCAAGAAATCCGCGCCGGCAACGTCATCATGCAGGGCAAGGACCCCTGGGTGGTGCTCAAGACCGAGTATTCCCGCGGCGGCCGCAACGCTGCCACCGTGCGCATGAAGCTCAAGAGCCTGCTGAACAACCAGGGCACGGAAATC
>CAZXLI010000153.1:0-15378 GCA_964641795.1 uncultured Bordetella sp. | reverse complement strand
CGATGCCGGTGACGCGGTTGGCGGTGAGGTGGATGTAGGGCAGGCGCACGCCGGCATGGATGGTGAAATAGTCGACGCCCTGCTCGCACTGCTCGATCAGCGTGTCGCGATAGATCTCCCAGGTCAGGTCCTCGGCCTTGCCGTTGACCTTCTCCAGCGCCTGGTAGATCGGCACCGTGCCGATCGGCACCGGCGAATTGCGCAGGATCCAGTCGCGCGTGGTGTGGATGTGGCGGCCGGTCGAGAGGTCCATCACCGTGTCCGCGCCCCAGCGGATGGACCAGACCAGCTTCTCCACCTCTTCCTCGATGCTGGAGGTGACGGCCGAGTTGCCGATGTTGGCGTTGATCTTCACCAGGAAGTTGCGGCCGATGGCCATCGGCTCGATTTCCGGGTGGTTGATGTTGGCCGGGATGATCGCGCGGCCGCGCGCCACCTCGTCACGCACGAACTCGGGCGTGATCGGCCCGGCCGGCAGCGCGGCGCCCAGCGGGTTGCCGGCGCGGCGACGCTCGCGTTGTGCGTTAGCCAGGTGCGCGGCCATCCACTCGCGGCGGCCGTTCTCGCGCAGCGCGACGTACTCCATCTCCGGCGTCACGATGCCGCGCCGGGCGTAGTGCATCTGGGTGACGTTGGCGCCGGCCTTCGCGCGGCGCGGCTGGCGCTGCAGCGCGGCGGCGCGTTCGCGCAGCGCCTGCAGGCCGGCCCCGTCGCCGCCTTCGGCGCGGGCGGCCTGGCGGGCGCCGTCGTCCAGCGCTTGGGGGGCGCGGCCGGCGTAGGGTTCGCTGTCGGCACGCTCGGCGATCCAGGCGGCGCGCAGCGCGGGCAGGCCGCGGTGCACGTCGATGGCCACGGCCGGGTCGGTGTAGGGGCCGGAGGTGTCGTACAGCGACACCGTCTCGCCGTTGCTCAGCCGCACCTCGCGCAGCGGCACCTGCAGATCGGGCCGCGAGCCCGCGAGATGGACCTTGGTCGACGCTGGGAAAGGTTCACGCAGAGCCGTCAAGGCCTCTGGCCGTGGCGCCAGGCGTTCGGCCAGCGGCGGCAGGTGTTCGGGGGCGTTCATGGAGGGCTCCTTCGTGCGACTGACAGTGCTCCGAAGGTCGCCCCCGGGTCTACGGCGCGCAGCAGCACGCGAAGCCGTGGGTTTGACAGCTCTTCTTACGCCGGTACTAACCGGTTCAAGTTCGCGGGTTCGGATTCACCGTCTCAGCACGCACCATGCGTGCACCCCGGAGCGGGGCGGATTGTGCGGGCCGGCTTGCGGCGGTGTCAATTGACCGCGGGCAAGAAAGCCGAAGTCGCGCGCGCGGCCCCGACAATGCGCAGCCACCCATCGACTCGGTACCGAAGGACCCTCCGACCATGAGCATCGCACCGGGCACCCAGCCCGCCCTGCCGACCCACCAGCTGACGATGACGGTGCTGATGACGCCCGACACCGCGAACTTCTCCGGCAAGGTGCATGGCGGCACGATCCTGAAGCTGCTGGACCAGGTGGCCTTTGCCTGCGCCAGCCGCTACTCGGGGGCCTACGTCGTGACGCTGTCGGTCGACCAGGTGATGTTTCGCCAGGCCATCCAGGTGGGCGAACTGGTCAGTTTTCTCGCCTCGGTCAACTACACCGGCAGCTCGTCGATGGAGGTCGGCATCAAGGTGCTGGCCGAGAACATCCGCAGCCGCACGACGCGGCATGTCAACAGCTGCTTCTTCACGATGGTGGCGGTGGGCGACGACGGCAAGCCGATACCGGTGCCGCCGCTGCAGCCGGTGACCGACGACGACAGGCGCCGCCACGCCGCGGCCCAGCTGCGCCGCCAGCTGCGGCAGGAGCTGGAGCAACGCTCGCAGGCGATCCGGCAGGCCCCCGCCAGCCCGTAGCGCGCGGGCAAGGCGGGGAAAAATGCACAAATTGCCCATCAAGCGTGCGGTGCGATGGGCATCGAAATCACTAAAATAGATTTATGTAGTAAATCAGGCCAATGACGGCCAAGGCTGGGTTGTAGTGAAGACTGCCTTGTTGCGCGCGGCCGCCGCGGCGCTGGATGGCCTGGACGTCGGCTTTTGCGCCTTCGACCACCACGACCGCACGCTGGCCTGGAACCAGACCTTTCTGGCCTTTTTCCCCGAGCACCAGGGTGCGGTGCACGAGGGTGAGCCTTATGCCGAGAACCTGCGTCGCTTCTACGGCGTGCGCCTGTCGGCCGAGGAACTGCCGCTGATCGAGCGCTACGTCGCCGAAGGCGTGCAGCGGCATCGCAGCCAGCGCCGGCCCTACGAGTTCGATCACCGCGGCTACCGTGTGCGGGTGTCCTCGGTGGAGATGGGCGCGTTCGGCCGCCTGCGCGTCTGGCGCAAGGTGTCGGCGCTGGCCGATCCGGCGCTCGAGGCCCGGCCTTTGAAGCCAACGCTGGCCGATGGCGCCTCGGCCATCCTCGAAAGCATGCCCGACGGCGTGCTGGTGGTCGATGCCGGCGATCGCATGCTGTGGGCCAACCAGGCCTTCCTGGCGCTGTACGGCCTGCGCTCGCTGGAGGATGTGGCCGGCGCCGGCTTCGAAGCGCTGCTGCGCCAGGCCTGGAGCGACGAGCCGCAGGCACCAGCCTTCCTTCAGAGCCTGGAAATCCTGAGCGAGAACCAGCGCTTTTCCGGTGCCCCCTTCGAGCTGGCGCTGCCCGGCGAGCGCTGGGTGCGGGTGATCGAGCAGCGCGGCCATGCCAGCGACGGACGTGGCTGCTTCGTGCATGTGGACATCACCAGCATGAAGCGCCAGCAGCAGGCCCTGCGCGAGGCCGAGGCGCGCGCCCGCGCCAGCGAGGCCGGCTACCGCATGCTGGCCGAGCATTCCAGCGACACCGTGGCCACGCTGCGCGAAGGCCGGCTGACGTATGTCTCGCCCAACGTCGCCAAGCTGCTGGGCTGGCGGCCGGACGAGATCCTCGGCCGCCCGGTGATCGACTTCTGCCATCCGCAGGACATCGCCTCCGTGCTGGCAGCCTTGCAGCGCCTGCGCGGCCAGCCCGAGGCGGACTACCGCGCCCGCGTGCTGCATGCCGACGGCAGGTATGTGTGGATCGAATCGCGCGCCAGCCGGCTGCCGCCGCGCGAAGGCGATGCTGACGCGCCCCTCGAAATGGTGATCAACGTCCGCGGCATCGCCGCGCGCAAGGCCATCGAGGACGAGCTGGACCACACGCGGCGCCGCCTGGAAGCACTGGCGGTGACGGACGGCCTGACCGGCCTGGCCAACCGCCGCAGCTTCGATGCCGCGCTGGAGACCGAATGCCGTCGCGCACAGCGCGAAGGCAGCCCGCTGGCGCTGCTGTTCATCGACCTGGATGATTTCAAGCTGCTGAACGACAACTGCGGGCACCTGGCCGGCGACGACGTGCTGCGCCAGGTGGCGACGGTGCTGAAAGCCTGCGCCCAGCGGGCCGGCGACCTGGCCGCACGCTACGGCGGCGAGGAGTTCGCGCTGCTGCTGCCGAACACCGAGCCGCCGCAGGCCGAGGCGATTGCCGAGCGGCTGCGCGCCGGCATCGAAGGGCTGGTCGCGCCGGCGTCCCACGGCCGTGGCCTGAGCGTCAGCATCGGCCTGTGCGGCAGCGACAACCCGCGGCTGGACGGCACGCCCGAAGCCCTGCTGCGCCTGGCCGACGAAGCGCTGTACGCCGCCAAGCACGGCGGCAAGAACCAGGTGCGCCTGGCGGGCCAGACCGGCGGCGCCGCCACCTGGACGCACTGATGACGCGTTAGCACCCGACGCGCCGGAGCGCCGCCCGGCGCTGCGGCGGCCGACACGAACTTACACTCGTGGGCCATGAGCACGCCGGGCCGCTCCCCAGTGCGAATGCCGCAGTGCGTGGCACGGAGGGTTTCGTCAGTGACAGCCGAACAGCCGCAGTTCGAGGCCGCCTCGCTGGCACGCGCCGGCATCGCCGTTCAGACGATGGTCGCCGGGACCACGGCCATCGCGACCGCCTGTGTGCCGGCGTCGGCGAACAGGCTGTCGGCATCGCCGATCAGCGCGAGCACCAGCGTCACGGCGATCAGCACGGCATTCAGTCGGTCGTCCAGCAGGGTGGTCTTGAAGTTCATGGTGGGCTCCGTGGCAGTAGGGGTTGACTCGCTTGTCGTCGCTGCATCGCATCGACGTGGGCCCACTGTAGAAACCGGCGGCTTTTCGCGCGATGCAGCCGGTCACCCGGCCGGAGTGCGGTTTTCACACCCCCGCCGAAGGGTGGCCGGATGAGCCTGCAAGCGCTGCTCACCGAGGGGCTGTCGCGGCTGGCGGCGACGGCCGATGCGGTGCTGGCGTCGCCGCTGCAGCTGGCGGCCCACCTGGCAGCCGGCATCGCGATTGCCATGGTGGTGGCCGGCGCACTGTGCCGCACGATGCTGCCACTGCGCTGGCTGGCCGTGGGCAGCAACCTCGGGCTGATGGCCTACGGCGCGCTGCACCCTTCGCCGGTCACGCTGCTGATCGCCGCCTCGCTGCTGCCGATCAACCTGTACCGGGCGGTGGAGCTGACGCGGCTGTCGCGCCGCGTCAGCCGCGCCGGCGTGGCCGCCGAGATGGCCGCGCTGTGGCTGCGGCCGCACATGAAGGCCAAGCGCTTCAACGCCGGGCAGACGCTCTTCAACAAGGGCGACAAGGCCGACAGCCTGTACCTGCTGGCCGAAGGCCGGCTGGAGCTGGCCGGCATCGGGGCGGAGATCACGCCCGGGCGCATCTTCGGCGAGATCGCGCTGTTCTCGCCCGAGCACCGCCGCACGCAGACGGTGCGCTGCGTCACCGCCTGCACGGTGCTGCAGATCCACGAGAGCACGGTGCGCCAGCTCTTCTACCAGAACCCGGCCTTCGCCTTCCACCTGATGGCCATGCTGGCGCAGGGCCTGGGCAAGGATGTCGAGCGTGCGCTGGCCACCGGTCCGCTGCAGCGCACGGCGCCGCCGTCGGACGCACCGATCGAGCGTTAGGCAGGCTGCTCAGTGCAGCAGCTGGCGCAGCGTCGAGCCGTCGGCGTAGCGCAGGTCGTCGATGCGCCATTGGCCGTCCACCCGCTGCAGCAGGTAGCGCACGCGCTGGTTCATGCCGTGGCCGCTGAAGCGCACGGTGACCTCGGCCTGCGCGCCACGCAGCTTGGCCGGCTCGAGCTGGAAGCGCGTGGGCAGGTCCTGGCTGTTGGTGAACGGGTCGCCGTCGATGTCGGGCACCTCGTCGGCCGGCACGGGCTTGGCCAGCTGCTTCAGCAGCCGGCGCTGCAGGTCCGGCGTCAGGCGCTCGGCCTTGGCGGCCACCGAGGCGGGGGTGAACCCCATGTCGGTCTTGAAGTGGGCCTGCAGCAGGCCCTGCACGACGGCCTGGGCCGCGGCGGCCTCGTTCGCGGCCGCAGCCGGCTGGGCCGGCGCGGATTGCGCCTGGGCGGGCAACGCGGCCAGCAGGCACAGCGAGAGCAGCAGCGGCTGCAACAGGCGGATCGGGGCGAGGGGCTGGGTCATGCCGGCAGTGTGCGACGCCCCGGTTGCGGCTGCGCATCATGCCGCCGTCGGCCGGGTTGCATTTGTTGCGGCGAGCAGCCTCAGCGCGCCAGGCCTCTCAGCGCCTGCGCCTTGCTGCGGCTCACCGGCAGCTGGGTGCCGTCGCGCAGCTCGGCCACCAGGCCGCCACCGTCCTGCTTGCGAAAGGCCGCCACCTGGTCGAGGTTGACGATGCAGGTGCGGTGGATGCGCACGAAGCGCGCCGCGTCCAGCCGCGCCTCCAGCCGCTGCAACGCCAGGTGCACCAGGTGCGTGCCGGCCGCGCCGGCGTGCACGGCCACGTAGTCGCCGACCGCCTCGAACCACTGCACGCCGGCCACCGCCAGCGGCACGATCGCGCGGCCGTTGCGCACGAACAGCCGGCTGATCGGCTGCGTGCGCCAGGCTTCGTCGAAGCGCTCCAGCGCCGGCGGCACCGGCTCGCCGATGGCCGCGCGCAGCCGGTCCAGCGTGGCCTGCAGGCGCTCGGGTCCGAAGGGCTTGAGCAGGTAGTCCAGCGCGCCGAGCTCGAAGGCCGTCACCGCATGCTCGGCGTAGGCGGTGGTGAACACGATCGTCGGCCGGTGCTGCCAGCGCGCCGGCAGCTCGGTGCCCGGCAGGCCGGGCATCTGGATGTCCAGGAACACCAGGTCCGGCTTCAGTTCGTCGACCACGCGCAGCGCACTCAGGCCGTCGGCCGCCTCGCCGACGCACTGCAGCCAATCGACCTCGGCCAACGCATGGCGCAGTCCGGCGCGGGCCACCGGCTCGTCGTCGACGATCACGCAGCGCAGCCTGGCCGCGGGCTCAGTCATCGTCGTCCTCGGACACGGCCGTCTGCGGCACGCGCAGCCGGGCGCGGAAGCCGCGCCCCGGGGCGCTGTCGATCTGCAGCGTGGCACTGCCGCCGTACAGCCAGGCCAATCGCTCGCGCAGCCGGCGCAGCCCGGTGCCGGGGCTGGCTGCCAGCGCCTGGGTGTCGATGCCATGGCCATCGTCTTCGACCGTTATCACCAGCTCGCCGCCTTCGTGGGCCGCGGCAATGCGCAGCGTCGTGCGGCTCACCGACGGCGCGGCGGCATGGCGCACCGCGTTCTCGACCAGCGTCTGCAGCGCGAACGAGGGCAGCCGACCGGCCATCGCCTCGGGCGGCAGCTCGGCCTGCACGGCCAGCCGGTCGCCGAAGCGGATCGACTCGATCGCCAGGTAGCGCTGCACGAAGGCCCACTCGCTGCGCAGCGGCACGCGGTCGCGCTGCTCCTCGATGGCCTGGCGCAGCAGGCCCGCCAGCTGCTCGGCCGCGTGGCCCGCCGCGCGCGGGTCCAGCGGGATCAGCTGCACCACGGTGTGCAGCGCATTGAACAGGAAGTGCGGCTGCAGCTGCGTGCGCAGCGCGGCCAGCTGCATGCGCGCCTCCTGCAGCTGCAGCTGCGCCCCGCGCTCGGCGGTGCGGTTGGCGTAGCAGATGCCGGCCACCATCACGTAGAACCACACGCCGGTGACCAGGAACGCCGCGATGCCCGGCCCGCGCACGATGACCCAGCGGCCACGCAGCAGGCTCTCGACCACGCTGTCCAGCACGATCCAGCCGATGGCGTACAGCAGCGCGGCCAGCGCATGCACGGCCACGAAGCGCAGGCGGAACGGGTAGGGCCAAGGCACCCGCAGGGTCAGCCGCTGCACCAGCAGCCCCAGCAGCGCGGCGGTGAAGGCCAGCCGCGCCGCGCCCAGCGCCGCATCGCCCAGCGCCATCTGGTGCGCCATCATCATCAGCACCGTGAACAGGCCCCAGGCCGGCAGCCAGCCCAGCAGCAAGGGCAGCCACAGCCAGAAGCGGGACATCGCGGTGGTGGAGGGCGATCGGGAGGACAAGGCCGGCCGATTTTGCGCTGCGGGCGATGCTCAGCGCGGCGCGGTCCTGGCCACGCGTCGCGCACTCAGCACCAGGGTGCCCTCTTCCCAGGTGGCGCCGTTGTCGAGCGAACGGTCCTGGCGCATGCGGAAGCGGTCCGGCCCGATCTCGTAGAAGCGGCCGCGGGTCAGGTAGGGCTTGCCGTCGGCGCCGATGCCGCTGCCGCTGCTGCGCATCTCGCCGTCCTGCCACTGGGCCGTGGCGTTGCTGAAGCGCGCCCGGTAGACGTCCAGCGTGCCGATCACCCAGCGCTTGCCGGCGCTGTCGTACACCCGCTGCGCATGCGACAGCGCCACCGGGTTGCCCGAGCCGTCGACGATGCGCAGCTCGTCGCTGATGCCGTGGCCGTCGAAGGCGCGCCAGGCCTTCCAGCTGCCGGTGAGCTTGGGCGCGCCATGGATCATCGCCGCCAGGCCGCTCACTTTGGGCGTCACTTCCAGCTCCCACTGACCGACCAGGAAGTCGAACTGGCCGGCCTCGTGCGCCGGCGCGGTGGCCGGCTGGGCCTGCGCAAGGCCCAGGCCCAGCCACAGCAGAAAGACGACGACGAGCGATGACCAGCGGTTCACGGCGCTGCCTCCAGCACAACGGGATGGCCGCAGCATGCCGCGCCGCGGCACCCTTGCGCGGGCGCTTTCGCCGAACGGTTCAACGGTGCCGTCGAGCTGCATGCGGCGCGGCGGGCTGCCGCCCTAGAGTCCATCGCCATGCAAGCCCTCACCTCCGAAGCGCTGGTGCAACTGCAGCGCGTCAGCAAGAGCTACCCCGGCGCCGCCGGCCGGTTCGCCGCACTGACCGACGTCAGCTTCACGATCGATCGCGGCGAGTTCGTCTGCATCGTCGGCCCGTCCGGCAGCGGCAAGTCGACCCTGCTGAACCTGATGGCCGGCATCGACCGCGCGGATGAAGGCGAGCTGCGCGTCGCCGGCCAGGCGCTGCGGTCGATGAAGGAATCCGCGCTGTCGGCCTGGCGCGGCCGCCAGGTGGGCATCGTGTTCCAGTTCTTCCAGCTGCTGCCGACGCTGACGGCGCTGGAAAACGTGATGCTGCCGATGGACTTCTGCCGCCGCTGGCCCGGCCCCGAGCGCAGCCGGCGCGCGCTGCAGTGGCTGGAACGCTTGAGCGTCGCCGACCAGGCGCACAAGTTCCCGGCCGCGCTCTCGGGCGGGCAGCAGCAGCGCGTGGCGGTGGCGCGCGCGCTGGCCAACGAGCCGCCGCTGCTGCTGGCCGACGAGCCCACCGGCAACCTCGATTCGCACAATGCCCAGGCCCTGCTGCAGACCCTGGCGACGCTGGTGCGCGACGAGGGGCTGACGGTGGTGATGGTCACCCACGAACAGGCCGCGCTGCGCTGCGCGACCCGCACGCTGCGGCTGCGCGATGGCCGGCTGCAGGCCGGCGACGCCCAGGTCGCGCACCAAGGGGTGCCGGCCGATGCGTGACACCCGCTGGACACTGGGCTGGCGCGGCCTGCTGCTGCACCGCGCGCGCAGCCTGCTGGTGCTGCTGGCGGTGGGCTTCAGCCTGGCCGGTGCCGGCACGGTGCTGAACGCCTGGGCCCTGGTGCGCGCCGGCACGGCGCAGGGCTTTGCGGCCAGCCTGCCGGTCTCGGCCACGCTGGTGACGGCCGCCCCGATCGCGCCGGCGCTGCGCGACGAACTGCGCCAGTTGCCCGGCATGGCCGCGGCACGCCTGCGGCGCAGCGTGGCGGCCAGCGTGCAGGGCCAGGGTGCGTGGCGCGCCGCCCAGCTGGTCGCGCTGGACGACTTCGCGGCGGCCGACATCGCGCGGCTGCAGCCCGAGGCCGGCGCCTGGCCGCCACCGGCCGCGGCGCTGGTGATCGAGCAGTCCTCGCTGGCGTTCGCCGAGGGACGCGTCGGCGAGACGTTATCGGTGCAGCTCGATGGCGGCGCGGCGCAGACGGTGCCGCTGGCCGGCGCGGTGCGCGATGTCAGCCTGGCGCCGGGCTGGATGGAGCACCTGGTGGTGGCGTTTGCAACGCCGGCGCTGCTGCAGCAACTGGGCGCGCCACCGGGCTTCAACGAGCTGCAGCTGCGCGTGCAGGACACGGCGCTCGACCGCGACGGCGTGCGCCGCATCGCCGCGGCCGCACAGGCGCGGCTCGAGCAGGCCGGGCACACGGTGCTGCGGGTCGAGGTGCCCGAACCCGGCCAGCATGTGCACGCGGCGCAGATGAACTCGCTGCTGCTGACGCAGGGCGCCTTCGGCCTGCTGGCGCTGCTGGTGAGCGGGTGCCTGGTGCTGAACCTGGTCAACGCCACGCTGGCCGGCCAGGCGCGGCAGATCGGCGTGATGAAGACGCTGGGCGCCGGCCGCGCGCCGATCCTGGCGCTGTACCTCGGCCAGGCCGCGGCGCTGGGGCTGGCCGCCACCGCCATCGCGCTGCCGCTGGCCTGGGCCGCGGGCCGGCAGTACGCCGCGCTGAAGGCCGAGCTGCTGAACTTCCGGCTCGACGGCCTGGCACTGCCAGCCTGGTCGCCGGCGCTGCAGCTCGCCGTGGGCCTGCTGCTGCCGCTGCTGGCGGCGCTGGGTCCGGTCTGGCGCATCGCACGCGAGCCGGTGGCCGCCGCGCTGCGCGACATCGGCATCGTGCGCAGCGGCCAGGCGCTGGCCAGCCGGCGCCGGCTGCCGACCGCCGGCCTGAGCCGGCCATTGCTGCTGGCCATCGGCAATGCGTTCCGCCGCCGCCAGCGCATGTTGCTGACGCTGCTGGCACTGGCCAGCGGTGGCGCGGTGTTCCTGGCCGCCGGCAGCCTGCGCGTGGCGGTGCGCGATTCGGTGGACCTGCTGTACGCCGCGCAGCGCTGGCAGCTGTCGCTGCGGCTGGCCCAGCCGGCCGATGCGGCGGCGATCGAAACCGCCGCGCGCGGCGTCGACGGCGTGCAGCAGGCCGAAGCCTGGCGTAGCGCCCGCGCGATGCTGCAGCGAACCGACGGACTCACCAGCGACAGCTTCAGCCTGCTCGGCGTGCCGCCGGAGGGCCGCCTGCTGCAACCGCCGGTGCGCGCCGGGCGCTGGCTGCAGCCGGGCGACGCAGCGGCGCTGGTGCCCAGCCAGAGCTGGCTGCGGCAGCAGGGCCTGGGTCCGAAGGTCCGTGTCGGCGACCGGCTGACGCTGCGCATCGAGGGGCAGCGCAGCGACTGGACCGTGGTCGGCCTTGTGGACAGCGGCCCGCAGCCGCTGGTCTACGCCCCGCGTGCCGCGCTCGATGCCCTGGCCGGCAACCGGCTCGCCAGCACGCTGGTGGTCGGCAGCACGGCGCAGGCCGGGGCCGCGCAGCGCGACCTGGTGCAGCGCCTGCGCGCCGCGCTGGCCGATGCCGCTGCACCGGTGGGCGCGAGCCATCTGCAGGCCGAACAGCGCCGCGTGGCCGAGGACCACCTGCTGATGGTGGTCGACTTCCTGGGCGCGATGGGCTGGGTGATGCTGGCCGTCGGCGCGATGGGCCTGGCCTCGACGATGGGCCTGAACGTGCTGGAACGCGCCCGGGAAATCGGCGTGCTGCGCGCGATCGGCGCCGGCAACGGGGCGATCCTCGGGCTGATCCAGGCCGAGGGGCTGGTGGTCGTGGGCCTGGCCTGGGCGCTGGCGCTGCTGCTGTCGGTCCCGGTGAGCCTGCTGCTCGGCCGCGCCTTCGGCCGCATCATGTTCGAAGTGCCGCCAAACGGGTGGCCCGGCGCCCGTGCGCTGCTGGGCGGCGGGGCGCTGATGCTGGCGATCTCGCTGCTGGCCTGCGCCGGGCCTGCGCTGCGCGCGATGCGGCTGCCGGCGGCACGGGTGCTGAGCTACGAGTGAACGGCGGCGGGCGGCGTAAGGTCGGGCCTGGCCCCACCGACCAAGCCACCAGGAGCCCACCGTCATGACCTCTTCGAGACCGATCCCCCGCGCCGAACCCGGCAGCAGCCGGCGCGCCCTGCTGGGCGGCCTGCTCGGGCTGGGCGGTGGCCTGCTGGCCTGGACCGGCGCCGCGGCGCACAGCGATCCGGTGCCGCTGCCGGCCTACGCCGAGCCCGGCACGGCCAAGGCGCCGGCCACGGCGTCGGCGGTGGCCGTGCTGGCCGGCGGCTGCTTCTGGGGCGTGCAGGCGGTGTTCCAGCACGTCAAGGGCGTCGACAACGCCGTCTCCGGCTATGCCGGCGGCGACCGGCGCACGGCGGTCTACCAGCTGGTCGGCAGCGGCCTGACCGGCCATGCCGAGGCGGTGGAGATCCGCTACGACCCGCGGCAGGTCAGCTTCGCGCAGCTGCTGCAGGTGTACTTCTCGGTGGCGCACGACCCGACGCAGGTCGACCGCCAGGGGCCGGACAGCGGCCCGCAGTACCGCTCGGCGGTGTTTCCGCTCGACGACGAACAGGCCCGCGTCGCGCAGGCCTACATCGCGCAGCTGAACCAGGCCCGGGTGTTCCGCCGGGCCATCGCCACCCGCATCGAACCCGGCAAACCCTTCTTCGCGGCCGAGGACTACCACCAGGACTTCCTGGTGCGCAACCCGCGGCATCCGTACATCGTGATCAACGACCAGCCCAAGATCGAGGCCTTGAAACGCCTGTTCCCGGCGCTGTACCGGGCCGAGCCGGTGCTGGTGTCGGCCGCCCGCAAGCCGGCCTGAGCGGCACCCTCGTCATGTCCACTTGGACATGACGGAATCGGTCTATTCTGCTCTGCAGCCGTGGCGCTATATATACTGAGACACAACGCCACTCCTGCCGCCGCTCCTGCCCGCCATGCCCAGGCCCCTGTCCTGCCTTGCCCGCCGCCTGCTGCTGGTCCTGCTGGCCTGCAGCGCGCTGGCGGCCCGGGCCGCCGACATCACCGTCTCGGCGGCGGCCAGCCTGACCAACGCCTTCAAGGACCTGGCCCCGCTGTTCGAGGCCGAGAACCCCGGCCACAAGCTGCAGTTCAACTTCGGCGCCTCGGGCGCGCTGCTGCAGCAGATCGCCAAGGGCGCACCGGCCGACGTGTTCGCCAGCGCCGACCAGCAAACGATGGACCTGGCGCAGAGCCAGGGGCGGGTGAAGGGCGAGCAGCGGCGCAACTTCGCGTCGAACGCGCTGGTGGTCATCGTGCCCGGCGCCAGCAGCGCGCTGCCCAGGTCGGTGGCCGACCTGGCGCAGCCGCGGTACGCGCGCATCGCGATCGGCGTGCCGGCCAGCGTGCCGGTGGGCCGCTACACCAGGGCGGTGCTCGAAGCGGCCGCCCTGTGGGCCGCCATCGAGCCGAAGATGATCGGCGCGAACAACGTGCGCCAGGCACTCGACTACGTGGCCCGAGGCGAGGTCGATGCCGGCTTCGTCTACGCCACGGATGCCGCGCTGATGCCCGACAAGGTGAAGGTCGCGCTGCAGGTGCCCACCCCCCGGCCGGTGCTGTACCCGGTGGCGCCGCTGGTGGAGGCGCCGAACGCTGCACTGGCGCAGAAGTTCGCCGACTTCCTGCTGGCGCCGGCCGCGCAGGCCGTGCTGGCGAAGTACGGCTTCGGCAAGCCCTGAGCGCAAAGGCGGCCGGACGATCGCGATGGAAGGCGCATGGGTCGCATTGGCGCTAACTCTCAAAGTGGCCGGCATCGCCACGCTGCTGAACCTGGTGTTCGGCGTGGCCGTGGGCTATGCGATGGCGCATGGCCGCTTCCCGGGCCGCGACCTGCTCGACGCGCTGCTGACCCTGCCGATGGTGATGCCGCCCACCGTGCTGGGCTACTACCTGCTGGTGCTGATCGGCAGCCAGGGCCCGCTGGGCGCCTGGCTGCTGCAGCACTTCGGCATCCGCCTGATCTTCACCTGGCAGGCGGCGGTGGTCGCGGCCACCGTGGTGGCCTTCCCGCTGGTGTTCAAGGCCGCGCGCGCGGCCTTCGAGACGGTCGAACCGCAGCTGGAAGAGGCCGCGCACACGCTGGGCATCAGCCGCGCGGCGGTGTTCTTCCGCGTCTCGCTGCCGCTGGCCTGGCGCGGCATCCTGGCCGGGCTGCTGCTGTCCTTTGCCCGCGCCACCGGCGAGTTCGGCGCCACGCTGATGGTGGCCGGCAGCATCGCCGGCAAGACGCAGACGCTGTCGATCGCGGTGTACGAAGCGGTGCAGGCCGGCCAGGACGACACCGCGAACTTCCTGGTCGCGCTGACCTCGGTCACCTGCATGGCGGTGCTGCTGGCCGCGGGCCGGCTGGTGCCGGGGCGCGTGGCCCTGCGGGCCTGAGCGGCAGATGATGTGGGACATCGCCATCCGCAAGCAGCTGCGCCACGGCAGCTCGCAGTTCCTGCTGGACGTGCGCTTTGCCAGTGACGCGCCCTGCGTCGTGCTGTACGGCCCCTCGGGCGCCGGCAAGACGCAGACGCTGCGCGTGGTGGCCGGCATCAGCCGCGCCGACGAGGCCCGTGTCGCGATCGGCGGCACGCTGCTGTGCGACAGCGCCCGGCGCCTGTGGCTGACGCCGCAACAGCGCCGGCTGGCCTGCGTGTTCCAGGACTACGCGCTGTTCCCGCACCTCACGGTGCGGCAGAACATCGCCTTTGCCGCGGTGCCCGGCTGGCTGAACCCGCGCCGCGACATCGCCGATGCGCGCGTCGAGCGCTGGATCGAGGCCTTCCACCTGGGCCCGGTGGCCGCTCACTTTCCGCACCAGCTCTCGGGCGGCCAGCGCCAGCGCACCGCGCTGGCCCGCGCGCTGGTCACCGAGCCGCGCGCGCTGCTGCTCGACGAGCCCTTCGCGGCGCTGGACAAGGGCCTGCGCGAGCGGCTGCGCGAGGAGCTCAAGCAGCTGCAGGCCGAGCTGCGGCTGCCGATGCTGCTGATCACCCACGACGACGACGACGTGCGCCAGCTGGCCCAGCAGGTGGTGCAGCTGCAGGCCGGCCGCGTCGTCGATGATGCCGCGGCGCTGGCGGAGCATCCGGCATGACCAGCCGCCGGCGCACGCGAACGCAGCCGCTGGCCTTGCAAGGCTCGCTGTGGCTGACGGTGGGCGACCAGAGCCTGGGCGGCCATGGCCGTGTCGCGCTGCTGCGCGCGGTGCAGGAACACGGCTCGATCACGCGCGCCGCGCAGGCCTTCGGCATCAGCTACAAGGGCGCCTGGCAGGCGATCGAGGCGATGAACGCGGTCTCCGGCACGCCGCTGGTCGAGCGGGGCGCCGGCGGGCGCGGCGGCGGCTTCACCCGCCTCACCGCGCAGGGCGAGAAGCTGGTGGCGCGCTACGAGCAGGTGGACGCCGTGCACCGGCAGTTCCTGCGCCAGCTGGGCGAGGCCAGCATGAACCTCGACGAAGACTTCTCGCTGTGGAAGGTGCTGAACATGAAGACCAGCGCGCGCAACCAGTGGCTGGCCACGGTCAGCGCCATCCGCGGCGGCGCCGTCAATGACGAGGTCGAGCTCACGCTGCCGGGCGGCGCCAAGCTCGCGGCCATCGTCACCCACGAGAGCACGCAGGCGCTCGGGCTGCAGGTGAAGCAGCGCGCGATCGTGCTGGTCAAGGCCTCGGCGGTGTTGCTGGCCACCGGCCTGGACGGCGTGAAGGTCTCGGCCCGCAACCAGCTGGCCGGCACCGTGCAGGCGGTGACCCCCGGCGCGGTGAACGTCGAGGTCACGCTGCAGGCCGATGGCGGCGTGGCGGTGGTGGCCATCGTCACCCAGGCCGCTGCGCAGGAACTGGGCCTCGCGCCCGGCGTACGCGCCACCGCGCTGGTGAAGGCCTCGGACGTGCTGCTGGCGGTGACGGCCTGACGCTGCCGCGTCAGAACCCGAAGCCGGAGCCGGCGCCCAGCAGCGTCGCGACGCCGAGCCCGAAGAAGATCAGCGCGGCCACCGCATGCACCAGCTTCAGCGGGATGCGCGCGGCCAGCTTGTCGCCGGCAAACACCGCCGGCACGTCGGCGATCAGCATGCCCAGCGTGGTGCCGGCCACCACGAGCAGCGGGTTCGCGTAGTGCGCGGCC
>CAZXLI010000152.1:0-15400 GCA_964641795.1 uncultured Bordetella sp. | reverse complement strand
TCGAGCTGCTTTCCACCGGCGAGGGCCATACCCACGAGCACATCTTCGCCGCGCCGTCGCTGGTCGATTTCGGCTGCCGCGAGTCGGTGGCCGACGCGCTGGGCCACGCCGGGCTGAAGCATGCCGACGTCGACTGCGCGCACATCTATGACTGCTTCACCAGCACGCTGCTGATCCAGCTCGAGTCGATGGGCTTCTACGAGCGCGGCGCCGCCGGGCCGGCGGCGCTGGCCGGCGAGTTCGCCATCGGCGGCAAGTTCCCGGTCAACACCAACGGCGGCTTGCTGTCGTACGGCTCGTCGGGCGCGGCCGGCGGCATGTTCCACGTCGTCGAGGCGGTGCGCCAGCTGCGCGGCGAATGCGGGCCGCGCCAGGTGAAGGACGCCGAGGTCGCTTTCGCGCACACGCTCGGCGGCATCTTCTCGGGCCATTGCTCGATCTTGCTGGGGAGGGCCTGACGATGGCCGACGTGCAAGCCAAGCCGGTGCCGGTGCCCGACGGCATCAGCCGCCACTATTGGGAAGGCGTCAACCTCGGCGAATTCCGCTACCAGCGCTGCGGCGCCTGCGGCAAGGCGCAGTTCTACGCCCGCTCGGCCTGCGTGCAGTGCCACGCCACGCAATTGCAGTGGCACAAGGCCGGCGGCGGCGGACGCATCGCCAGCTTCTCCGTCATCCACCGTGCGCCGCTGCCCGCTTTCGCCGGCGACGTGCCCTACGTGCTGGCGCTGGTCGATCTGGACGAAGGGTTTCGCTTCATGTGCAACGTGCTGCGCTGCGACCCGGCGCAGGTGCGCATCGGCATGCCGGTGCGCGTGTGTTTCGAGTCGCTCCCCGGCAGCGAACAGAAGATTCCTCAAGTGGAGCCCGCATGAGCGAAGGATCGGTCTTCAACTACGCGCACTACGAGCCCGGCAAGCACTACGGCGCGCGCGACTTCGCGGTCGACGAATCGACCGTCTCGAAGTGGCGCAGCGTCTACCCCGACGACGACGACCCCGGCGTGATGCCGGCCGGCATGCTGGCGATGATCGTCATCGACGCCGTGCTGACGCTCAACGCGCCGCGCCCGCCCGGCGGCGTGCACGGCGGCCAGACCTTCGACATCCAGCGAATGCCGCACATCGGCGAGACCATTCGCACGGAAGTCTGGTGCCTCGACAAGGAGATCAAGAAGGACCGCAAGTGGGTGCGCGTGCGCAGCGAGACGCGCGCCGTCGGCTCAGGCGAACTGCTGTTCACCGGCATCATGACCACGCTGGTCGCGCAGTGAGGGAGGAACACGCCATGCACGCGCAGCTGAAGCCGTCGACCAAGCACGTCGACTTCGACACCATCATGAAGTACGCCGCGGTGACGAACGACTACAACCCCATCCACGTCGACAAGGCGTTCGCCGCGAAGAGCCCGATGGGCGGCATCATCGCCCACGGCACGATGTCGGTGGCGCTGATCTGGCAGGCGCTGAAGAACACGCTCGGCGTGCAGGCGCTGAATCGCATCCACCTGGAGATCAGGTTCGTGCAGCCGGTGCGGATAGACGACAACGTTACCGGCGGCGGCGAGTTGCGCATGGACAGCGAGCCGCCGGTCTACGAGGTCTGGGTGCGCAATGCCAAGGGCCAGGACGTCATCAAGGGCACGGCGACCCTCAAGCCGCAAGGAAGCTGACATGAGCCTGAAGAACACCGCCTGCATCGCCGGCGCCTACGAGCACCCGATCCGCCGCGCCGACGACAAGTCGGTGGCGCAGCTGCACGCCGAGGTCGCGCGCGGCGCGCTCGCCGATGCCGGGCTGACGATCAAGGACGTCGACGGCTATTTCTGCGCCGGCGACGCGCCGGGCCTGGGCGCGATGTCGATGGTCGACTACATGGGCCTGAAGCTGCGCCATGTGGACAGCACCGAAACCGGCGGCTCCTCGTACGTCGTGCACGTGGCGCACGCCGCGGCGGCCATCGCCGCCGGCCGCTGCAACGTGGCGCTGATCACGCTGGCTGGCCGGCCCAAGGCCGAAGGCATGGCCACCGGCACCGCGCCGCGCAACTATGGTGCCGCGCCAGACGTGCCTTTCGAGCTGCCGTACGCACCGACGACGGTCAACATGTACGCGATGGCCGCGATGCGCCACATGCACGAGCATGGCACGACGAGCGAGCAGCTGGCGTGGATCCGAGTGGCCGCGTCGCACCATGCGCAGCACAACCCGCATGCGATGGTGCGCGACGTGGTCACCGTGAAGGACGTGGTCGGCTCGCCGATGATCGCCGACCCGCTGCACCGCCTGGACTGCTGCGTCATCAGCGACGGCGGCGGCGCGCTCGTCGTCGTGCGGCCGGAGATCGCGCGCAGCCTGAAGCGCCCGGTGGTCAACGTCATCGGCACCGGCGAGTACCTGCGCAACCAGAGCGGCGGCAAGGTCGACCTGCTGACCACCGGCGCCGCCTGGACCGGCAAGGCGGCGTTCGCCGAGGCCGGCGTGAAGCCGGCGGACATCCAGTACGCGTCGATCTACGACAGCTTCACGATCACCGTGCTGCTGACGCTGGAGGACCTCGGCTTCTGCGCCAAGGGGGAGGGCGGGCGCTTCGTCAGCGACGGCAACCTGATCGCCGGCACCGGCAAGCTGCCGTTCAACACCGACGGCGGCGGCCTGTGCAACAACCACCCGGGCAACCGCGGCGGCATGACCAAGGTCATCGAGGCCGTGCGCCAGCTGCGCGGCGAAGCTCATCCGAAGGTGCAGGTGCCGAACTGCCGGCTGGCGCTGGCACATGGCACCGGCGGATCGCTGGGCACCCGGCACGGCAGTGCCACCCTCATCCTGGAGCGCGCATGAGTCTCACCATTGGCCGGCGCCAGATGCCGGCACCCACCGTCTACCCCGAGGCCAAGCCGTTCTGGGACGCCGCCGCCGAGGGCAAGCTGCTCGTCAAGCGTTGCGCCAACTGCGGCGAGCACCACCATTACCCGCGCGACGGCTGCCCATTCTGCGGCAGCGTCAATACCGAATGGCGGCAAGCGAAAGGCGAGGGCACTGTCTACAGCTTCAGCATCATGCGGCGCGCCGAGGTGCCCTATGTCGTGGCCTACGTGACGCTCGCCGAGGGGCCAACGATGATGACCAACATCGTCGATGCCGATGCCGACGCGATCCGCATCGGCCAGCGCGTCGTGGTGCGCTTCCAGCCGAGCGACGGCGGGCCGCCGTTGCCGGTGTTCGTGCCGGGCTGAACAGCGGTTCACGCCTGCGCCGGCGGCGGCGCAGACGGATTCAGCCGGCGCGTTCGATCAGCGTCGCCATGCCCATGCCCGAACCGAGACACATGCTGATCACCGCGTAGCGGCCGCGCGTGTCGGCCAGGTGGTGCATCGCGGTGATGGTCATGCGCAGGCCTGTCGCACCCGGAGGATGGCCGATGCTGATGCCGCCGCCGTACAGGTTGGTGCGGTCGCGCGGCGTGCCCAGTTCGCGCTCGGCATGCAGGTTCACCACCGCGAAGGCCTCGTTGATCTCGAAGTAGTCGATGTCGTCGACGCGCAGGCGGTTGCGCTCGAGCAGCTTGCGGATCGCCGGCACCGGCCCCGCGCCCATGATCTCGGGCGCGACGCCGACCACGGCCCAGTCCACCAGCATGGCTTCGGGCCGAATGCCGGCGGCGCGGGCCGCGTCGCCGCTGGCGACGACGAGGGCCGCCGCGCCGTCGGTCACGCCGCTGGAGTTGCCCGCGGTGACGCTGCCCTTGCCGTCCTTGCGGAACACGGGCTTCAAGGAGGCCAGCTTCTCGGCCGTGACCTGCGGCCGCGGGAACTCGTCGTGCTCAAACCGGCGCACGCCGCCCTTGCCGGCCTGCGGCACGTCGATGGGCACGATCTGCCGGGCGAGGAAGCCGCTCGCCATCGCCGCGCCGGCGCGCTGCTGGCTCATCAGGCCCCACGCGTCCATGGCCTGGCGCTCATAGCCGAAGCGCGCAGTGAGGGTCTCGGCCGTCTCGCCCATCAGTTCCTTGGTGAAGGGGCAGCGGTAGACATGGTCGAGCCCGTCGACGAATTCGGCCGGCCCGCGCCCCGCACCCCAGCGCATCTGCGGGGCGAGGTACGGAATGCGCGAGAAGTTCTCGCCGCCCGCGGCAATGGCGATGCGGCTGTGGCCGCTCTGCACCTGCTGCGCGGCGCTGATGATGGCCTGCGAGCCGGTGCCGCAGGCGCGGACCACGCCGAGCGCCGAGCTCTCCTCGGGCAGGCTGGAGAGCAGGGCGACCTTGCGGCTGACGAACAGGCCGTCGTGATCGACCGGCGCGGTGTTGCCGAAGACGAGGTGATCGGCCTGCGCGCCGGTGATGCCGGCACGCTCCAGGCTGGCCTTGACGACGTGCACGCCGAGCTGGGTGAGCGGCAGGTCCCGCAGCGACTTGCCGAAGTCGCCGAAGGGGGTGCGGGCGCCGGCGGCGAGAACGATGTCGGTGAAGCTCATGGAAGGACGGCGGCGGTCGGCCGGGGTTGTGTTGTTGATCCTCGGATTGTCCGGCTGCGCCGGTCACTGAGTCACCAATCTTTGCATTGAGCCGGCAGACTGCGACATGGGCAGGCGGCCGGCGGAAGCTATGCTCCTGCGCGATGAACAGCGCGACCATTCAACGGCACTGCTCCAGAGGCCTCGAGCGCGTCTGCGGCGCGGCCACGGCATTGCTGCTGACGGCGTGCGGCGGCGGCTCGGAGGCGCCGCCCGCGCCCACCCCGCCCCCGCCCACCGACAGCCAGCGCATTGCTGCTGCAACCGCCACGGCCCAGAACGCCACCAACGCCTGCGGCCCCATCCGGCCGTTCTACTGGGAGATTGGCGACCGCACCGCGGCGCGCGCCTCGGGATCGGTCGCTCTCGTCGCCGGCGGCGCACCGACCTACACCGCCACCACGCCGATGAACATCGCGTCGGCATCGAAGTGGCTGTACGCGGCCTACGTGGTTCAACGCAGGGGCGCGGCCGGTCCGACCGCCGAGGATGTGAAGTTCCTGAGCTTTCGCAGCGGCTACACCAACCTCAGCCAGTGCCTGAGCGGACAGACGGTGGACGGGTGCCTCGCCTACGGTAGCAACGGCACCTACACCCCCGCCAACGACGGCCTCTTCTTCTACGACAGCGGGCACATGCAGAAGCATGCCAGCCTGCTGGGCCTGGGCCCGCTGGCGAATGCCGCGCTCGCCGCCGAGATTCGCTCGCAGCTCGGCACGGACGTGGGCCTGAGCTACAGCCAGCCGACGCTGGCCGGCGGCGGCATCAGCACGGCGGCGGATTACGCCCGCTTCCTGCGCAAGCTGCTGGACGGGACCTTGCGGCTCGGTGCGCAGCTCGGGCGTGATGCGGTGTGTGCCAGCCCCCCCGCCTGCCCAAGCCAGGCCGTGTCGACGCCGATTCCGAGCACCGAGCGCTGGGACTACAGCATCGGGCATTGGGTCGAGACCGACCCGGGCGTGGGCGATGGCGCCTTCAGCAGCCCCGGTGCCTTTGGCTTCTATCCCTGGATCGATGTGAACCGAAGCCTTTACGGCGTGCTGGCGCGGGAGTCTTTCCTGCTGAGCGCGTTGCCGAGCTATCAGTCGGTGCAGTGCGGTCGCCTGATTCGTCAGGCCTGGGTCAGCGGCGTCGCGCGCTGATTCGAGGTGATAGCCGCGGCGTTCCGCCGGGCCACCTGATCCAGGGCGCTGGTAACGAACCGCGCTGCGTGGTCTATCGCGCGGCGCCCGTCATCGAACACCCGCGCGTACCACGGGCCGACGTGCACGAAGCGCGGCCACAGTTCCAGCGTGACCGCCACGCCCGCACCCGCCGCTGCGCGGGCCAGTTCCACGGCTTCATCGGTGAGCACCTCGTTCGCCGCAGCTTGCACCAGCAGTGGCGGCAACTCGCGCAAGTCGGCGAACAGCGGTGACGCGCCCGGCGTGCGCGGGCTGCGCCGGCCGAGGTACGCGCGCGCCATGGCGCGCAACACCTCGCCGTCGATCACAGGGTCCGGCGGTCGGCTCAAGGCACTCGACGGGAGGCTGCAGCTCAGGTCCACCCAGGGCGACAGGCAGACGGCTGCCGCGGGCATCGGCAGGCCGGCATCGCGCAGCGCCACAAGGGTGCCCACCACCAGGCCGCCACCGGCAGAGTCACCCGCGAGTACCAGGCGGTCGGGGCTGGCGCGGCCGCTGTCGAACAACCAGCGCACCGCGGCCACGGCGTCGTCGCGTGCTGCGGGGTAGGGGTGCTCGGGCGCGAGGCGGTAGTCCAGCAGATAGCCGGTTAGCCGCATCGCTGCCGCGAGGTCGGCCACGAGGTGGCGGTGCGAGCGCGGCGAGCCCATGACGTAGCCGCCGCCGTGCAGGTAAAGCATCGCCGCATCGCCGGCCTGGCCAGGCCGCAGGCACTCGCCACGGAACGGTGCTTCGTCGATGGTCTCGACCGCGCACCCGGGATCGACCCGGAACGCACACTGCGCACTGTCGTACTGCGTCCGCAGTTCGTCGAGTGTCAGCGAGGTCTGCTTGGGCAGCGCCGCAAGCCGACCCAGCAGCCGCTCGTACGTGCGCTGGCCCGGTGCCTTCCCGACGCTCACGCCAGCCAGCGCTTGCGCCGCCGGTAGTGCTTGATCTCCTTGAAGTCGCGCCCCTCCGCGCCGCCGAGGTAGGCCTCGCGAATGTCGGGGTTGTCCCTCAGCACCTCGGCCCTGTCGTGCATCACGACGCGGCCGTTCTCGATCAGGTAGCCGTGCGAGACGACGTCGAGCGCCGCGATCGCGTTCTGCTCCACCAGCAGGATGGACATGCCTTCGTCGCGGTTGATGCGGCGCAGGATGTCGAAGATCTCGGCCACGATCACCGGGGCCAAGCCCAGGCTCGGTTCGTCGAGCATCAGCAGCTTGGGCCGCGTCATGAGCGCGCGGCCGATGGCCAGCATCTGCTGCTCGCCGCCCGACAGGTAGCCGGATTTGGCGGTGCGGCGCTGGCGCAGGCGAGGGAAATAGTCGTAGACGCGATCCCGGTTCCGTTCGAAATCCTTGCCGCCGCGCACGGCCGACGCGGCGATCAGGTTCTCGTCGGGCGTCAGGTGCTCGAAGACGCGCCGGCCTTCGAGCACCTGCGCAATGCCGAGCTTCACGCGGTCTTGAGGCGGCAGCTTGCCGATGTCCTGACCGAGAAACTGCACGTCACCGCGGGTGATTTCGCCGCGCTCGGACTTGAGCAACCCGCTCACGGCTTTCAGCGTGGTGCTCTTGCCGGCGCCGTTGGCGCCGAGCAGTGCCACCATGCCGCCTTGCGGAACGTCGATGGACACGCCCTTGATGGCGAGAAACACGCGGTCGTAGATGACTTCGATGTTGTTGAGTGTCAATGCGTTGGTCATCACTTGCCCGACATGGCGGTTTCGGATCGGTACGGCTCGGCCGCGGACGGCGGTGCCTGACTATTTGCCCGTCGCGTTGGCCTTGGCGAAATCGGCCGAGTTCGCCTTCACGAGGGTGTTGACCAGCCCCGTGTAGTCGGCGAACCAGTCGGTCTGCGGCACCCACTGGCTGCCGTCCCACATGTCGATGCGGGTCTTGCCGCCGCCGCCGTGGTCTTTCGGTGTCACGGTGATCGGCGCCATGAAGCCCTTGGCGTCGAAGTTCTTGATGCCGTACAGGCCCTGGCGGATCTTGTCGGATGTCAGTGGCCAGCCCTGGGACTTGATCGCCAAACGCATGCCCTCGAACGCCGATGAGTACACCGCCAGGCCGGTGTTGTAGTACGAGTCGCCGACCATCTTGCGGTCGCCGTTGCCCTTGCCCTTGTCATAGAGCTGCGACAGGATGTCCTTGACCAGGGGGTGCTCGGCGCCGCCGACCACGACGGTCGAGCGCTTCAGGCCCTTCGCGGCTGCGGCGCCGAAGTTGTTGATATCGACCTCGTTGATCCAGTTCACAGTGACCAGCTTGTCGATCGGGATGCCGTTGCGCTGCATCTCACGGAAGGTGATCGGGTTCAGCGGCGAGAACGACCACAGCACCACCCAGTCCGGCTGGAAGCGCCTGAGCTGTGCGAAGGCCGCGCTCTGGTCGTTGCCCGGCACCGGGAACGGGAAGGTCTGGAAGTCGAAGCGCTCCAGACGCTTAAGCGCCTCGAACACCGGCACGGGCTCGCGACCGAACGGGGTGTCGAGGTAGAGGAAGGCGACCTTCTTGCCCGCCAAATCACCCTTCGCCTGCTTCTTGAAGTAGCTGATGATGTTGGCGGCTTGGCCCCAATAGGTGGGCGCCAGCGGAAACACGGACTTGAACACCTCGCCGTCAACCGCGTCGCCGCGACCGACCAGCGGCTGCAGCAGGATGTTGCCATCCTGCATGATGCGCGGCAGCACGGCGCGCGAGACCGGCGTGGAAAAGAAGTCGAAGACCATCACGCCTTCGCGCTTCAAGCGCTCGTAGCAGTCGATGCCGCGCTGAGGCTCGTTGCCGTGATCCTGGAGTGTTACCTCGATTGGGTGGCCTTCGATGCCGCCGCGCAGGTTGACGAGGTCGGCGTAGTCTTTGACGGCCTGACCCAGCTGTGGTACCGCAGCGACGTAGATCTTGGTGAGGTCATAGCAAAGACCGAACTTCACCGGGTCGGCGGCGTGCGTGCCGAGCGGCGCTAGCGTGACGATGATGCTGGCCAGGGTGCGGATCAGTGAGGTACGCATACGATATGTCTCCACACGGGGGGTTGAGCAACGGCGCCACCGGGCGCCGCCGCCATCACGGATGCTGACTACTGTCCAATGGACTTCGCGAACTCTGACGAGTGCTGCTTGACGGTACTCCAGACGAGGTCGGTGTAGTCAGCGCCCCAGTCGGATTCGACCACCCATTTCGTGCCGTCCCATCTCTCGATGCGGGTCTTGCCACCGCCGCCGTGATCCTTGGCAGTGACGGTGAGCTTTGGCAGCAAGCCACCGGCGTCGTAGTCGCGCAGATTCTCGAGTGCCTTGCGCATGCGCTCAGCGGTCAAGGGGCCCTTGTCTGCCTTGAGCGCGAGGCGCGCCGCCTCGAAGATCGGCGCGTAGATGGCGAGGCCGGTCGTGTAGTAGATGTCGCTGACGAACTTGCGGTCGCCGTTGCCCCGGCCCTTGTCGTAGAGCTGTGCCAGGATGTCCTTTACCAGCGGGTGGTCGGTGCCGCTGACGACTGTCGTCGATCGCCGGATTCCCTTGGCGGCCTCCAGTCCGACGTTGTTCAGGTCGACCTCATTGAACCAGTTGACGCTGACGACGCGGTCAAGCGGCACGCCATTGCGCTTAGCTTCCTTGGCGGCGACCACATGCATCGCCGAGAACCCCCAGTGGACGATGAGGTCTGGCTGGAACCGGCGGATTTGCGACCACGCCGACGACTGGTCGCTGCCGGGCAGCGGGTACGGGAACAGTTCGAGCTCGAATCCTTCGCGCTTCTGCAACTCCTTCATCACCGGGATAGGCTCCTGGCCAAATGGATAGTCGATGTACAGAAAGGCGATCTTCTTGCCCTTGAGGTTGCCGCCGGCCTGCTTCTTGAAGCTGCCGACGATGTTCGCCGCCTGGCCCCAGTAAGTGGGGCCGAGCGGATAGACCCACTTGAAGACTTCGCCGTCAACCGCATCGCCGCGACCGACAAGCGCCTGGATCATGACCTTGCCGTCCTTCATCGCACGAGGCAGGACTGCGCGCGAAACCGGCGTTGACAACAGATCGACGGTGATCGCCTGGTCTTTGACACGCTCGTAGCACTCGATGCCACGTTGCGGCTCGTTGCCGTGGTCCTGCACGATGATCTCGATCGGATTGCCTTCGATACCGCCTTTCAGGTTGAGCAGTGCGGCGTAGTCCTTCACCGCCTGTGCCACTTGCGGCGTGATGAAGGTGTAGGCCTTTGTGAGGTCGTAGCAGAGCGCGAAGCGGAGGGGTTCCGCTGCGGATGACGCCTGCGCGGTCAGCGCCAGCGCCCCGGCGCAAAGCAGCAGCTTCAGCTTGTTGTAGTACATGGTTCGCTCCTCGAATGGAGTTTGGAGAATGAGTGAAACCCGATGACAGAACGCCTGACGCTACTTCCGCGCATACCCGAAGGGCCAGAAAATGAAGTAGTTGCGCAGGTTGTTGTAGATCTTGGCCAAGCCGAGCGGTTCGAACAGGAGAAACGCGATGATCAAAATCCCGTAGAGGAACGCCGGGATGTGCGCTAACAGCTCGATGCCGATCTTCAAGTTCATGGCCTGCGCCCCGGCGAAGATCAGATTGGCGACAATGCCGGGCAGCAGCAGGATGAACGCGACACCGAAGTAGCAGCCGATGATGCTGCCCAGGCCGCCGACGATGACCATCGCCAGCACCTGGATCGACACGTTGACGGCAAACTGTTCCGGCGTCACCGCGTGATAGAAGCAGAACACCAGGATCGCGCCGCTGATGCCGCCGATGAACGACGACATCGCGAACGCGACCAGCTTGTAGTAGAAGCTGTTCACGCCGATGACCGCGGCGGCGAAGTCTTTCTCGCGCACCGCCACCAAGGCGCGGCCGAGGCCTGTGCGGCGCAGGTTGAGCATGAAGACGGTGACCAGCACGCACCACACCAGCGCGACGTAGTACAGACCGGCGTCCGACGTGACCGGCATGCCCAGCAGCCGCAGGGGCGGTGCCTGGATCGTGGCCTGCGTGCCGCCGCTGACGGCCGGGACCTTGTTGATGACCCAGTCCATCACGAACTGCAGGGCCAGCGTGCTGAGCGCCAGGTACAGGCCGCGCACGCGCAGCGCCGTGATCGCGAAGGCGCAGCCGATGACCGTTGCCACCCCGCCGGCCAGCACCAGCGCGATCTCGAACGGAATGCGGTGGAGGGTGGCATGCACCGCCGTGTAGGCGCCGATGCCCATGATCGCCGCGTAGCCGAAGTGGAACTGCCCGGCCCAGCCGAGGATCAGGTTCAGGCCGAGTGCGGCCGCCGTCCAGATGAGCCACGGCAGGACGTAGCTCTTCATGTAGAGGGAGCCGACGACGGCGGGCAATGCCAGCGCGACGGCCAGCAGCACGCCGATCTGCCAGCGATCGAACGGGATCGCGAACAGCTGGCGATCGCCGCGGTAGGTGGTGTGGAAGATGCCGGCTTGACGGTAGAACATGGCGCTCTCAGATTCTCTGGATGTCTTCGCGACCGAACAGGCCGTGCGGTCGGATCAGGATGGTCAGCACCAGGGTCGCGGCGATCACCAGCTCGCGGCTGCCGCCGCCGACCAGACGGTCAAGGTAGCCCGAGGCCACGCCTTGGAACATGCCCAGCAGCAGGCCGGCCAGGATGGCGCCCCCGATGCTGTCGAGCCCGCCGAGCACGGCCACCGCGATGCCCATCAGCAGCAGCTGCGACAGCGACTGGTCCACGCCCTGGATCGAGCCCCAGAGCGCGCCGGCCAGCGTGGCGACCACGGCCGACATCGCCCATGACAGCGCGACGCCGCGTTCGACGGAGATCCCGACCGACCACGATGCCGTGTAGTCGTCTGAGATGGCGCGCAGCACGATGCCCATGCGGGTGCGGAAGAAGACGACAAAGAAGCCGAACAGCAGCAGCGCAATCACACCGCCCGCGACGTAGCTGCGGTTGATCAGCACCGGGCCGATGAACAGCGGGTCGACCGAGATCGGCAGCGGCAGCACGCGGTTGGTGCCGCCCCAGGCCACCAGCGTGGCGGCGCGCACGAAGATGTCCAGCGCCAACGTCATCATCAGGATCATCACCAGCGGCCGTCCGGCCAGCCGCCGCAGTGCCGTGCGCTCGATGCCCATGCCGATGCCGAACATCGCCACCATCGCGACGGGCAGCGCCAGGAGGATGGGCATTCCGGTGGCCTCGAAGACCGCCAGGACGACGTAGGCGCCGAGCATCGCCAGCGCGCCTTGCGCCAGGTTCGGCACCGACGACGACTTGTAGATCAGCACGATGCCGAGCGCGACGAGCGAGTACATCAGCCCGGAGAGGGCTCCGTTGATCGCCAGTTCGAGGAAGAGGGCCCAGTCCATGGTCAGAGGTTTCTCAGTGTGAGCGTGCGCTCGATGACGCCGGTGTCGCCGGTGTCGTAGGTGATCTGCGCCTTCATCACGACCGTCTCGGCGCCGCCGTACAGTGCGTCGATGACCACGCCGTAGCGATCCTCGATCACGTTGCGGCGCAGCTTGCGCGTGCGCGTGATCTCGCCGTCGTCGGGGTCGAACTCCTTGTGCAGGTCCACGAAGCGCCGGATGCGCAGTCCCTCGGGCAGCGCCTCGTTGACGCGCCGGATCGCCGCGGCGACCAGCTCGTAGACCTCGGGTTTCTGCGACAGGTCGGCGTAGCTGATGTACGGAATGCCCCGCACCTCGGCCCAGTGGCCAACGGCCTCGATGTCGATGCAGACCATCGCGCACAGGTGGTCGCGCCCGGTGCCCAGCACCGCGACGTCCTTGACGTAGGGACTGAACTTGAGCCGGTTCTCGATGTAGTTCGGAATGAAGCGCTCGCCCTTGGAGGTGTGCACGACCTCGGCCACGCGCCCGAGCACCACCAGGTGCCCGTCCGGTTCGACATAACCGGCGTCGCCGCTTTGCAGCCAGCCGTCGATCAGCGTCTTGCGGGTGGCTTCCTCGTTCTGGAAGTAGCCGCTGAAGACGCTTTCCGAGCGCAGCAGGATCTCGCCGTTGTCGGCGATGCGGCACTCCACGCCCGGCAGCGGCCGGCCCACGGTGTGCAGCCGCACCTCGTCGGCCGCCTGTACCGCGTTGAAGGCGCTGCTCTCCGTCTGCCCGTAGAGCTGGCGCAGGTTGATGCCGAGGGCGCGGTAGAAGAGGAAGGTATCCTCGCCCATCGCCTCGCCGCCGGTCAGCGCCACGCGCATGCGGTTCAGGCCGAGCTGGTCCTTCACGGGCCCGAACACCAGCCACTCGCCGAGCCGGCACTGCAGGCGCTGCCATGCGGATGGCGACTTGCCGTCGAGCTTGAGCCGCTCGACCGCGACGCCGACGTCGACGAAATGGTCGAACACGCGCTTCTTCAGCGGCGTCGAGTCCTCCATGCGCACGCGGATGGTGGTGAGCATGTTGTCCCAGCTGCGCGGCGCGGCGAGGTACAGCGTCGGCGCGATCTCGCGCAGGTTGCGCAGCACCGTCTCCGAGCGCTCGGGGATGTTGATGGTGAAGCGCAGCGCGACGCCGGCGGCCATGGTGACGGCGAAGTCGCCGATCCAGGCCATCGGCAAGTAGGCGAGGATGCTCTCTTCCCAGTGGAAGACATCACCTTTGAAGCCGTTGCGCACGCCGGCCAGCACGTTGCGCTGCTGCAGCACCACGCCCTTGGGTTTGCCCGTGGTGCCGGAAGAATGCACGAACACCGCCGGGCCCTCCGGCCGCGACCGCCCGATGATCGACTCGCGCAGCGCCGGCTCCGCGGCAAGGCGATTCTCGCCGGCCTCGCGCAGCGCCTCCCAGCCCATCAGGCCGTCCACCTTGTAGTGGTTCAGGCCGCGCGGGTCGTCGTAGACGATGCAGCGCAGCGAGGGTGCCTTCTCGCGCAGCTCGAGCAGCTTGTCGACCTGCTCCTGGTCCTCGGCCAGGGCGAAGCGCGCATTGGCCTCGCTGGCGAAGTGCAGCACCTCGTCGGGCGTGGCGTCGGGGTAGACCGGCATCGCGTAGCCGCCGAGCGCCCCGGCGGCCAGCATGCCCATGTACAGCCGGGCCCGGTTGTCGCCCAGCACGAGCATCGAATCGCCATCGGCGAAGCCTTGCTGCTCGAGCCCGGCCGCCACGGCGAGCACCTCGTCGAGCAGGCCGGCCCAGGTGGTCTCCTGCCAGATGCCCAGCGCCTTCTCGCGCATCGCCACCTGCTTGCCGTGGTGCTGCGCGTTCGCGGCCAGCAACCGCGCCAGCGTGGTCTGGGGGTTCAGGTCCCACTGTGTTGCGGCGGATGCCGCGGAGGCCAGCTCGTCACGCCGCATGCTGATGCCCCTTGCCCAGGTAGGCCTCGACGACGCGCGGGTTCGCGACGACCTCGCGCGGCAGCCCGGTGCCGATGACCTCGCCGTAGTTCAGCGCCATGATGCGGTCGCAGATGCCGGTGACCACGTCCATGTGGTGTTCGATCAGCAGCACGGTGATGCCGCGCTCGTCGCGTGCGTCGAGGACGAAGCGCGCCATGTACTCCTTCTCCTCCTGGTTCATGCCTGCCATCGGCTCGTCGAGGATCAGGAAGTTGGGCTCGGCGACCAGCGCGCGCGCGAGCTCCACGCGCTTCTTCAGCCCGATGGGCAACGACTCCACCGGCTCGTCGCGCACGCCCTGCAGTTGCAGGAACTCGATGATCTCCTCGCAGACGCGCCGGTGGCGGATTTCCTGCGGCTGGCCGAGCCACCAGTACAGCGCCGTCTTCAGCACCCCGGGCGCCAGGTGCACGTGGCGCCCGAGCAGGATGTTGTCGAGCACGGACATGCCGTTGAAGAGCGCCAGGTTCTGGAACGTGCGCGCCACGTGCCGGCGTGCGACGACGTGCGGCTTCATGCCGGTGATGTCGACGCCCTCGAGGACGATCCGGCCCTTCTGAGGCGGGTAGAAGCCCATGATGGCGTTCACCAGGGTCGTCTTGCCGCTGCCGTTGGGGCCGACAAGGCCGAAGATCTCTCCCTTGGCGATGCGCACGTCGACGCCGGTGACGGCCACCAGGCCACCGAAGCGGCGCTCAAGGCCGTGGCATTCAAGGACCGGTGGGGCCGGGGGCTGGGGCGGCTGGTTCATGCGGTGCAGGGAGCGTGGATAAACTGTCTAACGTTAGGGGAGACATGTGCCGGGCGTGCTTGCGAGCGGCGGTGTCACTTAGCTGGATTCAAGTATTCCATTGGTCACGTTTCTGCGACCACTTGTGCAGAGCAGGTTTCTAACAATCGTTCGGCGACAAGTCAATCGTGCTTTCACCGAATTCACCGAGCCGACGCAGGCCGGCAGCCCAGGCGAGGAGGCGGCGCGGGAATACCCGCACCGCGCCACCGACCCGCGGTATGCTAGGGTGAAGCAAGCAGATCATCTAACAACCGTTCGGTCAATGGGCGATGCTGGCAACCACTGGTCCCGCATAGTCCCCGCGCAGCAGGATGACATGACACTCGCCCAGGAACTCGGACGCTTCGTTGCCGGCCTCGACCTGGCCGCCGTGCCGGCAACGGTGGTGCAGAAGGCACGCACCTGCCTGCTCAACGGCTACGGCATCGCCCTCGGCGGCCACGCCACGCCCTTCGCGCCGGTGGCGCGGCGCGCTGTACTGCGCTGGACGGCGAGCGCAGCTCAGGCGCCACACTGCTTGGCGACGGCCGCAAGACCTCGGTGGACGGCGCGCTGCTCGCCAACGCGGCGCTGT
>CAZXLI010000151.1:0-15490 GCA_964641795.1 uncultured Bordetella sp. | reverse complement strand
CGCCGGACTCGGCCCGCTGCGCCCGCAGACCAAGACGCTCGGGCGCGCCGATCTCGGCAAGCAACAGCATCACCAACGACCGCGAGGGGCCCAGCGCCGACACCGCAATCACCACAGCACTCATCGCAACCCATTCCATTGCGAGATGCCCGAAGCCTGCAATCCACCCACGCGCGCATGCACCCGGGCGCCGGTGCTCATCACCAGGATGAACACCAGCTCGTCGGCGGTGGGTGAGCCGGGCACGCGCACTTCCATCGCGTCGTAGTGGCTGCGCACGTAGCTGGCGTTGATGTGCGTGAGCGGAATGTCCAGCGCGGCGCCGGGGCCGGCGACCTTCTTGGTGGAGGGCACGATGGCCAAGGCATTGCCGGGCTGCCCGGTCTTCTCCTCGACCGCGCGGCCCTGCATGTAGGCCTGCTTGTCGCCCTTCCAGCCCAGCAGCTCGCGCATCGCGTAGCCGCCGGGCACGTGCCACAACGCGCCGTGTTCCAGCTCGCCGCGCTCGCCGACGATCGCACCCTTGCCATAACTTTCAATGCGCTCGGCCGGCACGTCCATTGCCGCGAGCAGGCGGTGCGCCATTTGCAGGCCCACGTCGTTCAGTGCCTCCATCATCGGCAGGATGTCGGGCTCGTAGCGGCCGGCGTAGGGGTTAGTCAGCACCGCGGCCACCGCGCCGCGCCGCTGCGGCTGCGCCGGCGGCGGGCCGAACTCGTGGAAGATGTCCTCGACCTGGGTCAGCACGCGGCGGATCTCGATCTTCATCGTGGGGCTCGTGGTCATCGTTCGTCAGGCCAGCGCGGGTTCGGGTTCGGTGTCGGTCAGCGCCTGCGGCAAGGGCGTGTGCACCAGCTCGCCCTGGCACACCAGCGCGGCGCCGGTGATCAGGCCCCGCGCTTGCAAGTCCCGCGCCCGCTGCAGGCCGGCCTGCAGCGCGGCATGGCGCAGCGCGGCCGACAGCGGCAGCACGTTCACGGTGACGGGCAGGTCGCCCAGGTCGGTGTCGTCCTTCAGCGCGCTGGCCGGGCGGCGTTCGATCAGCGCCGGGGCCTCGACGTCGACGGCATTGGCGATCATCGTGGCCGCCGCATCGGCCTCGGCGGCCGTGCGGGCCAGCACGGTGACGCTGTCGGCAATGCCCAGCGAGAAGCTGCGGCCGCGCCAGCCGCTGGTGGCGATGCCGCGCACCGCCATCGCGGCGTCGACCGTGAAGCGGCCGTCGAGCGCCAGGCCCTGCTGCAGCTGGCGGGCATCGAGCCGTGCAAGGTCGGCGAACAGGCCGATGCGCAGCGATTCGTTGGCGGCCAGGTGCAGCGCGATGTCGCCGCCGTTGTTGACCCAGGCACGGCGGACGCCGGCGCGCTGGTAGTGCACGATGAGTTCCTGCGCCACCGCGCCGGCCACCGCGGCCATCGGCGTGATGAACTGGTCGTGGAAGGGGCGGCAGGCACACCACATGCGGCGCGCCACGGTGCCGCGCAGCGGGCAGGGGCCGCGCACCGGCTGGCGCAGCAGCGGCAGCTCGGCCACCAGGGCCGGCAGGATGCTGCCGAAGCACTGCCACGCGGCCTCGTGCGCGGCCTGCAGCGCATCGGGCTCGCCGTCGGCGCCGATGACGATGTCGATCGGGCCGTGCTGGAAGTGCCAGCGCTTGCCGGGCAGGGGTTGACGCGTCGCGTTCACGTTAGCACCCGGGGCAGGATGAACGAGCAGCCGCCGCGGAGCCGGCTTTGCCGGGCCGCTGGCGGCGCCCCCTGGAGGGGGAGGCGCCGAAGGCGCTTCGGGGGTGGTTCATCTCTAACCCAGCATGGGCGGGCGGCCCAACGGCCAGGGGTTGTCGGACGCCAGCGCGGCGAAGCGCCGGCCCTGCGGCGCGCCGTCGTTGTGCCAGGCGCCGTTCTTCAGCACCTGCTCGAGCGTGTGCACCTGCGCCATGTGGCCGCCCAGCGCCTGGTAGTCGGCCAGCCGCATGCTGAACTCGATGGGCGCCACGATCGCCGGCGTGGGCACGGTGCCGAAGCTGCGCTCGGGCATGCGCATCACGTCGGCCATCACGGTGATGCCGCCGCCGGGCCACACATAGGCCGGCGCGCCGCCGCAGGTGACGTTGACCAGCGCCTGCTTGATGGCGCGCGTCAGCCGCACCGGGTTGTCGGTGACGCCGGCGCGCAGGCTGCCGCCGGCGCCGCCGAGGAACAGCACCGAGCACAGCGAAGGCTCGCAGTTCTCGCCGATGCGCTCGACCACCTGGCGCACCGCGGCGGGCATCTCGTGCTCCACCGGGCGCAGCTGTTCGTCCAGCACGTACCACGCGGCATGCTCGCCGGTGGTGGAGGTCATCAGCAACTTCAGGCCCGGCCACGCGACCTCGGGGTCCCACGACTCGATGATGCCCAGCGGCTCCTTCAGGTCGGTGCCGCCCCAGCCGGTGCCGGGGTTGGCCACCTGGAAGTAGCGCCCGGGCGTGGACTTGCGGCCGTTCATGCGGATGCCCGAGCGCCGCATGTCCAGGCAGCGGCCGGCCTGGTGCTCGGTGAGCACGCCGGTGATGTGGTCGTCGACCACCACCACCTCATCGGCCAGGCCGAACAGCTGCTTGGCGAAGATGCCGATGGTGGCCGAGCCGCAGCCCACGCGCATGCGCTGCTCCTCGACGCCGTTGACGATGGGCGCGCGGCCGGCCTGCACGACGACGTTCGAGCCCCCATCGATCGCCAGGTCCACCGGCGCGCGGTTGCCGAGCGCCTGCATCACCTCCATCGTGATGCGGCCTTCCTTCTTGCTGCCGCCGGTGAGGTGGTGCACGCCGCCGATCGACAGCATCTGCGAGCCGTATTCCATCGTCGTGACATGGCCGACCACCTCGCCCTTGTGGCGCACCTCGGCGCGCTCGGGGCCGAGGAAGCGGTCGGTGTCGATCTTCAGCTTGAAGCTGCAGTAGCTGAAGATGCCTTCGGTGACCACGGTGACCAGGTCGACGCCCTCGACCTGCGACGCGACGATGAAGGGCGCGGGCTTGTAGTCGGGGTAGGTGGTGGAGCTGCCGACGCCGGTGACGAACACTTCGCCGCCCTGCACCGGATTGCCGTCCCACGGCGCATCGGTGCCGCGCGCGACGAAGGGCACCACCGCGCCGGCATCGTCCGCCGCCAGCTGGCGCTTGAGCACGATGACCGGGTCGACGCGGACCAGCGTGCCGCCCTGGTTGGCATAGCGGTCGCAGGCGCCGGTCTTGCCGGCGCTGATCTGGCACAGCACCGGGCAGGCGTTGCACTCGATCTTGTCGCCGGCCATGCGCTCGTTGCGCGGGCGGGAGCGGTCCAGCACCACCGGCTCGGCGGCCGCGGCCGCTTCGCTCGACGCGGGCAATCCATCGCTCAGGGCCGGTAGGCCGTCGGTCTTGCTGTGCTCCATCGTCACTTGTCCGGCTCGATGGGTCAATGTAGCATTCACTACATGAACTGCAAAGCGGTTCGAACCCTGACAAGGCCAAGGCGAGCATGCCCGCAGCGAAGAAGAAGCAGGACCCGAAGGCAGAGACCAAACCCGGCGTGCGCCAGCTGGCGGCGCAGGCCACGCGCGAGAGCATCCTGCGCGCAGCGATCAAGATCTTCGCCAAGCACGGCTATGCCGGCGGCCGGGTGGAGCAGATCTCCAAGGCCGCGAAGTCGTATGACCGGATGATCTACTACTACTTCGGCAGCAAGGAAGGCCTGTTCGTGGCCGCGCTGGAGGAGATCTACCGCCGCTTCAACGAGGCCGAGAGCGAGCTCGCCATCGACGTGGCCGACCCCGAGGCCGCGTTGCGCAGCGTGATCCGCTTCATGTGGGGCTATTACCTGAAGCACCCGGAGTTCATCACGCTGCTGAACACCGAGAACCTGCACCGCGGCAAGCACATCGCCAAGTCGCCGCGGGCGCGCGAGTATTCGTCGCCGGCCATCGGCGTGATCGTGCGCGTGCTGCAGCTGGGGGCCGAGCGCGGGCTGTTCCGCAGCGATCTCGCCGCGCGCGACGTGTACCTGATGATCGCCGGCCTGTGCTATTTCTACCTGTCCAACCGCTACACGCTGTCGGCCTTCCTGGGCGAGAACCTCGAGGCCCCGGCCGCGCTGGCGCATTGGGAAGCCACCGTGTGCGACGCGGTGCTGCGTGCACTGAAGAAGGAGCCTGCTCATGGCTGAAGCCGCTGCCGCCGGGACCTCCGGCAAGGTCGTCATCCGCAACATCGGGCTGCTGCTGTCGGGCGACCTCGACCGGCCGATCCTGGAGGCCGACACGATCGTCGTCGACGACGGGCTGATCGCCGCGGTCGGCCGCGCGGCCGACCTCGACACCGCGCACGCCAACACCGTGATCGATGCGCGCGGCACCTGCGTCTGCCCCGGCCTGATCGACAGCCACGTGCACCCGGTGTTCGGCGACTGGACGCCGCGCCAGAACCAGATCGGCTGGATCGATTCGACGATGAACGGCGGTGTCACCAGCATGGTCTCGGCCGGCGAGGTGCACCTGCCCGGGCGGCCGAAGGACATCGTCGGGCTGAAGGCGCTGGCCATCACCGCGCAGCGCGCGTTCGACAACTTCCGCCCCGGCGGCGTGAAGGTGATCGCCGGCGCGCCGGTGATCGAGAAGGGCATGGTCGAGCAGGACTTCGCCGACCTCGCGGCGGCCGGTGTGCGGCTGCTCGGCGAGGTGGGGCTGGGCTCGGTGAAGGCGGGCTATGAAGCGCAGCAGATGGTGGCCTGGGCGCGCCAGCACGGCATCCAGAGCACCATCCACACCGGCGGGCCGTCGATCCCCGGCTCGGGCCTGATCGACAAGGACGTGGTGCTGGAAGCCGACGCCGACGTCATCGGCCACATCAACGGCGGCCACACCAGCCTGCCCGAGCGCGACGTGTGCACGCTGTGCGAGAAGAGCAGCCGCGCGATCGAGATCGTGCACAACGGCAACGAGCGCGTGGCCATCGCCGCGGCGCAGGCGGCGATGCAGCTGAAATGCCCGCACCGCGTGATCCTGGGCACCGACGGGCCGGCCGGTTCGGGCGTGCAGCCGCTGGGCATGCTGCGGCTGATTGCGCTGCTGTCCAGCCTGGGCAACATCCCGGCCGAGCTGGTGTTCTGCTTTGCCACCGGCAACACCGCGCGCATCCGCGGCCTGAACGGCGGGCTGATCGAGCCCGGCCGCGATGCCGACTTCGTGTTCATGGACCGCGCACAGCACACGGCCGGCCGCACGCTGCTGGAAAGCGTGCAGCTGGGCGACATTCCCGGCGTCGGCATGGTGATGATCGACGGCCTGGTGCGCTGCGGCCGCAGCCGCAACACGCCACCGGCGATGGAAGTGCCGGTGGTGGTGGGCGGCTGACGGCGGCTGACGGCGCCTCAGGGCGGCGCGTGCTCAGTGCGCGGCCGACGCCGCGCCGCGGGCCTTCGGCGTCTGCACGGTGAACATCAGCTCGGTCTCGCCGGCGCGTTCGAAGCGCAGCGTCAGCGGGAACTGGTCGCCGTCCTTCAGCGGAGCCTTCAGGTTCACCAGCCGCAGCTGGGTGTTGCCGTCGTGGCGCATCTGCTTCAGCTCGGCGCCAGCGGGCAGCGCGATGGCATCGAGCACGCGGCCGTCGCGCACGATCTCCACGCGTTCGGCCACGGGCGTGCGGGCGCCGAGCAGGCGATCGGGCTGCGTGCCGGTGTTGCGCAGCGCGCGCACTTGCGCGGTGCCGCTGTGGGCGCCGGGGGCCGTGGGCAGCGCGTAGGGGTGGTCGATCGCGATGTCGCCGACCTGGCTGCCATGCGCGTGCGCCGGGCCGCTGGAAAGCAGCGCGGCGCCCAGCAGCAGGCCGGCGGCGAGGGAGTGGAGCGGGTTCATGGCGTGCCACTGTAGTACCCGGTTCGCCTTCCTCTCAGGAAAGCCCTGTCAATCGGGTGCATCAGCGGTGATCGCAGCGGGCGCCGCGCCCCCAGAATCGGCGCCATAACATCGATGAGCCTGCTCGCTCCTTTCTCGCGCTGGGTGCTGCGGCGCCCCCTCTGGCTGCTGGCCTTGCTGACGCTGCTGCCCTGGCAGCTCGGCGCGCAGCCGGCAGCGCCATGGCCCGATCTCCCGGCATCGGGCAGCTTCGATCTCGCGCGGCCCGCGCTGTCGCAGTTCAAGATCGACCGCTGGCAGACCGAGCAGGGCCTGCCGCTGAACACGGTGCAGTCCATGCTGCAGGCCCGCGACGGCACGCTGTGGGTGGGCACTGGCGGCGGCCTGGCGCGATTCGACGGCCTGCGCTTCACCACCTTCGAAGACCTGCCCGTCACCGAGCTCGCCTCAGGCCCGATCTTCGGCTTCATGGAAGACGCGCAGGGGGCGCTGTGGATCGGCCACAGCCTGGGCGCTTCGCGCTATCGCAATGGCCGCTTCGAGCGCGTGTTTTCCGAGCAGCTGATGGACGGCCGGCGCGTGTGGGCCTTCGTGCAAGGCGCCGACGGGGTGGTCTGGTCGGCCACCGAGAACGGCCTGGTGCGCTGGGACAAGGGCGTGGCCCGCGTGTTCAAGGAAGCCGACGGCCTGCCGACCAGCCGCCTGCGTTCGCTGGCCTTCGACAAGGAGGGCACCTTGTGGATCGGCACCACCGGCGGCGGCCTGGTGTCGTATGCCGGCGGCCGCTTCCAGGTCTTCAATCCGGGCAGCGGTTTTCCGCACCTCGAGGTGCGGCATGTGCTGGCCGACCCGGCCGGCGGCATCTGGGCCGCCACCGCGGGCGCCGGACTCGTGCGCGTGCAGGGCGGGCAGTTCAAGGTCTACACCACGGCAGACGGGCTGCCGACCAACCACCTCACCGCACTGGCCCGCGACACGGGCGGCGCGCTGTGGATCGGCAGCTGGGGCGCTGGCGTCAGCCGCATGCTGGGCGATGGGCGCTTCGAGACCCTCTCCAGTGCCAACGGCCTCGATGGCGACCAGATCTGGGCCTTGCATGCCGACCGCGAGGGCAGCCTGTGGGTCGGCACCTGGTACGGCGGCCTGAACCGGCTGCGGCCGCGGCCCTTCGTCGTGTTCGGCAAGCCAGAGGGCCTGAGCAGCGACAACGTGCGTTCGGTGCTCATGGCCCGCGATGGCAGCGTGTGGCTGGGCACCGCCGGCGGCGGCGTCAATCGGCTGGCCGAGGGCCGGATCGCCACGCTCGGCAAGAAGGACGGCCTGCGCACCGACGAGATCTCCAGCCTCTACGAAGACCGCGACGGCGCGGTGTGGATCGGCACCTACACCGAGGGCCTGACACGCTGGCGCGACGGGCGGCTGGACCATTTCGGCACGGCGCAGGGGCTGCCGCATGTCGACGTGCGGGTGCTCCACCAGGACCGCCGTGGCACGCTGTGGGTCGGCACCAAGGGCGGGCTGGCCCGCTTCGACGGCCAACGCTTTGTCGCCGTGCGCGAAAGGGGCGCGCCCACCGAGGGCGTGGCCACGATGCTCGAGGACCGCAGCGGAGTGCTGTGGTTCGGCACCACCGGCCAGGGCCTGGTGCGCCTGCGCGACGGTGTGTTCCAGACCTTCACCCGACAGGACGGCCTGGCCTCGAACTGGATCCTGTCGCTGTACGAGGACGCCGACGGCTCGCTGTGGGTGGGGTCGAACGGCGAAGGCATGAGCCGGCTGCGCGACGGCCGCATTCGCAGCATCCGCGTGGCCGACGGGCTGTGGGACGGCATGGCGCAGGTGATCCTGGAAGATCGCCACGGCGACCTGTGGATGAGTTGCAACCGCGGCTTCTATCGCGTGAAGCGCGCGGAGCTGGATGCCTTCGTCGAAGGTCGCGCGCGGCGCGTGCAGGCCAGCGGCTACGGGCCTGGCGATGCGCTGCGCTCGACCACCTTCGCCGGCGGCCTGCAGCCGGCCGGCGCCGTCGACGCCAAGGGCCGGCTGTGGCTGCCCTCGTTCCGCGGGCTGGTGGTCGTCGATCCAACGCGGCTGCCCGGCGCGGGCAACCCGCCGCCGTTGCGCATCGACGAGGTGCAGGTCAATCACCAGCGGGTGGCGCACGATGCAGAGGTCGTCCTGCCGCCGGGTGCGGTGCCGCTGACCATCCGCTACCTGGCCGGCACGCTGGCCGATGCCGAGCGCGTGCGCACGCGCTACCGCATGGAAGGCCTGACGCCCGGCTGGGTGGAGGCCGGCAAGGCGCGCGAAGCCAGCTTCGCCGCCCTGCCGCCGGGACGCTACTTCTTCTCGCTGGGCATCTCGCTCGACGGCCAGCGCTGGCAGGAAGTGCCGCAGGTGCTGAGCATCGTGGTGCAGCCGCGGCTGGTGCAGACCCCCTGGTTCATCGCGCTGGTCGCGCTGGCCGGGCTGCTGGCCGTGGCCGCGCTGTACACGCTGCGCACCCACGCGCTGCGGCGCCGCTCGGCCGAGATGGAGCGGCTGGTGGCGCAGCAGACCGAGGAACTGCGCCAGGCCAACGAGCACCTGTCGCGCCTGTCGTTCGCCGACGCGCTGACCGGGCTGGCCAACCGCCGCCGGCTCGACGAGGTGCTGGCGACCGAATGGCGCCGCGCGCTGCGCATGCAGACGCCGCTGGCGGTGGTGATTGCCGACATCGACGCCTTCAAGGCCTACAACGACACGCTGGGCCACCCCGCGGGCGACGCCTGCCTGGTGGCGGTGGCCGAGGTGATCCGCCAGGCCGCGCACCGGGCCAGCGACTTCGCCGCGCGCTATGGCGGCGAGGAGTTCATCCTGCTGCTGCCCGGGGCGGACGTGGAAGCGGCCGGTGCGTTTGCCGAGGTGCTGCGCCAGGCCTGCGAGGCGCGCGCCCTGCCGCACCCGGCCTCCGGCGTCGGCCCGGTGGTCACGCTGAGCCTGGGCGTGGCCGCTTGCGTGCCGACGGCCGGGACCTCCGCCGCCGCGCTGGTGGCCGCGGCCGATGCGGCGTTGTACCGCGCCAAGGAAGAAGGGCGCAACCGCGTCGCGGTGGCCGCGCCTTTGCAGCGCTAGACGAAGCCGAGCGGCGCCGCCGGGAAGGCGCCCAGGTTCGGCAGCACCAGCGCCTGCTCGGCGCTGCTCAGGCCCATCCAGCCGCCCAGCGTGGCGGCCAGTTGCGTGACGCCGGTGCTCGGCAGCAGCCGGCCCGAGCCCACCTCATCCGCCGTGCCCAGCGTGGTGACCGGCAGGCGGCCGTAGATCTCGCGACCGCGCACGCCGCCGCCGACGACGAAGTGGTGGCTGCCCCAGCCGTGGTCGCTGCCGTCGCCGTTGCTGGTGAGCGTGCGGCCGAAATCCGAGGCGCTGAACAGCAGCACGTTGTTGAACTGGCCGATGGCCTGCAGCGCCCCGACGAAGTAGCCCACCGACTGCGCGACGCGCGCCATCAGCAGCGGCTGGTCGCGCATCTGGTTGGCATGCGTGTCGAAGCCGCCGATGTTGACCATGAACACCTGGCGCCGCAGGCCCAGGGTCTGGCCGGCGCCGATCAGCTGCGCCACCATCTTCAGCTGCTTGGCCAGGGCCTCGTTGCTGAGCGTGATCGTCGCGCCGCCGGGCAGCGTGATCGGCGTGGTCGGCAGCGCCGGCACCGCCACGCCGGCCAGCGCCGATTGCAGCGCGGCCGAGGTGTCGATCGAGCGCTGCATCACCTTGGCGTACTCGGCCTGCATCGGCTGCGTGCCGGCCCGTGCCAGCGTGCGGCGCAGCGGCGTGGCCACGGTGCTGGAGCCCAGCGTCCAGCTCTCGGTCAGGCCCTTGACCAGCACCGGCCCTTCGGTGCCCACCTGGTACTGCGTGACCGCGTTGCCGGACAGGAACACCGCATTGCCGGCGGTGGAGATGGCGGTGAACACCGGGTTGCTGTTGGCCGACATCAGGATGTCGCCCATGCGCCCGCCCCAGCCCGAGCGCGCGCCTTCGGGTGACAGCGACTGCCAGATCGACTGCTGGTCGTTGTGCGAGAACAGCTTGCTCGGCAGGCCGACGCCGGCGCTGTACTCGGCCTTGCTCACTGGCCGCTCCAATGTGCCGATATTGGCGATCACCGCGGCGTGGCCGCCTTCGTACAGGTCGTGCAGCGGCTGCAGCTCCGCCGGCATGCCGAAGCGCCGGCCGCTGCCCTGGGTGGTGCTGGTGATCGGCTGCAGCTGCGCGGCGTTCCAGGTCAGCTCGCGGCGCACCGCGCTGTACTGGGCGAACTCGCCACTCTCGATCGGCACCACCCAGTTGTGGCTGTCGTTGCCGCCGGCCATGAACAGGCACACCAGCGCCCGGTAGCCGTTGCCGGTGGTGGCGGCCTGGCTCGATTGCGCGGCCAGCGCCGAGAGCCCGGCCAGGCTCATCGCCAGTGGCGCGGCGGCCTGGCGCAGGCCGGCCTGGGCCCCGAGGCTCGCGGCGGCTTGCAGGAAGAGTCGACGTGAGGTGTTCATCAGCGTTGGACCAGGTATTCCGGAGAAGCCAGAGCCACGAAGAGCGCGATGCGGGCGCGGTTGCTCTGGCTCGCGGCGTCGCTGCCGCCGACGCCGCTGATCGCATCGAGCAGGTCGAACTTCAGTTCGGCCGACATCGTGCCGGCGAACAGCAGCAGGTTGAGGTGCTCGACCAGCGCATTGGCGTCGCCGCTGCTGACCAGCGAGATCGGCGTCGTCATCGGCGAGACGAGGTCGGCGGCCGTGCCGGTCCAGCCGATGCCGCCACCGGCCATCGAGCGCGCCAGGTTGGCCCAGGCCGCGGTGCTGCCTTCGTTGACGATCTGGAACTCCGGCGCCACCGCGCCCGCGCTGGCCAGCGTGGTGCCGGGCGGCACATAGCCGGGGCGGAAGTAGCTGAACACCGAGACCGGCGCGAACACGCGCTGGCTCATCGCGTCGAGGTCGCCGACCACCATGTACTCGCCGCTGCTGGAGGTGGCACCGAACGCGCGCATCCACTGCGTCACACGCAGGACCGGCTCGCGCAGCTTGCCGCCGGCGCTGGTGCCGGTGGGCACCGCGCGCGCCTCGCTGTCGAGCAGGATCGCGCGCACCACCGCGCCCAGGTCGCCCCGCACGCCGCGGCCGTTGTTGTTGAAGACAGCCGCCACACGGGCCACGTAGGCCGGGCTCGGGTTGCTGGTGACCAGGTGCTGGATCAGCTGCCGGCCGATGAACGGGCCGACGTTCGGGTGGTTGAACAGCGTGTCCAGCGCGATGCGCAGGTCGGCATCGGCGCTGCCGCCGGCGGGGATCGTCACGCCCCAAGGCTTGCCGGCGAAGAGCTTCTTCTCGGCGGTGGAATGCTGGCCGGGGTAGGCCTTCATCGGCGAGAGGTCGATGCGGCGGTCCTTGGCCGTGCTGTAGTCGGGGTTGCCCCAGCGGAAGTTGTCGTTCGTCAGCTCGTTGTCCGGGAAGCCCCAGGACCAGCCGGTGAACACCTTGGCCAGCGCCATCACGTCGGCATTGCCGTAGGTCTCGATCGGCTTGCCGTCGCTGCCCAGCTGCGGCGTGCCGTCAGGCTTCAGTTCGTAGAGGCCGATGGTGAACAGCTGCATCAGCTCGCGCGCGAAGTTCTCGTCCGGCAGGCGGCCGGTGGCGGGGTCTTCCTTCGCATTGCGCATGTGCGAGAGGTACATGCCCATCACCGGGCTGAGGGCGATGTCCTGGATCAGGTTGCGGAAGTTGCCGAGCGCATGCTTGTTGAGCGTGTCGACATAGTTGGCGTAGGGCCGCGTGTGGTAGTACAGGTTGGAGTCGGCGGTGGAGACCACGAAGATCTCGTGCAGCGCGAAGGCCACGCGCCTGCGCAGCTGGTCGGGCGCGGTGGCCGCGGTGGCCCAGAAGCGCTGCAGCGGCCAGCTGCTGGTGTACTTGCTGCCCTTGGGCCGGTAGGTGTCGCCAAGCGCGAACTTCGATTCGATGTAGGGCACGAAGCTCGCGCTGTACGGCATCGCGATCTGTGCGTCGAGCCAGGCGGCGTTGCTGCTCGCGGCCAGCGCGTTCACGTCCTGCAGCGTGGGCCCGAAGGTGGCCTGCTGCAGCAGGCGCACCGCATCGAGCTGCCGGGCGCTGGGCGCCGTGGTGGTGGTCTGCGGCCAGGTCAGTCGCAGTGCGCCGCCCCAGTACATGTCGCCCTGGGCCGCGACGACATCCACGCCATCGAAGGCCTTGCTGCCCGAGCCACGGTCGTAGCTGCCGCCCGGCGCGGTGGGCAGCAGCGTGGTGCTGCCGCTCTTGAGGTACGCGAGGTACAGGTTGCGGTCGCTGCCATTGCCCGCGGCGTCGTTGGTGAACACCACGTCGACCTTGGCACCGGGCTTCAGCGCCGGGGCGTTGAAGGCATAGTCGGTGAAGTCAGCGGCCTTGACCTCGACCGAACCGATCTGCGTGCCGTTGACGTACACCGCCATCACCGGTCCGGTGCCGTTGTACAGGCTGCCGCGCGCCCGCACGACCAGCGGCGTGCTGCCGGTCTGCGCCAGCGCCGGCGCGGCAGCGGCCAGGCCGATCAACAAGGCTGCGACAAGACGACGCGGGGGCGACAGGAGCAGGGTCATGGCGGCACGCAAGGCTTCGGGCGCCGTGACTATCCCTTGAACCTAGGGAGTCATGAACGCAATCTCTGTTGCTGGCGCCGCACGTTGGTGACGAGTGGATTCGCCGGTGCCGATCGTGAAATCGTTCCTCGCAACAAGGCCCTCAAGCGGGCAGGGCTGTTTCCACCACCATCTGCAGGCGCTGCTGGCCCTGGAATTCGTCCAGGTTCAGCCGGTAGGCCAGGCGCACGCGGGCGGGCAGCGGGTCGGCATGGCCGAACCAGATGGCATCGCGGATGGCGCCGGCATGGCGCACGCGCAGCTTCAGGTGCTTTTCGCCGACCAGGCGCTGCTGCAGCACTTCCACCTCGTCGCAGAACACCGGCGCCTCGAAGCCGGCGCCCCAGACCTGCGCGTCGATGCGGGTCACGGTGTCGGCGCTGAAGTACTCGCCGGGCAGCGGGCCATCGGTGGCCACGCAGCGGTTCAGCGCCTCGGGCTGCAGCCACTCGCGCGCCACCTGCTGCAGGGCGTTGTCGAAGGTGGCGAAGTCGGGCTCGCCGATGGTGCAGCCGGCGGCCATCGCGTGGCCGCCAAACTTGCGCAGCACGCCCGGATGGCGCTTGCTGACCAGGTCCAGCGCGTCGCGCAGGTGGAAGCCGGGGATCGAGCGGCCCGAGCCCTTGAGCAGCCCGTCGCTGCCGCGCGCGAACACGAAGGTGGGCCGGTGCAGCCGGTCCTTCATGCGGCCGGCGACGATGCCGACCACGCCTTCGTGGAACTCGGCGTCGTACAGCGCCAGCGCGGGCGGTACGCCGCTTTCGTCGTCGGGCAGGAGCTGGTCCACCAGCAGCGCGGCCTGCTCGCGCATGTCCGCCTCGAGTTCGCGGCGCTCGCGGTTGATCTCGTCGAGCTGCTTGGCCAGTGCCGCGGCGCGCGCGGGGTCGTCGGTCAGCAGGCACTCGATGCCCAGGCTCATGTCCGACAGGCGGCCGGCTGCATTGATGCGCGGGCCCAGCGCGAAGCCGAAGTCGAAGGCCGAGGCGCGCTGCGCCGAACGGCCGGCGGCCGCGAACAGCGCGGCCACGCCCGGCTGCATGCGCCCGGCGCGGATGCGCTTGAGGCCTTGCGCGACGAGGCGGCGGTTGTTGTCGTCGAGCTTCACCACGTCGGCCACCGTGCCCAGCGCCACCAGGTCGAGCAGCGCATCGAGCTTGGGCTGGTTCGCCGCGTCGAAGCGGCCGCGCCGGCGCAGCTCGGCGCGCAGGCTGAGCAGCACGTAGAACATCACGCCGACGCCGGCCAGCGACTTGCTCGCGAAGCTGCAGCCGGGCTGGCTGGGGTTGACGATCACGTCGGCGTCCGGCAGCCGCACCAATTGGGTGTCAGGATCCAGCGCCGGCAGATGGTGGTCGGTGATCAGCACCTGCAGGCCCAGGGCGCGCGCATGGGCCACGCCGGCCTCGCTGGCGATGCCGTTGTCCACCGTCACCAGCAGCTGCGGCCGGTGTGCCAGCGCCAGGTCGACGATGGCCGGCGTCAGCCCGTAGCCGTGCACCTGGCGGTCGGGCACCACATGGCTCAAGGTGCCGGGCGCGGCGCCCAGCATCGCCAGGCCGCGCAGGCCCACCGCGCAGGCGGTGGCGCCGTCGCAGTCGTAGTCGGCGACGATGCAGATGCGCTGGCCGCGCTCGAGCGTGTCGGCCAGCAGGCGGCCGGCCTCGGCGGCGCCCTTCAGGGCATCGGGTGGCAGCAGCTTGGGCAGGCCGTCGTCCAGGTCGCCGGGGTCGCGCACGCCGCGGGCGGCGAACAGCCGCGCCAGCAGCGGATGCACGCCGGCCTGTTCCAGTGCGAAGGCCACGCGCGGCGGCACGTCGCGCAAGCGGAGGGTGGGGTTCACAAGGCTTCCAGCAGGGCAGGGGCCGAGGGGGCGCGCCAGCGCGCGGATACGCGCTGCCACAGCCCGCGCGGCTGGTCTTCGAAGGTCTGCGCGTGGCGCTCGCCGCACAGCACCAGGCGCAGCGGGCCGGGCTGCGCGGCCAGGTCGGCCAGCGGGCCAGCATCGAGCGCGGCCCAGGCTTCGCGCCAGGCGGCCCAGTCCTCGTTCAGCGCCGGGGCGCGCAGCCGATCGTCGAGGCGGGGAGCGGGCGCGGCACCGTGCGGTGGCAGCCGGCCGCAGCCGCTCAGCCAGAACGAGTTGACCGTCGGCAGGCCCGCGGCTTCGCGCCGATCGTTCACGGCATGCGTGTACAGCAGCATCTGCACCTCGTTCTGCAGCCGGCGCACCAGGCGCGCGGCGCGCTGGTCGGGCAGCCAGGGGTCGATGTTGCGGCCGATCACGCGGTCGATCGAGGCGGTGGCCAGGCCGTCGAACAGCTCATGCGTGGCCAGCCACTGCAGTGGCGCAGCCCAGTGCAGCGTGAAGCCCTCGGTCTCGAACAGCGGCGCGACGATCCCCAGCAGCTCGCGCGATGCGGCTTCGTCCAGCTGCAGCGCGGCCGGGTCGGTCATCGAGACCTGCTCGGTGCCCACGTGCAGGTGCACCGGCGTCAGCAGGCCCCAGGGCTGTGTGTTGTCGCCCGAGGCGCGGTGCTCGGCCGCCAGCCGCGCGGCCCAGGGCAGCGCGCCATCGGCGCCCTGCCAGCCCAGCGCGGCGGCCAGCGCGCGCTCGTGCGGCGGCGACAGGCTCAGTTCATCGGCCTCGTCGCGCGCACCGGGGCTCAGCCGGGCGAGCAGGCGTTGCAGCTGCGGCAGCGGCAGGTCGTGCAGGGCCTGGCGGGCGGCTTCGTGGGACGCACCGGCGAATGGCACGATCAGCGTGGGTACGTTCGGCGAGGCAGGGGACGGCAGGGACATCGGGGGCCGATTATCGGCGGCGCTGTCGGCGGGCCACGGGACGAGCGGGCTTCACCGCGGGGCGAAGCGGCGAGGCGCCGGGCGCACGCGGTGCTAGGAGTCTGCGCGGCAGAACCGGGTAGTTCCTGATGCTGCGTGGCACGGCAA
>CAZXLI010000150.1:0-15492 GCA_964641795.1 uncultured Bordetella sp. | reverse complement strand
CTTCATCGGATACTTCAGCCGGTACTCGCCGTGGCCATGCTCCCGCAGCGCCGCGCCTTTCGCGCAGTGCGCGCCCAGGTTGATGGGCGAATCGAACACCGGCTCCTGGCGCACCCAGACGCCGTTCTCGACCACCGCGTCGACCGCGCAGCCCACCGAGCAGTGGCCGCAGATCGTGCGCTTGACTTCCACCTTCCTGGCCTCGCCGGACTTGGCGGCGTCGGCCGCCTGCACCTTCTTCACCAGCATCAGCTGCGAGGCGGCGATGCCGGCGCCCAGGCCCAGGCCCGAGCGGCGCAGGAAGGCGCGGCGGTCGACGGTCGGGATCGCGCGCGTCAGGCCGCGCGCGAGGCTGCCGACCAGGGGGGAGTGCGCGCTGCGCGGCGCACCGGCGCCGGAAGGCTTGCGGGTCAACAACATGGCGGGTCTCCGGCGAATCAGACCTTGGCGGTCTGGTAGTAGCGCTGCACGTGGGCGCTGAGCTGGTAGCCGCCGCCCTTCTCCGGCGCGGGCTTGGGCTCGGCCACTTCGGGTTCCGCCTGCCGCACCAGCGGCGCGGCCACCGCGGCGGCGGCCAATGCACCGGCCGTGCCGACACCGGCAAACAGGCGGCGGCGCTTGATTTCAGGTTGTCCAGACTGGCTCATGTTCGCTCTCCAGGCACACCTGGCCATGCACGGTTGTGCATAGCCCTGTTCTCATTAGGTGTCAGCGATTACCCGGCTTCAATCCGGTGCGCCCCGGGTTTTGGCGCGACACTTTGTCGCGTAGTGCGCGACAAACTGCCGACCGATGGCCGCGATGACGAACCCCGGCGCCGACGCCCCCGATCCGCCCGCCGACACCGCCGGCGGCAGCGCCGAGCGCTGGCCGCTGGCCACCGTGCTGGTGGTGGACGACGAGCCCGGCATGCGCAACTTCCTGGAAAAGACCATCGGTCCGCGGGTGGGGCGCGTGCTCGGTGCCGGCGCCGCCGAGGAAGCCGACGAGCTGCTGCGCCGCCACCGCTTCGACCTGGTGGTGCTGGACATCGCGCTGCCCGGCAAGAGCGGCATCGCCTGGCTGCGCGAACTGCGCGAGCGCGGCATCGGCTGCGAGGTGGTGCTGATCACCGCCTTCGCCGACCTGGACACCGCGATCGAGGCGCTGCGCGCCGGTGCCAGCGACTTCATCCTGAAGCCCTTCCGGCTGACGCAGATCCTCAACGCCCTCAAGCACGGCCTGGAGCGCGCGCTGCTCAAGCGCGAGAACTGGGTGCTGCGCCGCACGCTGTCGCAGCAGCAGACCGGCAATGACGGGCTGGTGGGCCAGTCGATCGTCATCAAGGGCCTGCAGGCCGCGATCCAGCGCGTGGCCGGTGCGCCGTCCACCGTGCTGCTGAACGGCGAATCGGGCACCGGCAAGGAACTGGTGGCGCAGGCGCTGCACCGCCACAGCCCGCGGGCGGCCGGGCCCTTCGTGCCGGTCAGCTGCGCCAGCATGTCGCCCGAGCTGATGGAGGCCGAGCTGTTCGGCCATGCGCAGGGCGGCCATGCGGCGGCCGGCGCGGGCGCGGGCCGCAAGGGCCGCGACGGCCTGTTCGTCTACGCCCAGGGCGGCACGCTGTTCCTCGACGAGATCGGCGAGCTGCCGATGCCGCTGCAGGCCACGCTGCTGCGCGTGCTGGAAGAGCGCCGCATCCGCCCGCTGGGCAGCGAGCAGGAGATTCCGGTGGACGTGCGCATCGTCGCGGCCACCCACCGTCGGTTGGCCGACGAGGTGGCGGCCGGCCGCTTCCGCGACGACCTGTACTACCGCCTGCAGGTGGTGGAGATCAACCTGCCGCCGCTGCGCGCGCACAAGGAAGACATCCCCGAGCTGGTGGCGCACTTCATCGCCACGCTGGGGCCGCAGCTGGGCGTGCCGGCGATCGAGGTCACGCCCGAGGAGATGGCCTACCTGCAGCAGTACGACTGGCCCGGCAACGTGCGCGAGCTGCGCAACCTGATCGAGCGTTCGCTGATCCTCGGGGCGCTGAACGTCTCGGCGCTGTACCAGGGCCTGTCGCACCAGGGGGGCGGCCGGGCGGCCGGCCCGCGCGGCCTGGCACCGATGCCGGTCACCACCGACCTGCACACGCTCGAGAAGCAGCACATCCTCGCGGTGCTCGACAGTGTGGGCGGCGACAAGACCCGCGCGGCGCAGTTGCTGGGCATCTCGCGCCGCACGCTGGAGCGGCGCGTGCTGGAATGGTCCGCGGCAAATTGAGCCAGCCCCTGCGGCCCGTCGGGCCGGTCCCCCCGGGGGATCAGCCCGAGCGGGAGACCCGGATCGGGCTGGTCCGGTCCTGGGGCGCCTTGTCCATCCGCCGCAAGCTGCTGGCGCTGGCGCTGCTGCCGCTGCTGGTGGTGCTGCCGCTGCTGGGGCTGATCCTGCTGCTGTGGGCCAATGTCGCGTTGGACCGCCTGCTGGTCACCAAGGTGCGCGCCGACCTCGCGGTGGCGCACGGCTACTTCGAGCGTGTGCTCAACGAGGTGGCCGCCAGCACCCGCGCGGTGGCCGAATCGCATGCGCTGCAGCGCGTGCTGGCGGGCTGGCAGCCGGGGCAGCCGCCACCGCCGGGCCTGCAGGCGCTGCTGCGCGAGTTCAAGCAGCGCGAGTCGCTGGACTTCATCAACCTGCGCGCGGCCGACGGCACGCTGCTGCTGGCCGATTTCGGCAGCGCCACCGATGCCTCGCCGCTGCCGCGCAACCTGGCGGATGGCGGCCGTGCGGGTGCCGGCGTCGCGGTGCTGGCACCGGCCGAGCAGGGGCTGCTGGAACCCGCGCTGCGCGAGCGCGTCAGCGTGCCGCTGGTGCCCACGCGCAACGCGCAGCCGACCACGCGCCTGCACGAAGACCGCGCGATGGTGCTGCGGTCCAGCGCCGCGGTGGTGGACGATGCCGGCCGCCCGGTCGCGCGGCTGCAGGCCGGCCTGCTGCTGAACCGCAACCTGCCGTTCATCGACCACATCAACCACATCGTCTACCCCGAAGGCAGCCTGCCCTTCGGCAGCCGCGGCACGGCGACCCTGTTCCTCGACGACGTGCGCATCTCGACCAACGTGCGCCTGTTCGGCATCCGGGGTGAAGAACGCGCGATCGGCACCCGCGTCTCGCAGGCCGTGCGGGAGGCGGTGCTCGGCCGCGGCGAGACATGGCTGGACCGGGCCTTCGTCGTCGACGACTGGTACGTCTCGGCCTACGAGCCGCTGCACGATGCCGAGGGCCGGCCGATCGGCATGCTCTACGTCGGCTACCTCGAGCGGCCCTTCGCCTGGCTCAAGTACGGCGTGCTGGCCGGCATCGGCCTGGTGTTCTTCGGCGTGATGATCCTCAGCGCCTGGGCCGCGCTGCGCTGGGCGCGCAGCATCTTCCATCCGCTGGAGCAGATGGCGCTGACGATGCGCCGCGTCGAGGCCGGCGCGCTGGAGGCGCGGGTCGGCCCGGTGGCCAGCGGCGACGAGATCGGCGCGCTGGCCGGCCACCTCGATCACCTGCTCGACACCATCGCCGCCAACACCCGCGAGCTGCAGCGCTGGAACAGCGAGCTCGATGCCAAGGTGGCCGAGCGCACCCGCGCGCTCGAAGCCGCGCAGCAGCAGCTGCTGCGCAGCGAGAAGATGGCCGCTGTCGGGCAGCTGACCGCCAGCATCGCGCACGAGGTGAACAACCCGATCGCGGTGATCCAGGGCAACCTCGACCTCGCGCGCGAGCTGCTGGGCGGCGATGCGCAGCGCGTGCAGGCCGAGCTGAACCTGATCGACGCGCAGATCGAGCGCATGCGGCTCATCGTCACGCAGCTGCTGCAGTTCGCCCGCCCCACCGAATATGCGGGTTATGTCGACAACGTCGATCCGGCGCGCACGCTGGACGATTGCCTGGTGCTCACCGGCCACCTGCTGGCGCGTTCGAGCATCGCGCTCGAGCGCGACTACGCGGCCACGCGCAGCGTCGCCATCAACCGGCAGGAATTGCAGCAGGTGCTGGTGAACCTGCTGGTCAACGCGATCCATGCCATGCCCGCCGGCGGCCGCCTGCGCCTGGCCACGCGCGACGCCGGCAGCGGCGCCGAGGCGCGCGTCGAGATCGAAGTGGTCGATACCGGCGCCGGCCTGCCCGAAGACCTGGTGGCCGAGCTGTTCCGGCCCTTCGTCACCCGCAAGCCCGACGGCACCGGGCTGGGCCTGTGGATCAGCCGCAGCCTGGTCGAGCGCTATGGCGGCGACATCCGCGCGGCCAACCGGCGCGACGGCACCGCCGGTGCGGTGTTCACCGTGGTGCTGCGCTGCGAACTGGCTCCGGACAAACCCTGAACGACAAGCTGTCGCGGTCCCGGGGACTAGACTGAACCGCCATGTTGTCCGCCCACCCACCCCGCCTGCGCGTGGCGATCGTCATCGAACGCCAGCGCCAGCCCAACCCCTGGGAGGACTGGCGCTTCGCGATCACCGAGGTGCTGGCCGACAGCGGCGAGTTCGGCACCGCGCCGCGCGTGCTGCGCGAGGACGAGCGCTTCACGCAGACGCTGTTCCCGGGCCTCGAGCTCACGCTGCATGCCGACGAGGGCGAGGGCTACTACCTCAACCTCAGTTCAGGTTCACCGGTGTGGTTCGTGATGTGGCGCATCGACGACGAAGACCCCTCGCGCGCCTGGCCCGAGCTGGTCACGCTGTCGTACAACGAGGCCGGCCGCCTGCTCGACGCGCAGGAGCGGGTGGACAACCTGCCGCTGCCCGCCGAGGTGCGCGACTGGCTGCAGGCCTACACCGACGCGCACTACCGGCCCGAGCCCAAGCAGCGCAAGCGCCCGGCCTCGTTCCAGGCGCCGGAGCAGCGGCGATGAGCGACGGTTTCTTCTCGCGCTGGTCGCAACGCAAGTCGCTGGCGCGCGAAGGCGCGGAGTTGCCCGCCGAGCCGCCGGTGCCGCCGCCCGCAGCGATCGCGCCGGCGCCGATGCCCGTGCCATTGCCACCGCCTGCGGCCGGCGCGACCGAACCGGCGCCGCTGCCCACGCTGGCCGATGTCGACGCGCTGCGCCCCGGCGATGACGTCAGCCGCTTCGTCGCGCCGGGTGTCGACGGCACGGTCAAGAACGCAGCCCTGAAGAAGCTCTTCGCCGACCCGCAGTTCAACGTGATGGACGGGCTGGACACCTACATCGACGACTACGGCAAGCCCGATCCGCTGCCGATCGCCGCGCTGGCCAGCATGGCGCAGCGCCAGTACCTGGGCCTGATCACCGAGACACCGGCCCCGGAAGCCACCACCGACCCCGACACCCCGAACCCGGAAGCGACCCCCGAGGCGCCTGCCACCGATGAAGACGCTGATTTGCGACTGCAATCGCACGATGCCGCTGGACAGCGCGGGCCTGAGCCGGGCGCTGAGCCAGACACCGGGCGCCAGCGCTGACGGACTGCAGAGCACGCACACGCTGCTGTGCCGGCGCGAGGCGGCCTCGTTCCAGCGCGCGCTGAAGTCCGGCGACGAACTGCTGGTGACCTGCACGCAGGAAGCGCGGCTGTTCACCGAACTGGCCGAGCAGACCGAGGGCGCGCGCACGCCGGCCGAGCAGCCGATCCGCTTCGTCAACCTGCGCGAGACCGGCGGCTGGTCGCGCGACGCAAGCCAGGCCATGCCCAAGATGGCCGCGCTGATCGCTGCCGCGCAGCGGCCCGACCCCGAGCCGGTGGCCACCGTGGGCTACCGCTCCGAGGGCCGCGTGCTGGTGATCGGCCCGGCCGCGGCCGGCGCCCGCGCCGCCGCGATGCTGGCCGAGCGGCTGGACGTGGTGCAACTGGTCGAGCCCGCCGGCGATGCGCTGCCGCCCGACCGCGAGCACCTGGTGCATGCCGGTCGCCTGCAGCGCCTGAGCGGCTGGCTCGGCGCCTTCGAGGCCGAGTGGGAGAGCAGCAACCCGATCGACCTGGAGCTGTGCACGCGCTGCAACGCCTGCATCGCGGCCTGCCCCGAGGGCGCGATCGACTTCTCGTACCAGGTCGACCTCGAGCGCTGCTGCGAACACCGCGATTGCGTGAAGGCCTGCGACACAGCCGGCGCGATCGACTTCTCGCGCGGGCCGCAGACCTCCAGCGACCGTTTCGACCTGGTGCTCGACCTGCTGGCGCAGCCCGCCTTCACGATGCACCAGCCGCCGCAGGGCTATTTCCATAGCGGGCAGGATGAGCGGCAGCTGATCGAGGCGGTGCTGCAGCTGCGCGAGCTGAACGGCGAGTTCGAGAAGCCGAAGTTCTTCCACTATAAGCCGCAGCTGTGCGCGCACAGCCGCAACCAGCAGATCGGCTGCACGGCCTGCATCGACGTGTGCTCGGCGCGGGCGATCCGCAGCGAGGCTTCGCTCAAGGGCAAGGCCAAGGGCGCCTCGGCCGGCATCTTCGTCGAGCCCCACCTGTGCGTGGGTTGCGGCGCCTGCGGCACCGTCTGCCCGAGCGGCGCGCTGAGCTACGCCTACCCCGGCACGCCGGACCAGGGCCAGCGCTGGCGCAGCGCGCTCACCGCCTACGCGCGTGCCGGCGGCAAGGACGCCGCGCTGCTGCTGCACAGCCAGGGCGCCGGCACCCGCTGGCTGCACGAGCTGGGCCGTGCCGCGCGCGTGGACGCCACGCTGCATGGCGTGCCGGCGCGCGTGCTGCCGCTGGCGCAATGGCACACCGCGAGCACCGGCCTCGACCTGTGGCTGGCCGCGCTGGCGCAGGGCGCCTCGCAGGTGTGGCTGCTGCTCACCGACGAGGAGGCACCCGAATACCGCCAGGCACTGGCCGAGCAGGTGGCGCAGGCGCAGGCCATCGTCAGCGGCCTGGGCTATGCCGGCCAGCACTTCCGGCTGCTGGAAGTGCGCGACGCGCGCGACCTGGCGGCGCTGGACGCCGCGCTGCAGGCGCCGCCGGCGCAGACCGTGCGCGTGCCGGCCAGCTTCAACGCGCTGGCCGACAAGCGCGGCACGCTGGACATCGCGCTCGAACACCTGCTGGCGCAGGCGCCGCAGCGGCCGGAAGCGATCGCGCTGCCGGCCGCGGGCGCGCTGTTCGGCACCTTGGCCATCGACACGCAGGCCTGCACGCTGTGCCTGGCCTGCGTCGGCGCGTGCCCGGAATCGGCGCTGGCCGACAACCCCGAGCGGCCGCAGCTGAAGTTCATCGAGAAGAACTGCGTGCAGTGCGGGCTGTGCGCCAGCACCTGCCCCGAGCACGCCATCACGCTGCAGCCGCGGCTGTGGCTGGCCGACGAGGGCAAGGCGCGCAAGGCCGCGCGGGTGCTGCACGAGGCCGAGCCCTTTGCCTGCGTGCGCTGCGGCAAGCCCTTCGGCACGCTGCGCGCCATTGAGAACATGGTCGCCAAACTGAGCGGCCATGCGGCGTTCCAGGGCGCGGCGGCCGAACGCCTGAAGATGTGCGGCGACTGCCGCGTGATCGACCTGCACAGCAACCCGAGCGAAGTGCGCATCACCGACCTATGAGCCAGCCCCAAGCCCTGCATTTCGCCGCGCCGGACGACAGCGAGGAGCTGGCCCGCGCCGAGCTCTACGGCCTGCTGGCCCGGTTGTGGGTCGCGCCGCCGGACGACGCCCTGCTGCAGCAGTTCAAGGTGGCCGTCACCGAGGCGCCGGAGGCCGGCGCGCACCTCGAGGCGCCCTGGGGTGCGCTGGTCGCCGCGCTGCGCGCCACCGACGTGGCGCGCGCCGCCGCCGAGTACGACGCGCTGTTCCAGGGCGTGGGCAAGCCCGAGGTGTTTCTCTACGGCTCGTACTACCTGTCGGGCTTCCTGAACGAGCGGCCGCTGGCCCGCCTGCGCGAAGACCTGGCGGCGCTGGGCCTGACGCGCGACGCCGCCAGCACCGAGACCGAAGACCACATCGCCTACGGCTGCGAGGTGATGCGCTACCTGATCGCCGGCGACGATGCCGCGCTGTGCAACCTGGCGCAGCAGCAGCGCTTCTTCCGCACCCACCTGCAGCCCTGGGTCGAGCGCCTGTGCGACGCCGTCGAGGCCCAGCCGCGCGCCGAGGTCTGGCGCGCCGTGGCCGGCTTCACCCGCGCCTTCGTGCAGGTGGAGACGCAGGCTTTCGACATGATCGAGTGACGCCATGACCATCGATCCCCAGCAGATCACCGGCCTGGTGCTGGCCGGCGGCCGCGGCAGCCGCATGGGCGGCGTCGACAAGGGCCTGCAGAACCACCAGGGCATGCCGCTGGCGCTGCATGCGCTGCTGCGGCTGCAGCCGCAGGTAGGCCGCACGATGATCAATGCCAACCGCAACCTCGGCGCCTACGAATCGATGGGCGTGCCGGTGTGGCCCGACGCGATTGCCGACTACCCCGGCCCGCTGGCCGGCTTCCTGGCCGGGCTGGAGCATTGCGAGACGCCCTACCTCGTCACCGTGCCCTGTGACACGCCGCTGTTCCCGCTGGACCTGGTCGAGCGTCTGGGCCGGGCGCTCCAAGAGGCCGACGCCGAGGTGGCCATCGCCGCCACGCGCGAGGCCGGCGAACTGCAGCGCCACCCGGTGTTCTGCCTGATGAAGGCGGAACTGATCGAGAGCCTGGTCGCCTTCATCCAAGGCGGCCAGCGCAAGATCGACCGCTGGTGCGGCCAGCAGCGCTGCGTGGAAGTGGTGTTCGACGAGGCCGAGGCCTTCTTCAATGCCAACACGCCCGATGAACTGAAGGCATTGCAGACAAAATGAGCGGCCATCCTTCCGGCGGAGAAGCCCTGCTGGCGCTGCTGCTGTCGCGCCAATCGGTGGGCATCAAGCACCTGGCCGAGCCGGGGCCGGATGCGGCGCAGCTGCGGCTGATGGCCGATGCGGCGCTGCGCGCGCCCGACCATGCCGGGCTGGTGCCGTTCCGCTTTGCCGTCGTGCAGGGCGCGGCACGCGAACGGCTGGCGGCGCTGTTCGCACAGGCCGCGCGCGAGGCCGGCAAGGACGAAGCCGGCGCCGCGCTGGATGCCGAGCGTGCGCAGCGGGCGCCGGTGACGATCGCGGTCATCGCCCGGCTCGACACCGGCCACCCGCAGGTGCCGGTGCACGAGCAATGGGCCTGCCTGGGCGGCGCGCTCGCCAACCTGCTCAATGCCGCTCATGCCATGGGTTATGCCGGCAAGATGCTGTCGGGCAACAAGGTGCGGCATCCGGCCGTGCAGCAGGCCTTCTGCCGCGCGGGCGAAACGCTGGTCGGCTGGGTCGCCATCGGCACGCCGGTGCGCAGCCCGCAGCGCGGGCTGGACAAGCCGCGCGCGGCCGACGTGCTGGCCGACTGGGAGCCGGGCGACACGCGATAGCGGCCGGCTCAGGCCCGCTGCGCGCGCCGCGGGTCGAGCGCGTCACCCAGCGCATCGCCGACGATGTTGACGCTGAGCACCGTGAGCAGGACGCATGACGCTCCGCCGGCGGGCGCATCGCCGGGCCGATAGCATCGGGCCTGCCGATGATCCGATGAGCCGATGACCACGATGCAATCCGTCAGCTACCGCCAACCCGGCCTGCGGGTGACCGAACACACGCTGCAGGTGCCGCTGGACCATGACCACCCCGATGGCGAGCGCATCGAGGTCTTCGCACGCGCCGTCGTGCTGGCCGACAAGGCCGATGCCGCGCAGCCCTGGCTGGTGTTCCTGCAGGGCGGGCCCGGTTTCGAAGGCCCGCGGCCGGTGTCGCCCGATGCGCCGGCCTGGCTGCCCCGGGCGCTGGCCGACTACCGCGTGCTGCTGCTCGACCAGCGCGGCATGGGGCGCTCGACGCCGATCGGCCCGGCCGACGCCACCGCGGCGCCGGCGCAGGCCTTGGCCGAGCGCCTGGCCCTGCACCGCGCCGATGCCATCGTGCGCGACGCCGAATGCTTCCGGCAGGCGCTGGGCATCCAGCGCTGGTCGGTGCTGGGCCAGAGCTTCGGCGGCTTCTGCGCGGTGAGCTACCTGTCTCGCTTTCCGGGCTCGCTGTCCGAGGTCTTCATCACCGGCGGGCTGCCACCGCTCGATCGCGGCATCGACGAGGTCTACCGCGAGACCTACCGCAGCACGCGGGAGAAGACATCCAGGCACTATGAACGTTATCCGCAGGACCGCGAGCGACTGCGCGGCCTGATGGCCCGGCTGGCGGGCGCAGAGGTGCGGCTGCCCGGTGGCGACCGGCTGACGCCGCAGCGCCTGCGCCAGCTCGGCCTGCTGCTGGGCATGGGCACCGGCTCCGAGAAGTTGCACCACCTGCTGGAACTGCCGCCCGACAGCCCGGCCTTCCTGCACGACGTGGAGCGTGCCTCGCCGTTCGTGCGCAACCCGCTGTACGCGGTGATTCACGAGGCCTGCTATGCCAACGGCCAGGCCAGCGCCTGGTCGGCCCAGCGCATGATGCCGGCCGAGTGGGCCGAGGACCCCACGCTGCTCACCGGCGAGCATGTCTTCCCGTGGATGTTCGACGAGTTCGCCGGCCTGGCGCCGTTCCGCGAGGCGGCCGGGCTGCTGGCGCAGCGGCCCTGGGGCCCGCTCTACGACCCCGCGGTGCTGGCCGTCAACGAGGTGCCCTGCGCCGCTGCCATCTACGTCGACGACATGTACGTCCCGCGGGCGTTCTCCGAGCAGACGGCGCGCCAGATCCGCGGCCTGCGCCCGTGGATCACCAACGAGTTCGAGCACGATGGCCTCCACTCGGGGCAGGTGCTCGGCCGGCTGATCGAGATGGTCAGACGCTAGAGCCGGGGCATCCCGGCCACCGGCGCGGCCGAGACCACCAGCACGCGCACGGGCTGGTCGTAGTGCGGGCTGCTGGCGCGCAGCGTGGCCAGCAGCGCCGAGACGTGCGCCGGGTCCGCCTCGCGCAGCAACAGCAGCGTGGCGCGGCGTGGTCGGAAGGCCCGGGCCGGGTCCAGCGGACCGCCTCGCCACCAACCGCAGTCCCAGGGGGCGCCGGCCCGCAGGCCACGACGGCCGATCAGTTCGCGCGCCAGGATCTGCAGGCGCCACAACAGGCCGCGCCAACGGCCCAGGCGGGCCAGCGCGTGGCTGCCGTCGAGCACGCAGGCCGCGGCGTCCAGGCCGCCGTGCGGTGCAATGCTGGCCACTCGCAGCCGCTGCGTCAGCGCGGGCTGGGCACCGTCCTCGCACCAGGCCCGCAGCGAAGCGAGCAGTGCGGCATCCACGGGTCCTGCGGCGTCGGGCGCCTGCATCAGCGCGTTGTCGAAGCGGCGGGGCAGGCGCATCGGTCGGGTCCTCAGGGCGTGAGGCCATTCTCGCGTGGCCGCCAGCGCCCGACCCGGCCTTCGGCGAGCCGGAGCGCGGCGACGAGCACCGCGGCCGTCACGTCGAAGCTCATGCAGAAGCCGGGCCACACCGTCGGCACCCCGGTGTTGTGCACGAGGCCGTGGTGAAAGGCGTCCATCACGCCGTGGGCGCCGAGCGCGACGACGGCGATCCACGGGTTGTGCCTGAAGCCCACCACGGCCGCGACGATGAAGAGGGCGGCGATCGCCAGTTCGGACAGCAGGATGGCTTGGCGACCGTCGACGACGGCAAACGCCAGGTAGTAGGAAGCCACTGCGATGACCACGGCCGGGTAGAACACGCGTTCGCGTGCCATGCCCAGTGCTGAGGCCGCGGTGCAGAAGAGCAGCGCGAGGGTGACGCCGACGATGTATTCCATGGCTGGATCTCCGGGTGTCGCGAAGGCACCGTGCCTGCGCTGGCCGGCAGGATCGTGCAACGCAGGGGGCGATCGGAAGCCGCTGGCGACCAGCCGTCCGATGTCGGCCGCCAAGGGTCCTGGGGCGCGACCGAACGGTTGGCGCCGGCATCTGCCCCTTGGAGGCGAGCGGGTCGGCCCTGGCGCGGGAACGCTGGGACCTCTCGGTCGACCCGCACGACCGGTCCCGCACGCGCGCCGACCGCTTGTCGCAAACGCCTGTCGGCCGCGGGCCGCCGCGCCGACAGTCCTGCCATCGATGACATCCCGTCGTCGAGCCCACCAGGAGATCCACCGTGAACGACACCCAGCAATCCACCGCCTGTACCTGCACCACCTGCCCGGGCGCCGCCTGCACCTGCGGCTGCCAGCAGAGCAGCACCCCGCCTGCCACCCAGGCGACCTGCGCCTGCGGCCCGCAGTGCGCCTGCGGCCCGGCCTGCGCCTGCGGCCGGTCCTGATGCGTCGCTTGGCGGTGGCCCCCCTGGCCCTAGAGTCGCATGAGCCGCGCTCCCAGCGCAGCACCGTTCCCGGCCATGCCACCGCCAACACCTTCCTCCATCGCGCGCCCGTGGCGCACCCGGCTGCAAGGCACGCTGTCGCTCATCGGCGCCGCCGCCGCGTTCTGGGCCATCGCGTCGACGCTGCTGTACTTACTGGTGCCCGGCATCGAGACCTATCCCCGGCTGCTGGTGTTCCATGAAAGCGTCGGCCTGACCATGATGGCCTGTGTCCTCGCGCTGCTGCGCGTGCGCCGCCTGGGCCGCTTGAAGCCCGCGCTGCGCTGGCTGGTGATCGGCCTGATCGCGATTCCCGCGGGCTACTTCGTCGGGCACCAGATCGCCTTCGTGGTGCTGGGCGAACCGACGCGCCTGGTGGGGCACCAGCAGATCAGCCTGATCCCGATCCTCTTCACCGTGCTGGCCGGCGGCATCGCGCTGAACCACTTCGCCACGCGCGAGACCCTGGCCAGGGAAGCGACAGCCCGCTCCGAGGCGCAGCGCCTCGCGGTCGAGGCCCAGCTGCGGCTGCTGCGGGCCCAGCTCGATCCGCACATGCTCTTCAACTCGCTGGCCAATGTGCGTTCACTGGTGCGCGAAGACATCGACCGGGCTGAATCGATGATCGATCAGCTCATCGTCTACCTGCGCAGCGCGCTGGCCGCCTCGCAGACCGAATCGGTGCCGCTGAGCCGGGAGTTCGCGCAACTGCGGGCCTACCTGGACATCATGGCGCTGCGCATGGGACCGCGCCTGAGCTACCGGCTCGAGCTGCCCGCCGCGTTGGAGCGCACCCAGGTGCCACCGATGCTGCTGCAGCCGCTGGTCGAGAACGCCATCAAGCACGGCCTGGAGCCGAAGGTCGGTGCCGGCAGCGTCGAGGTGGTGGCCCGCGCGATGCCCGCTGGCATCGAGATCCGGGTGAGCGACAGCGGACTCGGGCTGCCGGCCGGCGAGGACGACGGATTGGCGCCGGGCGCGCCCGCCACCCGCTACGGCCTGCAGCATGTGCGCGACCGCCTGCAGGTGATCTACGGCCCCGCGGCCCGCCTCAGCCTCGAGCGCCGCAGCCCGAGCGGCGTCTGTGCCGTGGTGTTCATCCCGACCTGATCGAGGAGACCTGCATGATCCCGAGCCGGCCCCCCACTGCCGTCATTGCCGAGGATGAACCCGTCCTCGCGCGGACGCTGATCCGACTGCTCGCCCAACTGTGGCCCGAGCTGCAGATCGCCGGCGTGGCCGACGATGGCTTGCGGGCGACCGAGCTGGCCCTGGCGTCGCTGCCCGATGTGATGTTCCTCGACATCCGGATGCCCGGCCGCACCGGCATCGAGGTGGCCGAGATGGTGGCCGACGACTGGCCCGACGACCGCGCCGAGCCCTTGTTCGTGTTCATCACGGCCTACGACAACTTCGCGATCCCGGCCTTCGAGCGTGCGGCGGTCGACTACCTGCTCAAGCCCGCCACGGCCGAGCGCCTGCAGCAGAGCGTCCAGCGGCTGCAGCAGCGTCTGTCCGAGCGAACTGCAGCACCCCAGGCGGGCGACATGGCCGCGCTGATGCAACGCATGCAATCGATCGCCAGGCCCGAGGGCGAACCGGCCGAGCGCATCAAGGTCATCCGCGCCGGCGTGGGCAACACCGTGAGGATGATTCCGGTCGGCGACGTGCTCTGCTTCGAGGCCACCGAGAAATACGTGAATGTCGTGACGGCCACCGGCGAGGCCCTGGTGCGCATGAGCCTGCGCGAGCTGATGGCGCGCATCGACTCGACCGACTTCATCCAGGTGCATCGCAGCGTGATGGTCAATGCCGGCGCCATCGTCAGCGCGACGCGAGACGAGAACGGGCACTACAGCCTCAGCGTGCGCGGCCTGCAGCGGCCGCTGAAGGTCAGCCGCGCCTTCGGGCACCTGTTCCGGCCGATGTAGGCGGATCGCTCGTTCAACGGCTATCGCGCGAAGGACCGGGATCGGCCATCAAGAGTCGTTCGCGGCCGGCTGCTTGCGGGCAGTCCAACCGGTCGCTGGCAGAGATCGGAGCGGCCAATCTTTTGGAATCCATCAGGTAGCAAAAGCTGGACACCAGCACCAGGTGGTCATCGCTGCTAGCCGTAAACGCGGCCACCTGGCGGTCTCCCTCGTCCAGGCCCACGCCGCGTGCGTGATGACATGGTCCACTAAAGGTGTTTCAATGCCTGACAGGCGGTGAGCCGGACGCGGCCTTGTCGGCGTTTAGCGCGGCGCGCTTATGACAGAGCGTTCTGCAGTCAGCACACGGCGGCCGACAGGTTGGCCGGGCTTCACCGGCCACCCACTGCGTCCGGGTTTCCACCCGACGGGTGCACCGGGTCGACCAACTCCCTGAACATCGGGAAGATGTCGAAGTAGTCCAGATCAAAGTCCCCTTGGAAGTCGCGGAACCCGGGCCATGCCCTGAGTGAGGCGTAGGCCGTCCTCGCGACCTCCCTGGAGATGCGGCTCGCTGACAGGGTGTCAGCTTGGCTGTGGGCCCAGTGCACGATTCCCGCCACGTAGTCGGGCAGCATCAACAGTCGCTCGTCCTGCTCGGTCGCGAAGCTGATCGTGCGCGCCTCCATTCGCAGCCGCATGCTCCCGGCGCGCGGTTGGTTGGAGTTTCGCACTTCCCAGATCGCGCGGAATGTGGCCACGTTGTCCTCCCCATCGATCTCCGCGTCGTAGATGTGGTCCTCGTCGACCTGGAGCCAGCCTGAGCGATCGGTCGGAAATCGGTTGACGCTGAGCGTGCATCCCGCAAGGGTCGCAGTGATCTCCGCGAAGAGCATGTACCGGATCTGGGTTGCCGCCTTGATGAACGGGATCTTCTGGCCCGACAGGGCAAGAGCCTTTGCATGAACCCTCTCGGCATCGTTCCAGAAGGTTCCCCAGGCTGGCTCCGTCTTCCTGACGACGCGGCCCACCGCACCGAGGGCTTCTCGTCGAAGCAGCTCGACCACCGCGAGCACGTCGTCGTCTGATGCATCGCGCCATTTCGGCATGTGACGTGGCAGCCTGCGCCGAATCTGACTGAGCCCGCCACTCGGCAGGCAGACGCCCGCGGCGGTCACCCTCTCGGCGCCCCTGGGGTCACGCGCGACACGACCGGCACAGTCGACGAGGTAGGTAAGTTTCATGCTGACGTTTGTGCGCTCCGGTTGGCGCCGCCAACGCTCCCCGCGGCGGCGCCGAGGTGCGTGAGGTCGATCATGTCAGTTGCTCCACCGCGCTTCGCGCGTCCCGCGACGCATGAAACGGGCGT
>CAZXLI010000149.1:0-15551 GCA_964641795.1 uncultured Bordetella sp. | reverse complement strand
CGGCAAATTGCAACCCGAGATGGCGAAGAAGGCCAGCGAATGGTTCGAAGCGGGCATGGCCGACTGGGACATCAGCCGCGATGCGCCCTATTTCGGCATCGACGTCCCCGACGCGCCGGGCAAATACTTTTACGTGTGGCTCGACGCGCCGGTCGGCTATCTGGCATCGCTAAAGAACCATTTCGACAAAGGCCAGGCAGAAAATCACTGGCACGCGCCGTCGCGCACGACGCAATCGTTCGACGAGTTCATCGCCGACGCCGCCGTCGAACAGGTGCACTTCATCGGCAAGGACATCGTCTACTTCCACACGCTGTTCTGGCCGGCGATGCTGCACTTCAGCGGCCGCAAGGTGCCGAGCAACGTGTTCGTGCACGGCTTCATCACCGTCAGCGGCGAGAAGATGAGCAAGAGCCGGGGTACCGGCATCAGCCCCCTTCGCTACCTGGAGCTGGGACTGAACGCCGAGTGGCTGCGCTACTACATCGCGGCCAAGCTCAATGCGCGGGTCGAGGACATCGACTTCAACCCGGAAGACTTCATCGCCCGCGTCAACGCCGACCTGATCGGCAAGTACATCAACATCGCCAGCCGCGCAGCGGGCTTCCTCACCAAGCGCTTCGGCGGCAAGCTCTCGGCCGACCTGGGCGTCGAGGGCCGTGCGCTGCTCGACGGGCTGCGCGCCCACCGTGCGACGGTGGAAGAGCTCTACGAGGAGCGCGAGTTCGGCAAGGCGGTGCGCGAGATCATGATGCTGGCCGACCGGGTCAACGGCTTCGTCGACCAGCACAAGCCCTGGGAGCTGGCCAAGCAGCAGGGTCAGGATGCCGCGCTGCACGACGTGTGCTCGGTGTGCATCGAGGCCTTCCGCGTGCTGACGATCTATCTGAAGCCGATCCTGCCGGCGCTGGCGGCCCAGGTCGAGGCCTTCCTGAAGGTGGCGCCGATGGACTTCGCCGACGCCGCGCGTTCGCTCGGCCACCATGTCATCGGCGAGTACAAGCACCTGATGCAGCGCGTCGACCCCAAGCAGGTCGATGCGCTGTTCGAGCCGCCCGCCGCGCCCAAGGTCTCGCCCGGCGGCGAGGACATCGCGGCCGAGATCGGCATCGACGACTTCACGAAGGTCGACCTGCGCATCGCGAAGATCGTCAACGCTGAACTGGTCGAGGGCAGCGACAAGCTGCTGCGGCTGACGCTGGATGTGGGCGAAGGACCCGACCCGCAGGGGCGTCCGATCCTGCGCAATGTGTTCAGCGGCATCCGCAGCGCCTACAAGCCCGAGGACCTGGTGGGCAAGTTCACCGTGATGGTGGCCAACCTCGCGCCGCGCAAGATGAAGTTCGGCGTCAGCGAAGGCATGGTGCTGGCCGCCAGCCATGCCGACGAGAAGGCCGCGCCCGGCCTGTGGGTGCTGGAGCCGCACAGCGGCGCGCAGCCGGGCATGCGGGTGCGTTGAGCCGCAGGCGCGCTAAGCCGCAGGCGCGCGCGGCAAGGTGAACTTGAAGGTGGCGCCCTCGCCCGGCGCGGACTCGATCCAGATCCTTCCGCCATGCAGTTCGACGATGCGCTTGCACAGTGCCAGGCCGATGCCGGTGCCCGGATAGGCCTGGCGGCCATGCAGGCGCTGGAACAGCACGAACAGGCGCTGGAACTGCTCCGGCGCAATGCCGATGCCGTTGTCGCGCACGGCGAAGCACCAGCCTGATTCATCCGACTCGGCCCCCACCTGTACGCGCGGCGGGTCCTGCCCATGGAACTTGATCGCGTTGCCGATCAGGTTCTGGAACAGCTGCAGCAGCTGCGTCGGATCGCCCTGAACGGTGGGCAAGTCGCCCAGCGTGACGACCGCACCGTGCTCTTCGATGGCCACGCGCAGCTGATGCACGGCGGTGGCTGCGATGGACGCGCAATCGACGGCAACGAATGTGTGGGCCTTGGTGTTGACCCGCGAGTAGGCCAGCAGGTCGTTGATCATCGCCTGCAGGCGCTTCGCGCCATCGACCGCGTAGCCGATGAACTCCTTGCCATCGGCATCCAGCCGCTCGCCGTAGCGCCGCTCGACCAGGCTCAGGTAGCTGGCAATCATGCGCAGCGGCTCCTGCAGATCGTGCGAAGCCACGTAGGCCAACTGCTCCAGCTCGGCATTCGAGCGCTGCAGCGCGGCCTTCTGCGCGGCGAGTTCGCGACGCAAGGCATCCAGCGAGAGGTGCGTGCCGATGCGCGCGAACACCTCCTCGGCATTGAGCGGCTTGGTCACGTAATCGACCGCGCCGACGCGAAAGCCCCGGATCTTCTCGTCGGTGCCGGCCATCGCGGTCATGAAGATGACCGGGATTTCGGCGGTCGCTGGGTCCTGCTTCAGGCGCTGGCAGGTCTCGAAGCCATCCACCTCGGGCATCGCGACGTCGAGCAGGATCAGGTCGGGCCGCGCCAGGGCCGCTCGCTCGATCGCCTCCGGCCCACTGCGCGCCACCAGCGCCGCATAGCCTCGCGCCTCGAGCTCGGCCGTCACGATCTGCAGGTTGGCCGCCAGGTCGTCGACGACCAGGATGGTCTGCGGCTGCTTCATACCGCCGCCGCGGGCGATGCCTCCCGCTGCGCAGCTTGCGCTTGCAGCGAGGCCAGCAGGTCGACGATCGCCAACGACTCGAACTCGTCGGCCAGGCGGCACAGCCGGTCGCACAGCGGCCGATAGCGCCCATCATGAGCGGCCAATTGCTCGGCCCGGCTGCGGATCGCCCGCATGTTGCCCAGGCGCGCCACCTGCAGCAGGCCGGCCAGTTCCTGCGGCGGTGGCGGCTCGATCAGCGCGGCGTTGCCGGACTCGGCCTCCGCCGCGCGCCAGCGCCAGGACAAGCCCAGCAGGCGCCCGATCTCGCGCAGCAGGCGCGCCAGATCGAGCGGCTTGCGCAGGAACAGGTCGGCGCCGGCAGCCCGGCAGGCCTGCTCGTCGGTGGCCGACGCGTTGGCCGAGACCGCGACGATCGGCAGTGTCCGGAAGCGTTCGATCCGACGCAGGCGGCGGGTCGCCTCCAGCCCGTCCATCACCGGCATCTGGCTGTCCATCAGCACGATGTCCGGCGCCCAGGCTTCGGCGCACCGGATGGCCGCGTCGCCGTTCTCGGCTTCCAGGGTTTCAAAGCCCAGGGCCCCGAGGAAATGGACCACCGGCGACCGGTTCGCGTCGATGTCGTCGACCACCAACACCCGACGGCGCGGTCCTTCGTAGCCGCCGATAGCCTGGATCTCCGGCGCCTGCGGCTCGGGGGCACGGGCGGCCAAGGGCAGGTCGAGATCGAAGCGGAAGGTGCTGCCGGCACCCACCCGGCTCTCGACGCGGATGTCGCTGCCCATCAGCATCACCAGTTGCCGGCTGATGGCCAGGCCAAGCCCCGTGCCGCCGAAACGGCGTTGCACGTCGGCGGCCTGCTCGAACGGGCGAAAGATGCGCTCGAGCTGCTCGGGGACGATGCCGATGCCGGTGTCCTCGACCTCGAAGCGCAGGCGGGCCCGGCGATCGTCCATCTCCAGCAGCAGGATGCGCAGCGTGACGCGACCGGCCTGCGTGAACTTCACCGCGTTGTTCAGCAGGTTCAGCAGCACCTGGCGCAGGCGCTTCTCGTCGGCATGCACCAGCGGCAGCGGGCCCGGTCCGATGGATTCGAACTCGAGCGCCTTGCGCTGGGCTTCGAGGCGCACGATGTCGCAGACCGTGCGTTGCAGCTCGCCCAGGTCCACCGCGTCGGTGAACAGCTCGATCTTGCCGGCCTCGATGCGTGCGAAGTCGAGCATGTCGTCGATCAGCAGCAACAGGTGTTCGCCGCTGCGGTGGATGGTGTCCAGGCCCGCGGCTTCGCGCGCGCCCAGGCCCGTGCCACCGCGCAGCAGCTGCGCGTAGCCGAGCACGGCGTTCAGCGGTGTGCGCAGTTCGTGGCTGATGTTGGCCAGAAACCGACTCTTGGCGCTGTTGGCCGACTCGGCCGCCTGCCGGGCCTGCTGCGCGTCGGCATAGGCCGTCTCCAGCCGCGCGATGCTCTCGGCCAGCCGCGCCGTCATCGCGTTGAAGCTCGCAGCCAGCATGCCGATCTCATCGGGCGCTTCGGCGCGGGCTTGCGCCCGCAGATCGCCGCCGGCGATCCGGCCGGCCACCGCGGTCAGGCGCTGCACCGGCCCGACGATGCTGCGGCGCAAGCCGTAGGCCATGCCGATGCCCAAGGCCAGCGCCAGCAAGGCACCGGCCACCGTCTGCACGCGCGAGCGCGCCAGACTGGCCCGGGCGCGTGCCAGGTCCGCCTGCAAACGGGTTTGTTGTTCGGCCGTCAGGCGCTGCAACAGGTCGAGCAGCACCTGCGCCTGTGGCACCACCTGGGAGCGGTACAGGTACAGATCCTCGTAGGCGCGTTCGCTGTCGAGGATGGCGCGCACGCGCAGCGCCAGCTCGGTCAGCGCCGCGCGCGCGGCGCCAATGCGGTCCAGCTGCTCGCGCTGCGGCGGCGTCAGCGTCGAACGCCGCGCGATCAGCGCGTTCCAGATGCTCGCATTGGTCACCAGTTGCGGGCTGTAGGTCAGCTTGAAGTTCGCTTCGCCGGAGGCGCCGAAGGCCATCACGTTGGTGGCCAGCGCGTCGAAGGAGCTCTGGAACATCAGCATCATCGCCAATGTCTCGCGCTGGGCCTCGTTCGTGGCCCGGCCGCGCTGCTGCGCGATCATCGCTTCGACCTCGGTCAGCACCTTGACCCGCTGGGCCTGCACGTCGACACGCGACAGCCGCAGCGCCGGCCGGTTGCGCAACGGGTCGTCATGCAGCGCGAACAGCTGCGGCGGCAGCAGCTTCCAGCGGCCGTAGCCCTCGGCCAGCGCCTTCACCTGCTGCTGGTCGGCCGCCGGCCAGGCCGCGGCCAGCTGCTGCAATGCGGCGAGAGCTTTCTCGAACGTCCGCTGCGCCGCCTGGTATTGCTCCACGTCCTCGGATTCCGACAGCACCAGGTAGCCGCGCAGATGAAGCTGCATGCGCAGCAATGCCTCCTGGGCCTGGGCCGAGGCCAGCGAGGCCGGCGCGCGCGCCGACACGCTGACCTCGATGTCGCGCGTGGCGTCACGCCCGCCCAGCAGCGCCAGCGCCGCCACCAGCAGCGTGAGCCCGACCAAGGCGCCGAAGCCGAGCGACAGCTTGGTCCCGATGCGCGAGCGGGCAAGCAGCAGCAGTCGGCGCATGGGCGATCAGAACCCCAGCGAATTGCGATAGGACTCGCGCTGCCGTTCGCGCCCGAGCCGGATCGTGATCTCCTCGAAATCGACCACCGTGGCCTTCAACGCATCGGCCGGCGGGAGCTGCCCGCTGGCCGCTTCCACCAGGTGCAGGTCCAGCGCCAGCCAGTAGCTGTAGGCCCCGGGAATGCGCAGGTAGGGGAACTGCTGGCGATCGCTGAATGTGCGCTGGAACGCAACCAGGTAGTCACGCGCATCGGCCTCGTTCCAGCCGGCTTTGAGGTAGGGCTCGAGCGTGCCGGTGCCCTCGGGCGGCAGGAAGTGGAACTTGCGCCCCGGGTCGATGCCGTCCCAGCCACGCGCCGCATACACCAGCGACTTCTCCTTGGCCGCCAGCAAGGCCAGCAGGAAGTAGGTGGCCTCGGGCGCCTTCGAGTAGCGCGGGATCACGCCGGCCCAGGAGGCGCCGGTGGTGTTGCCCACCCGGTTCACGCCATCCACCTTGTTCCACCGGCCGCGAGCAATGTCGTAATACTCGGTGGAGCCGGGTATCTGGGCCGCGCCGGTCTTTCCTTTGACAAAGCTGCCGGCCTGCTGCGCCAGCGCGCCCAGGTCGCCCCAGGTCAGCGCGAAGGCGGCCCGGCCGGCCAGGAAGTGGTCCCAGCCGCGGCCATGGTCCCAGCCCAGCATCTCGCGCGGGCCGAACTTCACCAGGTCGACGAAATACTCCAGCGCCCGCAGATGGCCCGGGCTGTCGACCAGCGGCTTCATCGTCTGCGGGTCGAACCAGTAGAGTCGCGGGTTGGCCGGCCCGATGAGGAACGAGGCAGACAGCGACATGAAATTGAACATGCCTTGGCTGCCGGGCTTGAGCGCCAGCACGATGCCATGGTCCGGCACACCATCGCCGTTCAGGTCCTTGCCGTTGAAGTATTCGACGGCGTCGCGGAACTGGGCCCAGGTCTGCGGCACCGCCAGCGCATAGCCGTACTTCTGCCGGAAGGCGCGCTGGTGCTGCGGGTCGGCCAGCAGGTCGCGCCGGTAGTACATCACCTGGCCATCGTGGTCGTAGGCCACCATGTACTTGTGCCCGCCGTAGGACAGCAGGTTGCGCGGGCCCAGCAGCACGTCGTCGATGTCCCACTTCGGAAAGCGCGGGTCGTCGTAGAACTTGTCGTAGGACAGCAGGTGCCCGCCTTCCACCATGTCGCCCAGCCACCAGCCGCCGGCCAGCGACGCGTCGTACTTGCCGACATGGTTGGTCATGTCGGAAATGATGCTCGGGTAGTGCTCGACGCCGGGCAGGCGAACGATCTCCAGCTGTGCGCCCGTGGCAGCCTCGTACTCGTCCTTCACTTCCAGCAGTGCGAGGCTGATCGCGCTCTTGGTTGCGATCACCGTCACCTTCTGCCCCTGGAACAGGCATTTGCCGGGCGCGCAGGGCGGCAGCACGCGCGGCACCGGCAGGTCGTTGGGCTGCACCACACGCACGGTGGTGCTCTCGGGACGCTGAGGCCCTGAAGCCGCCGGCTCGGCGGCCAACAGCATCGAGGGCAGACCCCAGGCCAACAGCACGAAGACAAGGTGCGGGATACCAGGCATGACAAACCCCCTTCGCCCGCGACAGGCGCGAAGGGATATTCTGAGCCGATGCCGCGCAAAGCGGCTGCGATTTCGCAAGCCGGACGCCCGGCGCTGGTGGCATCATCGACCCATGGCTCGCCGCGCCCTCGCCGATTCCCGCGTCGCACTGATGTCGCGACGCCGGCGCTTCATTGCGCGCAAGCACCACTGCGGCCCGCCAGGCCGGCACGACGCCCTTTGCGTGTGCCACTGCCGGGAGCCGCTGTGCTGCCATCCAACCGATTCCATTCCTTCCGACCGCGCCTGATCGACGCGCTGGCCGGCTACTCGAGCCGGCGCTTCATGGCCGACCTCGGCGCCGGCATCACCGTGGGCATCGTCGCCCTGCCGCTGGCGATGGCCTTCGCCATCGCCTCGGGCGTCAAGCCCGAGCAGGGCATCTTCACCGCCATCATCGCCGGCATGCTCATCTCGGCGCTCGGCGGCTCGCAGGTGCAGATCGGCGGCCCGGCCGGGGCCTTCATCGTCATCGTCTACGGCATCGTGCAGCGCTATGGGCTGGCCAACCTGCTGATCGCCACCTCGCTGGCCGGCGTGCTGCTGCTGGCGATGGGCTGGCTGAAGCTGGGCGTGCTGGTGCGCTACATCCCGGTGTCCATCGTCATCGGCTTCACCAACGGCATCGCGGTGCTGATCGGGCTGTCACAGCTGAAGGACCTGCTGGGGCTAAAGGTCGACAAGATGCCGGCAGACTTCTTCAGCCAGCTCGCCGTCATCGGCCGCCACCTGCATGAGGTGAACCTCGCCGCGCTGGGCCTGGGCCTGGCCTGCCTGGCGCTGGTGGTGCTGTGGCCCAAGTCGTACACGATGCCGGCCGCTCACTTGGGGTGGCAGCAGAGCCTGCGCCGCTGGGCCGCGCATGTGCCGGGCACCATCGTCGCGCTGGTCGCCGCCACGCTGGCCAAGCTGCTGCTGGACCTGCCGGTGGAAACCATCGGCTCGCGCTTCGGTGGCATTCCGCAGGCGCTGCCGGCCTTCGCGCTGCCCGAGTTCAGCTGGGAAACGGCGCGCCTGCTGGTGATCCCGACGATCACGATCGCGCTGCTGGGCGCGATCGAGTCGCTGCTGTGCGCGCGGGTGGCCGACAACATGGCGCCGCAGCATGCCCGGCACGACCCGAACCAGGAGCTGATGGCGCAGGGCGTGGCCAACCTGGTCACGCCCTTCTTCGGCGGCATCCCCGCCACCGGCACCATCGCGCGCACGGTCACCAACGTGCGTGCCGGCGCGCAGACGCCGGTGGCCGGCATCGTGCATGCGCTCACCTTGCTGGTCATCGTGCTGGTGGCCGCGCCGCTGGCGCTGCATGTCCCGCTGGCCGCGCTGGCCGGCATCCTGCTGTTCGTGGCCTGGAACATGGGCGAGTGGCGCGAGTTCGCGCGCCTGAAGCACTTCCTGCTGCCCTACCGCACGGTGCTGGTGGGCACCTTCCTGCTGACCGTGATCTTCGACCTGACGGTGGCGGTGGAGATGGGCCTGCTGATGGCCTGCGGCTTCTTCATCTGGCGCATGAGCCAGCTGTTCAGCGTGCAGCCCTTCGCCGCCGAGCTGCCGCCGGGCGTGGTGGCCTTCGAGCTGTTCGGCTCGCTGTTCTTCGGCGCGGTCGGCAAGATCGAGGCGCTGCCGGCGCAGCTGCCGCCCGGCACCCGCGCGGTGGTGCTGGAGATGCACCGCCTGATCTCGATCGACACCTCGGGCATCGACGCGCTGCAGCAGCTGTTCCGCGCGCTGCAGCGGAAGGACGTGGCCCTGGTGCTGGCCAACGTGAACGAACAACCGCTGAGCCTGATCCGCCGCTCGGGCTTCGCCGACGAGATCGGTGCGGAGCAGATCGTGCCGACGCTGTCGGACCTGGCGATTGCCTAGCGCTCGACGTCAGCGGCAGCCGGCCCGGGTCGACCAGGTGGACTGCGGCCCCAGGTCGCTCAGCGTGCCGGCGGCATCCAGCAGCCACACATGCTGGTCGGCCGAGGACGCGCCGACGTAGACCCGGCTCGTCGCGTAGTAGCGATAGGTGTAGGGCGCGCTGCTCAGCGTGGCGCCGCGGCGCGGCTGCAGCGCGCCGGGGTAGCTGTCCTCGGCCCAGTTGAACAGGCACTCGAGTTCCGCGCCAGCCAGCACGCCGGCGTAGGTGGCCAGCGCGGTCTCGACGTTCGTGGCCTGGGTCATGAAGCCGCCATGGTCGCCATTGGCATCGTCGATGAACAGCAGCACCGTGGCGCCGTTCTGCTGAACCCAGTCGCGCGAGGATCGCATCGCCGGGCAGCCGTTCTGGTTCGGATCCGGATCCTTCTCGCCGCAGTAGAAGCCCCACTTCATGCCGGCGAAGGGCCGGCTGCCGAAGGCGCCGCCGTTGATCTGCTGGTTCGGCGGGTAGTCGGCCATCGCCCCGCCGGCATTGGACAGCACGAAGCCGAAGTAGTGCGCCGCGGTGGCGGTGTTGTCCAGCACCGCGGTGGCATAGCTGTTGGCCGCGCCTCGCGAGTAGCCGGTGAACAGGGCCGTCCCCGGTCGGATGCCCTTGGCGGCCAGCGCGGCCGCCAGCAGCGGGTACATCTGGTCCGGACGGTAGTAGTCGGTGGTCGCCTCGCCGGTGCCGAACCACCACTGCAGCGTCAGCAGGGCATGGCCGTGCTTCTGCGCATAGGGCTGCCACAGCGCGGCCTCGGTGGTGGCATAGCCGTCGTGTCCGTGCAGCGCGACGATCACGCCGGCCGAGGGCTTCCAGCCCGCAGGCTGCCACCAGACGCTGAAGGACTGGCCGTCGCCGGTGGCGCGGATCTCGGCGCCCTGGCCGACCAGGCTGTCGTAGTGGCTGGCGTCGTTCTTGTGGGCCAGCGCCAGCAGGCTGGTCGAATCGGCGCGGCAAGGCCCCACCCAGGCCAGGGCCAGGCAAAGGCTCAGCCCCAGGGCAGCGAGCGGTCGAAACAGGGTCGGCATGGGCATTCCTTGCACGCTGTGCTGCTTGGGCTATCGACGCCCGCGGCCCGGGGCTTGAGACGCGCGGGCGGCATTCGGCCGCGCCAAGGCCTGGTTGACGCACGCCGGTCGGACACGGCATCATCCGCCCCCATGCGTTGCCAGCGCCCCGCGATCATTGCGATCACCATTACCACCACCACCGCCCGGCGCGGGAGGTGGCGGTAGCGCGGCGCACGCACAGTCGACGCATCAACCCCACAGGCCCCGCCAGCGATGGACGGGGCCTTGTGTTTTCTCCGTCCTGGCAGCCACCACCGCCCTCACGGAGAGAACCCATGCACGCTTTTGCTTCCTCGTCACCCGCCCCGGCCCACGCCTGGCGCCTGCCGCCGCTGCGCGTCGGGCTGCTGGGCATCGGCACCGTCGGCTCGGGCACCTGCCGCGTGCTGGCCCGCAACCAGGCGCTGATCCGTGACCGCGCCGGCCGCGCGATCGAACTGGCCATGGTGGCGGCCCGCAACGTGGCGCGCGCGCAGCAGATCGCCGGGCCAGGCGTTCCGGTGCTGGGCGACGCGCTGCACGTGGTGCGCCATCCGCAGGTGGACGTGGTGGTGGAAGCCATTGGCGGCTGCGACGCCGCTCGCACGCTGGTGATGGAGGCCATTGCCCAGGGCAAGCATGTGGTCACCGCGAACAAGGCGCTGCTCGCCCTGCACGGCGACGAGATCTTCGCCGCGGCGCGGGCGCAAGGCGTGATGGTCGCGTTCGAAGGCGCGGTGGCCGTCAGCATCCCCATCGTCAAGGCGCTGCGCGAAGGGCTGGCGGCCAACCGCATCGAGTGGCTCGCCGGCATCGTCAACGGCACCAGCAACCACGTGCTGACCGAGATGCGCGACAAGGGCGTTGCGTTCGATGATGCGCTGCGCGAAGCACAGCGCCTTGGCTACGCCGAGGCCGACCCGCGCTTCGATGTCGACGGCATCGACGCCGCGCACAAGCTGGCGCTGCTGGCCGCGATGGCCTTCGGTGCGCGCGTCGACTTCGGCGCGATCGCGGTGCAGGGCATCGCCGACCTGCAGCCGGACGACCATGCCCTCGCCCGCCTGCTGGGCTATCGTCTCAAGCTGATCGCGCTGGCACGGCGGCAGGCCGAAGGGCTGGCGCTGAGCGTGCGGCCAACGCTGGTGCCGGCCCGCTCGTTGCTGGCCGCAGTCGACGGCGCGATGAACGGCGTGATGGTGCAAGGCGACGCCTGCGGCCAGACCATGTTCTATGGCGCCGGCGCCGGTGCGGAACAGACCGCATCGGCCGTGATCGCCGACCTGATCGACGTCGCGCGGCTCGAGCGCGCGTCGACCGCGCAACGCGTGCCCGCGCTCGGCTTCCACCCGGGGCGAGACGCGGCCGGGCTGGCGGTGCTGCCAGCAAGTCAGGTGCGCAACCGATGGGCCCTGGGCCTGCGCTGGCATCCGGCGGCGTCGGTGCAGCGCGTGCTGGACCCGGTGCTCGCCTGCCTGGACGAGCACCGGATCGTGGTTGAACGGCAGGCGGCAGACGACCAACTGCTGGGCCTGGTGACGGCCGAGGCGGACGCGGCGGCCGTGTCAGCGGCCGCGGCAGCCTTCGCCGTCCTGCCGGACCTGCAGGGCCCGGCGCGCTGGCTCGCAGTGGAGCGGCTGGCCTAGACCAGCTTGCGCAACTCGGCCAGCAGCTTCTGCCGCGCCGGGCCGTCGGGCACGGCCTCGGCCAGCAGGGCCGCGAAGGGCTCGCGATAACGCGTCTTTTCAGCGGCCTTCTTGACCATCACGCGGGCGATCGGGCCGACGTGGGCCGCCAGCAGCTTCTGCGCGGCTTCCAGGCCGGCATCGCTGACGCGCACGGCATCGGTGGCCACCGTCGGCATGCCGGCCACCGCGGTGGCGAACATCGTCGAGCCGCGGCCACCCGTGGTGCCGCCGCCGGTGCCGGTGGGCGTCAGCGTGGTGCGGCCGGCCTTCACCGCATGGTCGATGAAGGCGCTGCGCGCCGTGGGGTTGGTCACCTGCTCGGCCAGCTTGGCGTACAGCGTGGCGAGGTCGTGGCATTCCTTGGCCGCGCGCCGCACCAGCACGCTGGCCAGGGGCCCGACATGGCGCGCCAGCGACTGCTCGGCCTCGGCCAGCACGGCCTTGTCCCATTGGGTCAGCGAGCCACCGGTGCCCGAGGTCGGCACGCCGGCCACCGCGGGCTTGGAGCGCAGCGGGATCGCGACGATGGTTTCATCCGACACGGTCGGGCTCACCGGCGCGGCGGCGGCCGCGATCATCGCGTCGCGGAATGCGGCGGCGCTGGCGAAGCGGCGTTCGGGCCGCTTGTCCATCGCGGTGGCGATCACCGCGTCGAAGCGATCGGTGCGGTTCGCACCGTCGACCAGCGACGGCGGCGGCGCCACTTCGTGCACCACCTTGTACATCAGCGCCTCGGGCGTGCCGATGAAGGGCGCGCGGCCGGCGATCAGCTGGTACAGCACGACGCCGGCGGCATAGATGTCGACCCGCCTGTCGATGGCCGCGCCGACGAACTGCTCGGGCGCCATGTACATCGGCGTGCCGATCACGCTGTTGGCCTGCGTCAGGCCCGCGGAGTCAACGCGGGCGATGCCGAAATCGGCCACCTTCAGCTTGCCGGCCCGGGTCATGATCAGGTTGGCCGGCTTCACGTCGCGGTGCCAGACACCGCGCTCGTGCGCATGGTCCAGCGCCTCGAGCAGCTGGGTGGCCACGCTCAGGATGTCGTCGTCGGTGAAGCGGACCTGGCTGGTCAGGTAGTGCGCCAGGGTGTTGCCCTCGACGTACTCCATCGCGATGTAGGCCACCGACTGGTCTTCGCCGAAGTCGTAGACGCCGACGATGCCCGGGTGCAGCAGCCGCCCCGCGGCCTGCGCCTCGTTGCGGAAGCGCGCGGCGATGGTGACGCCCGATTCACTGCCGTCGTCGAACTGCCGGCGGATCGTCTTCAGCGCGACGACGCGCTTGATGTCCGGGTCGTAGCCCTTGTAGACGACACCCATCGCGCCCTGTCCGAGCACTTCGGTGATCTGGTACTTGCCCAGTTTCTCGGGGTGGTTCACGGCAGGGACTTACGACGGCGGCGAGTGGGCGGACGCTGGTGCGATTCAGCTGTCCAGCATCTTCATGGCCTGCACGACACTGGCGCGCATGCGGGCGAACGAGTCGGCCAGAACGCCGATTTCGTCACGGCTCTTTCTCGCGAACTCGGGCGCTTCGAGATCGCCCTGGCTCACCCGGTCGGCCAGCTGCGATAGCTGCGTCACCGGCCGCACGACCACGGCCCAGATCATCAGGTTCAGCACCAGGCCGACGCCCACGAACACGGCGATCAGCGAGGTGATGAACAGCTTGAAGGTCTGGTCCGCGCGCTTGAGCGGCAGGTCCATCGGCACCGACATGATCTGCGCCGACACCACCTCGTTCAGGTTCCAGCCGAAGCCATTGGCCGGGCCGTACTTGTCGACCAGGGTCTTCGGTGCGGCGTCAACGCTGCTGTGGCAGGCCAGGCAGGCAGGATTCGTGATGCGCACCGGCCGGGCGATGTAGAGGGAGCGTCCGGCGGGCGTGTCGCGCTGGCCGATGAATTCCTTCAGCTCGGCGTTGTTGCGGAACTGGTTGACGATGTCCACCTCGAAGCCTTCGGCGCGGTCACGCGGGTTGGTCGGGTTGAGCGTGGCTTCCTTGTAGGCGAATTCCGGGTACTTCACGCGCAACGTGGCCAGCACCTCGGTGGCCGAGTAGCTGGGCACGGACTGCGGGAGGAACTCGTACTTCATCTGCGTCTCCAGCAGCTTGGTGATCTGCGTGGCGGTGTAGTTGCGCACCGCGAGCGCGTTCTCCATCAGCTGGCGTGCACTGTTGATCACTTCTTCCTGGGCATTGCGCTGCAACAGGTCGCGGCTGATGTAGCCGCTGACACCCACACCCAGCGCCATCACCAGGATGTAGATCAGGTTGAACTTGATCAGCAGCTTCATGATCGGTCTTCTTCTTCAGTGGGTCAGAGGGGTGGAGGGCCGGGCGGGAGGGTCAGCGCGAGGCGCCCGAAGCCGGCTTGGGGAACAGGATCGGCTCCCACTCGGGATGGCTGGTGAGGTTCTTCACCAGTGCCTCGCGAAAGGCATGATCCTGCGCCAAAGACATGAATCGTTTGGGAAATTCCCGCCGGATCGCCGGCTCGGCACTGAGCCAGGGCTTGAGCGCGGCATAGGCCGGCATCGGCGCCGCCTTGGGCTCGACGTTCCTGCCCTTGAACTGCGCGGCCAGCGGCGGCAGCGTGTCGCGGAAGCTGCGTGGCAGGCCTTGCAGGAAGGCCGCCGTGGGCCGCGGCGCAATGCTGCCCTTCTCGGCCCCGCTGCGGCTGTACTGCTCGCCGGCCTTCACACCCAGCGGGGGCGCACCCTTGAGCTTGCGTTCGAGCAACTGCACCTTGCCACTCTCGACGAACAGCATCGCGTCATCGCCGGCCACCTTGCCGACGGTGACGCCGGCCACCTGCGTCACTTCCAGCTGCGGCGACAGCTGGCCGCCGCCGGCCGGCTTGGCCGAGGTGCTGTGCTTGGCCCAGCCTTGCAGCAGATAGAACGCCGGCGCCTTGGGGCCGGAACCCGCCAGGCCCGGCGGCATCAGCATGACGTGCGTGTCGGGGCCGAGGTCGAGCGTGCTGCCATCGGCGAACTCCACGCGAACCAGGCTGGTACCGGGGGCGGTGTCGATCAGCGCGGCGGCGCCGAGCTTCACCCCAGGCGCGGCCGTGAGGCTGCGCGCACCCTCGATCACCACCGGGGCACTACCTTCGACGATGGTGACCAGCGCCCCTTCGGCGGCCATGGCAACCAGCGGCAGCGAGGCCAGCAGGCCCAGCAACACGTGGCGACGCGCGAGAGCACGCCCGAGCTGCATTGAAACTGCCACGACTGCCCGCAACGACTGCTCCTGCTCTGTGGTACGACGGGTCCCGCGCATGCGGCGGGCGGCCGATGGTAGCGCGACACGGCTCGCCCGCGAGAGTGACCAATTACCTGTGCGGCCAGGGCACCACGGCCGGCCGTAAAATGCCAGCCTTCCGCGCGCCTGCCGCGCCCTCCGTCCCCTCGCCGCCATGCCGCTGTTCTGGAAGCCCTACAAGTCCGACGTGACCCAATTCATCGACGAATTGAAGGCCAAGAAGCCCACGCTCGAGGCCGAGCAAAGGGCCGGCCGCGGCCTGCTGTGGGATCGCCAGATCGACCGCGAGGCGCAAGCCGAGTACAAGGCTGCGCGGGTCGCGCAGCAACCCTACGTCTACCAGACGCACGGCAAGTAAGCGCGGCGCCGTGGCCGACCTGCCCTCCGGGCCGCTGGACGAGGGCGGCAGCCTGTCGCTGCCGGCGCCTGTCGGCACCTCGCCGGTGGACGCGCTGCCGGTCGACGGCATCGCGGTGGCACGGCTGTACGGCGAACCGCTGTTCAAGCTGCCCACCGACCTGTACATCCCGCCCGATGCCCTGGAGGTCTTCCTCGAGGCCTTCGAAGGTCCGCTCGACCTGCTGCTGTACCTGATCCGCAAGCAGAACTTCAACATCCTCGACATTCCGCTGGCCGACGTGACGCGCCAGTACCTGGCCTACGTCGACCAGATCCGCAGCCGCAACCTCGAGCTCGCCAGCGAATACCTGCTGATGGCGGCGATGCTCATCGAGATCAAGTCGCGCATGCTGCTGCCGCCCAAGAAGACGGCCGAGG
>CAZXLI010000148.1:0-15585 GCA_964641795.1 uncultured Bordetella sp. | reverse complement strand
CGACGGCATGACGCTGGGCGTGGGCGCCGGCCAGATGAGCCGTGTCGATTCCTCGCGCATTGCCAGCATCAAGGCCGAGAACGCCGGCCTCTCGCTCAAGGGCAGCGCGGTGGCCAGCGATGCCTTCTTCCCGTTCCGCGACGGGCTGGACGTGGTGATCGACGCCGGCGCCAGCTGCGTCATCCAGCCCGGCGGCTCGATGCGCGACAACGAGGTCATCGCCGCGGCCAACGAGCGCGGCATCGCGATGGTGTTCACGGGCATCCGCCACTTCCGCCACTGAGTGTCGGCCCCGGCCGCCTGGCGTTCGCTGGCGCGGCCGGTCCACCGGACCGACCACGTCGCGCTCACCCCCCAAGGGGCTGCTCGACCCGACCGGGAAACCCGGATCGGGCCGAGCCCTTCGACAGGCAGCGCCCCTGGTCGCCTGGCGGCGACCTGTCCCAGGGGGACGGAATCAGCACGACGTGGCCGCCGTGTCGCTCACTTTGAGCGGCAGCACCTCGGACGACTCCTCGTCCAGCTGCCGCAGCACTTCCTGGAAGCCGTGGCGCGCGCGCCAGCCGAGCTCGGCTTCGGCACGCCGCGGCACGTAGACGCGGTCGATCGACGCCGGCAGGGGCCAGCCGCGCTGCGCGAAGGCCTGCACCAGCGCCGGCGCGCGCTGGCGCAGGACGGCCGGCGCATCGCGCATCAGGCCTTGCACGTCCTCGGGCTCGAACGGCGTGGCGCCGGACACCACGCATACCCGGCTCGTGGCCGGCGGCCGCAGCAGGGCCCGCGCATGGGCCTCGGCCACATCCCGTGCATCGATGCCGCGGTGCAGCCGGTAGAGCGCCATCACCGGTGCCGGCTCGGGAAAGCAGCGGCTCATGCGCAGCACGCTCACCTTCGGCCCGCCGTTGCGCGCCGCGTGCAGCAGCAGTTGCTCGGCATCGATCTTGGTGCGGTGGTACACCGTGCGCGGCGCCGGCGCGGTGTCTTCGGTCAGCCAGGCCGCCTGGCCTTCGGGTGCCGAGGCGGTGCCGTACAGCGCGGTGGTGCTGGTGAACACGATGTGCGGCACGCCGCGTTGAAGCGCCGCCTGCAGCAGGCGCTGCGTGCCGCCGACATTGATGCGCTCGAACACCGCGTCTGGCACCAGGTCGACATGCGGCGCATGCAGCGCGGCCACGTGCACGATGGCGTCCATGCCGGCGGCCGCCCGCTCGAGCAGCTTCGCGTCGGTGATGTCGCCCAGCAGGTCGGCCGTCGACGAAGGCGAGCGGTCGAGCCCGACGACCTCGTGCTCGCGCATCAGCCGCACGTAGAGGGCCCGGCCGACGCGGCCCGAGGCTCCGGTGATCAGCACTCGCATGGCGCCCGATTGTGCGCCGTTAAGATCCCGGTCCATGACGCGAGCCGAGGCCATGGGCCTGTTGCTATCGAGCGTTGCGCGCCTGATCACCGGTGCGCAAGGCCACTGGAAGGGCTGCCCGCCGAAGGCCGAGCAGCGCATCTACTTCGCCAACCACCAGAGCCACCTCGACTGGGTGCTGATCTGGGCCGCACTGCCCAGCGAGCTGCGCGCGGTGACGCGGCCCATCGCCGCCAAGGACTACTGGACCTCGAGCCCGTTCAAGCACTGGATCACGCGCGAGGTGTTCAACGCGGTGTACGTCAACCGCCAGCGCACCGACGACCAGGATCCGCTGGAGCCGCTGGTCGAGGCCTTGAAGCATGGCGACTCGCTGGTGATCTTTCCCGAAGGCACGCGCAGCAACAAGGGCCTGCCGCAGGCCTTCAAGAGCGGGCTGTACCACCTGGCCGAGCAGTTCCCCGGCGTGCAGCTGATACCGACCTGGATCGACAACGTGCAGCGGGTGATGCCCAAGGGCGAGGTGGTGCCGGTGCCCATCCTCTGCACCGTGACCTTCGGTACGCCGATGACCTTGCAGCCGGACGAGGACAAGCGGACGTTCCTGACCCGTGCACGCGATGCGGTGGTCGCACTCAAACCGGGAGGTGCCGCATGATCGAGATGCTGCGCGTCCTGTTCGACCCGCTGCGCCAGCTCAACGGCGGCCAGCAGGTGCAACTGCTGTTCGTCGTGCTCTTCGGCGTGCTGCTGCTGGTGTCGGCCATCGCCTCGCTGCGCACGGTGCGCGACGATGGCACGGCCGAGACCGAGCTGCTGATGCAGCGCTTCCAGCGCGAGCTGCGCGCGGTGTGGGTCAGCGCGGTGATTTTCTGGCTGGCCTGGGTCTCGGGCGCGGTGGGCGCCACGCTGCTGTTCGGCCTGATCTCGTTCCTGGTGCTGCGCGAGTACATCACGCTGCTGAAGACCCGCGCCAGCGATCACCGCAGCCTGCTGCTGGCCTTCTTCGTCGTGCTGCCGGTGCAGTTCCTGCTGGTGGGCATCGGCGAGTTCGGGCTGTTCTCGGTGTTCATCCCGGTCTACGTGTTCCTGGCCATTCCCGTGGTCAGCGCGCTGGCCGGCGACCCCGAGCGCTTCCTCGAGCGCAACGCCAAGATCCAGTGGGGCATCATGGTCTGCGTCTACGGCCTGTCGCATGCACCCGCGCTGCTGCTGCTCGATTTCAAGCAGGCCGCCGGCCGCGGCGCCTTCCTGCTGTTCCTGCTGGTGATGGTGACGGCCATCGGCCAGATCGCGCAGGAACTGGCCAGCCGCCGCCTGCGGCGCCGGCCGGTGGCGCGGCACATCGACCGCTCGTTCTCGTACCCGGCCTTCGGCATCGGCGTGCTGGTGGCCGCGGTGGTGGGGGTGCTGCTGGCCTGGACCACGCTGCCGATCAAGGTGCCGCAGGCGCTGGCGATGTCCTTGATCGCCGCGGCCTCGGGCACGCTGGGCGAATTCGTGATGCGCGCGCTGAAAAAGGACGCCGGCGTGCGCCACTGGGGCAATGCGGTCTCGGTCACCGGCGCGGTCGGGCTGCTGGACCGCGTGGCACCGATCTGCTTCTCGGCGCCGGTGTTCTTCCACTCGATCGTCTGGTACTTCCACCTGCGGCCCTAGGGCCTGTTCACACTTCGGAAGCCAGATGCGCATCCTCGGCATCGACCCCGGCCTGCAGCGTACCGGCTTCGGCGTGGTGGACGTGGACGGCCCGCGCCTGCAGTACGTGGCCAGCGGCACCATCAGCACGCTGGAGGCTGCGCGCGGCAACCTGCCGGCGCGGCTGAAGATCATCTTCAGCGGCGTGGCCGAGGTGATGGCGCGTTATCAGCCGCAGGCGGCCTCGGTGGAGATCGTGTTCGTCAACGTCAACCCGCAGAGCACGCTGCTGCTGGGCCAGGCCCGTGGCGCCGCGCTGGCCGCGCTGGTGCAGGGCGAGATGCCGGTGGCCGAGTACACCGCGCTGCAGATGAAGAAGGCCGTGGTCGGCCACGGCCTTGCCAACAAGGACCAGATCCAGGAGATGGTGCGCCGGCTGCTGAAGCTGCCCGGCCTGCCCGGCCGTGACGCGGCCGACGCGCTGGGTCTGGCGATCACCCATGCCCACGCCGCGCGCAGCTTCGAAGCCATTGCCAAGTCCACGGCCTTGAAGCCGCGGGCCCACGCGCAGTACAAACGTGGGCGGAGCTATTGACCCCGAAACCCAGGAGCATGCAATGAACACCCCCGTGATCAACCAGTGGATCGACCTCGACGGCGACGGCCACTACAGCGGCTACCTGGTGCTGCCGCCCACCGGCAGCGGCCCGGGCCTGCTGCTGTTCCAGGAGATCTTCGGCGTCAACCCGCACATCCGTGCGATGGCGCGCCAGCTGGCGATGGACGGGTTCGTGGTGCTCGCGCCCGACATCTTCTGGCGCCAGACGCCGCGCGTCGAACTCGGCTACGAAGGCGAGGAGCGGCAGCTGGGCATCACGATGGCCGGCAAGCTGCAGCCGGCCGAACTGCTGTCCGACATCCAGGCCGCCGCCGCCGCGCTGCGTGCGCGGCCCGAAACCGCCGGCCGCAAGATCGGCGCCATCGGCTACTGCCTGGGCGGGCGCCTGGCCTTCAATGCCGCGGCCGTGGCCGGGCTGGACGCGGCGGTGGCCTATTACGGCGGCGGCATCCACAACCAGCTCGAGATGGCCGAGCGCATCGCCTGCCCGGTGCAGTTCCACTATGCCGAGCAGGACGACCACATCCCGCTGGCGGCGGTGGAGCAGGTGCGTGCGGCCATGGGCAGCCGTGGCGAGGTGCACATCTACCCGGGCGCCCACCACGGCTTCAACTGCTGGGCCCGCGCCTCCTATCACGCACCCAGCGCGGCGCTGGCGCATGGCCGCACGCTGCAGTTCCTGGCGCAGAAGTTGTTCTAGCGGAGCAGCCGGGTCAGTGGATCAGCGCACGGATGCCGTCGATCACGCGCTTGAAGATCCAGATGTTGAAGGTGCCCAGCGCGATGACGGTGGCCCAGCGGTACAGCGCCACCGCGCGCTCGCGCGGCACATGCTCGCCGGTGCTGATGTGCAGGAAGAAGAAGAAGCCTGAGGCGGCGGCCGTGGCCACGAAGAGGATGCCGCAGATCCAGTAGATGACCGTCATCGTGGCCGCGACTCTACAGCAGCATCGGCAGGCGTTCGAGTACCAGCACCGCGAAGAAACCCGCGGCCGCGATCAAGGCCCATTTCAGCAGCAGCAGCCCGCGCCGGCGCCAGATGCGCTGGCCGCTGGCCACCGAAAACGCGAAGCACATCAGGCTGGCCAGCAGCAGCAGGCCGAAGACGAGGCGAAAGATCATCATGGCAGTGGCCTGGCGAGATGTCCGGCGCCGGGCCGCCCCAAGCCGGACGCTCCCCCTTGGGGGGGCGACACCGCAGGTGTCTTGAGGGCCGACATTACCAGGCGGGCGCGAGCTCGGCAAAGCCGGCCGGCGCCTGCGCCTCGTCCTCGAAGCTGACGTATTCCCACGCGGTGACGTCGGCCAGCAGCTTGCGCAGCAGCAGGTTGTTCAAGGCATGGCCGCTCTTGAAGGCCGTGTAGCTGGCCAGCATCGGGTGGCCGGCGTTGTACAGGTCGCCGATGGCGTCGAGCATCTTGTGCTTGGCGAACTCGTCGTCGTAGCGCAGGCCCTCGGCATTGAGCACGCGGTAGTCGTCCACGACGATCGCGTTGTCCATGCTGCCGCCCAGAGTGAGCCCGCGCGAGCGCGCCGCTTCCACGTCCTTGGTGAAGCCGAAGGTGCGGGCGCGCGCGATGTCGCGCTTGTAGCGGCCCGATCCCATGTCGAAGGTGGTGCGCTGGCCGGTGGCATCCACCGCCGGGTGGCCGAAGTCGATCTCGAAGGTCAGGCGGAAGCCGTGGTACGGGTCGAGCCGGGCCCACATCAGCCGGTTGCCCTCGCCCTGGCGCACTTCCACCGTCTTGAGCACGCGGATGAACTTCTTCGGCGCGTTCTGCAGCGCGATGCCGGCGCTCTGCAGCAGGAACACGAAGCTGGCGGCCGAGCCGTCGAGGATGGGCACCTCGTCGCCGGTGATGTCGATGTACAGGTTGTCGATGCCCATGCCGCAGCAGGCCGACATCAGGTGCTCGATGGTCTGCACCTTCGGCGCGCCGGGATCGCCGCCGACCGAGATCGTCGAGGCCAGGCGCGTGTCGCTGACCGAGTCGAAACGCACCGGAATGTCCACCGGCTGCGCCAGGTCGACACGCCGGAACACGATGCCGGTGTTCGGCGCCGCCGGCCGGAAAGTCAGCTCGACCTTCTGGCCGCTGTGCAGGCCGACGCCAACCGCGCGGGTCAGCGACTTCAGGGTGCGTTGTTGCAGCATCGGCTGAGCAGGGGGCTGTCCATCCGCGGATTGTCCGGCCTTTCCGTCGCATGCGGCGCCTGCAGGGCCTTGGCCGCCTCCGGCATCGGCATCGGCACCAGCGCCAATTGCCTGCGGCGGCCGTACTGCGTACGCTGACGAACCCTTGCGAACGGCCGGCCCGACCGGCGCCTCCCCCCATGGCCCCAACCACTGCCGCCGCTGCCCTTGGACGCGCACTCGCGCTGCTGCTTCCCGTGCTGATGGCCGCCTGTGCCACTGCGCCGGCCCCTGCCCCGAAGCCGACACCGATCACCGAGGCCGCGCCGCAGCCAACCCCCTGCCCGCACGAGCTGCCGGCCGGCAGCCGCTGCCTGGCCGGCACCGATTCGGCCGGCGCGCACTACCTGATCGCGATGCCGCCGGCCTGGAGCGGTGTGCTCGTGCTGCATGCCCACGGTGGGCCGACCCTCGGCCCGCCACGCGCCGAACGCACGCGCGAAGACCTGCAGCGCTGGGCCGTGATGCTGCGCATGGGCCACGCCTGGGCCGGCTCCACCTACCGCGACGGCGGCGTGCAGGTGCGCGCCGCGGCGGAGGACACCGAGCGCCTGCGCCGCATCTTCCTGGCGCATGTGGCGCGGCCCCAGGTGACCATCCTGCACGGCCAGTCCTGGGGCGCCAGCGTCGCGGCGGTGGGCGGCGAGACCTACACCGCGCGCGATGCCGACGGCCGCCGCCCCTACGACGCGGTGCTGCTGACCAGCGGCGTGCTCGCCGGCGGCTCGCGCGCCTACGACTTCCGGCTCGACCTGCGCGTGGTCTACCAGGCGCTGTGCCACAACCACCCGAAGGCCGACGAGCCCGACTACCCGCTGTGGATGGGCCTGCCGCCGGGCAGCGCGCTGACCTCGTCGCAGCTGACGCAGCGCGTGCGCGAGTGCCTCGGCATCGGCCTGCCCGCCGCGCAGCGCAGCGCGGAACAGCAGCGCCGGCTGAAGACCATCGTCGACGTGGTGCGCATCCCCGAGCGCTCGGTGCAGGGCCACCTGAACTGGGGCACCTGGCACTTCCAGGACATCGTCCAGCACCGCACCGGCGGCAGGAACCCGTTCGGCAACATCGGCGTGCGCTACAGCGGCTCGGACAACGACGACGCGCTCAACGCCGCGGTGGCGCGCTATGCCGCCGATCCGCAGGCGGTGAAGCAACTGGCCGCCGACACCGACCCGCAGGGCCGCATCCCGGTGCCGGTGCTCACGGTGCACGGCATCGACGATCCGGTCGCCTTCGTCGAGATGGACCACAGCTTCCGCGAGACCATGGCCCGCGCCGGCACCGCTGACCACCTGGTGCAGACCTTCACCAGCGACAACGAGCACAGCTTCCTGACCGAGCCGGCCTATGCCACCCTGATGGCCGCGCTGCTGGACTGGACGGCCGGCGGCCCGAAACCGAGTGCGGCCCAGATCGCCCAGCGCTGCCCCGAATTCGAGGCCCGCTTCGGCGCCGGCTGCCGCTTCCGGCCCGACTACACGCCCGCGCCGCTGGCCAGCCGGGTGCCGCCGCGCTGACCCGGCAATTCACGCTTCTCCCAAAGTCACATGCCCAAAGTGTGTTGATCGCCGGCCCCGGCTGCGCAAGACTGCTCGTCATTCCGCAGCGCAGCCGAGGTCTGGCGATGATGCAACGCTTCCCCCTGTCCCTGGTGCTGGGTGCCTTGCTCGCCGGCGGCGCGGTTGCCGCGCAGGCAGCGGTCACCACGCCGTACCCGATCGTCTTCGTCACCCAGGTGCCGACGCCGAGCGACTTCACCACCATCGGCTCGACCTTCGGCCACCACCAGTCCGGCATCCAGTCGGCGCCGCGCGGTGGTGACCTGTGGATCCGCTACACCGACGGCACGCTGCGCAACCTCACGGCCGCGGCCGGCTATGGCGGCAGCGGCCAGCAGGGCGCCACCGCCATCGCGGTGCGCGACCCGGCGCCCAGCTGGGACGGCAAGAAGATCCTGTTCAGCGCGGTGGTCGGCGCGCCCACCGTGCGCTACACCGAGCAGCCCACCTACTGGCAGCTGTACGAGATCACGGGCTTGAGCGCCGGCGAGACGCCGGTGATCAGCAAGGTGCCGAACCAGCCCGAGAGCTACAACAACGTCAACGCCGTCTACGGCACCGACGAGCGCATCATCTTTGCCAGCGACCGCCCGCGCAGCGGCGAGCGCCACCTCTACCCGCAGCGCGACGAGTACGAGGAAGCCCCCACCGTCACCGGCCTGTGGAGCCTGGACCCGAAGAGCGGCGACCTGTTCCTGCTGAACCACACGCCCTCGGGCGCCTTCACGCCGACGATCGACAGCTTCGGCCGCGTCATCTTCACCCGCTGGGACCACCTGCAGCGCGACCAGCAGGCCGATGCCGACCGCGACAACGGCACCTACGGCACCTTCAACTACAGCAGCGAGGCGGCCAACGCGACCGCGCTGAACGACCGCAGCGAGACCTTTCCCGAGCCACGCGATACGCAGGGCAACGTCAACGGCCACCGCTTCAACCAGTTCTTCCCGTGGCAGATCAACGAGGACGGCACCGAGGAGGAGACGCTCAACCACGTCGGCCGCCACGAGCTGGCCAGCTACGGCGACCCCAGCTTCACCGACGATGCCAACCTGGTGGCCTGCTGCAACCCCGACGGCCGCTACAACAGGAACCGGCTCAACAACGACAGCCTGCTGCAGATCAAGGAAGACCCGAAGACGCCGGGCCGCTTCATCGGCACCAGTGCGCCCGAGTTCGGCACGCACGCGGCCGGCCAGATCGTCAGCCTTTCCGGTGCGCCGACCACCAATGCCGACGTGATGACGGTGAGCTACCTCACCGCATCGGCCACGGCCACCTTCACCGACGAGGGCCAGACGCCTGACGCCGCGCACAGCGGCCTGTACCGCGACCCGCTGCCGCTGTCCGACGGCCGCGTGATCGCCGCGCACACGCCCGAGACCCGTGCCGACCGCAATGTGGGTGACGGTGACGCGCCCCGTTCGCGTTATGACTTCCGCCTGAAGCTGCTGACCGCCGATGCCAACGGCACCTACCGCGCCGGCGAGCCGCTCACTTCAGGCATCAGCAAGACAGTGAGCTGGTACGACCCCGACGCGCTGCTCAGCTACAGCGGTCCGCTGTGGGAGATGAACCCGGTCGAGCTGCGCCCGCGCAACAAGCCCGCGCGCCGCGCGGCCACGCTGCCGGCACCCGAGCAGCAGGTGTTCAACGACGAGGGCGTCAACGTCGCCGCGTTCCAGGACTACCTGCGCCAGAACGAGCTGGCGCTGATGGTCAGCCGCAATGTCACGCTGCGCGACAAGGCCGACCTGGACCAGCCCTACAACCTGCGCATCAGGGGCGGCGCCAGCGCCGTGCCGAGCCCGGGCAAGGTGTACGACGTCAGCCACCTGCAGTTCTACCAGGCCGACCAGATCCGCGGCATCGGCGGCACCACCTCGCCCACCGCGGGCCGGCGCGTGCTGGCGCAGGTGATGCACGAGCCCAAGGCGGCCAATCCGTTCCAGGGCGTGAAGGGTGCGGTGGCGCTGGCGGCCGACGGCTCGGTGGCCGCGCTCATTCCGGCGCGCCGCGCGATGACCTGGCAACTCACCAGCGGCGCCACGCCGGTGGTGCGCGAGCGCTACTGGCTCAGCTTCCAGAGCGGCGAGATCCGCGTCTGCGCCTCGTGCCACGGCATCAACCAGAAGGCGCAGACCGGCGCCACCGAGCCGCAGAACCCGCCCGAGGGCCTGCGCCGGCTGCTGCGTCTGTACAAGGCCGGCATGGCGCTGGCCAACGAAGACCGCGTGTTCAACTGGGCCGAGCGCCAGTACCCCGACAACTTCCTGCCAAAGAACGCGGCCACCGGCTCGGCGCTCGGCTACACCTACCGCTACTACGGCGCGACGGACGAGTACCTCGGCGTCAAGGACGGCAAGGTCTGGTACTGGAAGCCCGGTGCGATGCCGGGTCCGGTCGAGGCGGGTGGGCTGCAGCCCTTCGTCGATACCGCGCGTCAGGCCGGGTTCTGATCGCCCGCCCGGCGCACGCTGGGCTACTATCGTTGCCCGGATTCCGGGAGGCGTTATGCGAAGGGCAGCCGACAAGGCGTGCCGGTTGGGCGAGTTTGCTGCCGGAGCGGCCGCATGAAGCCGCGCGCCGCCTTCGCCGGCGCCGCAGTGCTGCTGTTGTCGCTGGCCCTGGCCGGCTGGCTCGCCTGGCGGCCCCCGGCCGTGGCGCCGCGGCTGGTGAAGGTTGGCCTGTACGAGAACCCGCCCAAGGTCTACACCGATGCCACTGGCCGCCCGGCCGGGCTGTTCGTCGAAGTGCTCGAGGGCATCGCCCGCGCCGAGCGCTGGCAATTGCAGCAGGTGTCCTGCGACTGGGCCCGCTGCCTGGACATGCTGGCCGCCGGCGAACTCGACCTGATGCCCGATGTGGCCTTCAGCGAAGAGCGCAGCCGCCGCTTCGATTTCCACGCGGTCTCGGTGGCCAGCAGCTGGTCGCAGATCTACACCCGTGGCGACCTGCTGGTGCAGGGCGTGAAGGACCTCGAAGGCCGGCGCATCGCGGTGTTGCGCGGTGGCGTGCAGGAAAGCTATGTCGCGAACCTGCTCGACGAAGCCGGCGTGAAGCACGCGCTGGTGCGGGTGGATTCGCTGACCGATGCCTACGAGGCGGTGGCCGCCGGTCGCGCCGACGCGATGGTGACCAACAGCTTCTCGGCCGCCCGTCGTGCAGCCGACTACCGCCTGCGCGAGACGCCGCTGCTGTTCCAGGCCTCGAACCTGTACTACGCCGCGCCCAAGGGCCGCAATGCCGACCTGCTGGCACGCATCGACGTCCGTCTGCGCGAGTGGCGCCAGCACTCGGACTCGATCTACTTCGATGCGCTGCGCCGCGCGCTGTCGGCGCCGCCGGCCACGGTGCTGCCGCGCTGGGTGGCATGGCTGCTGGGCACGCTGGCCGCCGCACTGCTGCTGCTGGTGGCGCACGGTCAGCTGCTGCGCTGGCGCGTGGCGCAGCGCACCGCGGCACTGGCCGCCACTACCGCGCAGGCCCAGGAGAGCGAGCGCCGGTTCGCGACGATCCTGCAGGCCAGCCCGGTGGGCATCGCGCTGTCGCGTCTGTCGGACCAGCGCTGCGTCGATGTCAACGAGGCCTTCGTGCGGCTGCTGGGCTACCCGCGCGAAGCCTTGATCGGCCATACCAGCCGCGAGATCGGCTGGTGGGTCGACACCGCGGCACTGCAGGCCGCCTGGCAGGCCATCCGCGCGGGCGAGCCGCTGCGGCTGCGCGAAGTGAGCTGGCGCCGGCGCGACGGCACGACGATCGACGTGGCGTTGTCGGCCGATGCCATCGAGTTGGGCGGCGAGCCGCATGTGCTGGTATCGGCCTTCGACATCAGCACCCAGAAGCAGGCCCGGCGTGCCCTGGAGAACCAGCAGGCGGCGCTGGAGGCCCAGGTGGCCCAGCGCACGGCAGAGCTGGTGGCCTCGAACCACGCGCTGGCCGCCGCGCGCGATGAAGCCGAGGCCGCCACGCTGACCAAGAGTGCGTTCCTCGCGAACATGAGCCACGAGATCCGCACGCCGATGAATGCGATCTTCGGCACCGTGCACTTGATGCGCCGCGCCGGCGTCACGGCGCAGCAGGAAGCCCAGCTGGACATCATCCGCGCCGCGGCCCAGCACCTGCTGGGCATCATCGACGACATCCTCGACCTGTCGAAGATCGAGGCCGGCAAGCTGGTGATGGAAGAAGCCCCGGTCACCCTGGCCCAGATTCCCGAGCGCGTGGCCGCGATGCTGGCCGAACGTGCCGCCGAGAAGGGGCTGAAGCTGCGGGTCGACGCCGAGCCGCCCGTGCTGGCGCCAGGGCAGGCGCTGCTGGGCGACAGCACGCGATTGACGCAGGCGCTGCTGAACTACGCCAGCAACGCGATCAAGTTCACTGAACGAGGCAGCGTGACGCTGCGGCTGCGCCCCGAGGCCGACGAGGGCGATGCCTGGCGGGTGCGCTTCGAGGTCGAGGACACCGGCATCGGCGTGGCGCCCGAAGCCGCTGCGCGCCTGTTCGAGTCCTTCGAGCAGGCCGACAGCTCCACCACCCGGCGCTACGGCGGCACCGGACTCGGCCTGGCCATCACCCGGCGGCTGGCGCGTCTGGCCGGCGGCGAGGCGGGCCTGCACAGCACGCCCGGCCAAGGCAGCACCTTCTGGTTCACTGCGCGGCTGAAGAAGGGTCGCGCGCCGGTGGAGGCGGAGCTGCCGCCGGCGCCGAACGATGCCGAGCAGCGCATTGCCCGCGACTTCAGCGGCCGGCGCATCCTGCTGGCCGAGGACGAGCCGGTGAACCGCCTGGTGGCGCTGGAGCTGCTGGACCGCACCGGCCTGCGGGTGGACACCGCCGACGACGGCGAGCAGGCGGTGCGCATGGCGGCCAGCACGCCGTATGCGCTGATCCTGATGGACGTGCAGATGCCGCTGCTCGACGGCCTGGAGGCCACGCGCCGCATCCGGGCGCTGCCGGCGCACCGCAACACCCCGATCGTCGCGATGACCGCCAATGCATTCTCTGAAGACCGCCAGCGCTGCCTGGACGCCGGCATGAGCGGCTTCCTCAGCAAGCCGGTGCGACCCGATCAGTTGTTCGCGCAGCTGTGGGCCAGCCTGGCCGGCCAGGCCGAGCGTGCGGCATGACGGTCGGTGCCTGCTGGCAGGCCCGCATCGAAGGCCGCGTGCAGGGCGTGGGCTACCGCGAAGCCTGCGTCGCGCAGGCGCTCTCGCTCGGCGTGCGGGGCTGGGTGCGCAACCGCCACGACGGCAGCGTCGAGGTGTTGATGCAGGGCGATGAAGCGACGCTGGCGCGCATGAAAGCCTGGCTCTGGCTTGGCCCGCCCGCGGCGCACGTGACGCAGGTCCGCGTCGAGCGGCTCGAGCCGCCCTGGCCGCCCTGCGGGCCGTTCGAACGACGGCCTAGCGGCTGAAAAACGCGGCCACTCAGCCGAGCACCACCACCACCGGCCGCGCCAGATCCCGCCCCACCATCGCCCGCGCGAACAGGTATTCGACCTTGTCGTGCTCGGTCAGCGCATTGAGGTCGACATGGCCGCCCTCGTCGCAGGGAAACGCGTACTCATGGCCGCCCGGATGGGTGGCCGCGAAGCGCAGCTCGTAATGCTGCTCGGCGCTGGACAGCGCCTGGGTTGCCATCAACATCACCAGCCCTCCTTCCGAAGTGCTGTGGCGGGCGGGCCCTGCTGGACCCGCCCTGACGCGCGCATGGCTCAGTCGGCCTGCTTGCGGAGAAATGCCGGGATCTCGATCTCGTCCATGCCGTTGGACGACAGCGCCTCCACCTTGGCCGCGGCCTGGGTGCGCGCCGAGCGCCACACGCTCGGGGTGCTCAGGCCCGAGTAGTCGTGCGGCGCCGCCGGGGCACCGGGGCCGACCTGCGCCACGTTGTTCAGGATCGGCAGGTTGTCGGTGCCGGTGCGCAGCGCCGAGATCGGCTGCGCCGTGGGCTGCACCACGGTCAGCGGCGCGGCCTGCGGCTTGGCGCGCGACAGGCCGGTGGCGATCACCGTGACGCGCAGCTGGTCGCCCAGGCTGTCGTCGTAGGCGGCGCCATAGATGATGTGCGCGTCTTCGGCGGCATAGCGGCGGATGGTGTTCATCGCCGCCTTGCTTTCGTTCAACTTGAAGTTGCTCTTGCTCGCCGCGATCAGCACCAGCACGCCGCGCGCGCCCGAGAGGTCGATGCCTTCGAGCAGCGGGCAGGCCACCGCCAGCTCGGCCGCCTTGTGCGCACGGTCCGGGCCACCGGCCTGGGCGGTGCCCATCATCGCCTTGCCGGGCTCGCTCATCACCGTCTTCACGTCTTCGAAGTCGACGTTCACCAGGCCGTGCATGTGGATGATGTCGCTGATGCCGCCCACCGCGTTCTTCAGCACGTCGTTGGCATGCGCGAAGGCCTGGTCCTGGGTGACGTCGTCGCCCAGCACTTCGAGCAGCTTCTCGTTGAGCACGACGATCAGGCTGTCGACATTGGCTTCGAGCTCGGTGGTGCCGGCGTCGGCCTGCTTCATGCGGCGCGGGCCTTCGAAGTCGAAGGGCTTGGTCACCACGCCCACGGTCAGGATGCCCATCTCCTTGGCCACGCGGGCGACGATCGGCGCCGCGCCGGTGCCGGTGCCGCCGCCCATGCCGGCGGTGATGAAGGCCATGTGCGCGCCTTCGAGTGCCGCGCGGATGCGCGCCTCGGCTTCCTGCGCCGCGGCCTTGCCCTTCTCGGGCTTGCCGCCGGCGCCGAGGCCGTTGTCGCCCAGCTGGATCAGGGTCTGCGCGCTCGAGCGGTTGAGCGCCTGCGCATCGGTGTTGGCGCAGACGAATTCGACGCCTTGCACCCCCTGGCTGATCATGTGCTCGACGGCGTTGCCGCCGCCGCCGCCCACACCAACCACCTTGATGAGCGTCCCCTGGTCGAATTCTTCGATCATCTCGATAGGCATGTGAACCTCCTGTGTCATCGTCAAGCAGTTGCCGTCAAAAAAAGTAGAGACCTAAGGTCAAAGAGCGTGGGACGTGTAGCGTCCCTGTTAGAAGTTCCCCAGGAACCAATCCTTCGCGCGGCCGAACCAGGTCTGCATCGACCCGGCCTGCTGCGCTGCCTTCAGCCCGCGGGCCCGCGCCAGGCGAGCTTCCTCCAGCAAGCCCATCACGGTGGCCGAGCGCGGGTTGGCCACCATGTCGAACAAGGGTCCGCTGTACGTCGGCAGGCCCTTGCGCACCGGTTTCAGAAAGATGTCCTCGCCCAGCTCCACCATGCCGGGCATCACCGCCGTGCCACCGGTGATCACGATGCCGGACGAGAGCAGTTCCTCGTAGCCGGACTCGCGGATCACCTGGTGCACCAGCGAAAAGATCTCCTCGACGCGCGGCTCGATCACGCCGGACAGCGCCTGGCGGCTGAGCATGCGCGGTGCGCGGTCGCCCAGGCCCGGTACCTCGAGGTTCTCGCTCGGGTCGGCCAGCAGCTGCTTGGCCACGCCGTACTCGACCTTGATCTCCTCGGCGTCCTTGGTCGGCGTGCGCAGCGCCATCGCGATGTCGCTGGTGATCAGGTCGCCGGCGATCGGGATCACCGCGGTGTGGCGCACCGAGCCGTCGGTGTAGATGCTCACGTCCGTCGTGCCGGCGCCGATGTCGACCACCGCGACGCCGAGGTCCTTCTCGTCCTCGGTCAGCACCGCGGCGGCGCTGGCGCTGGGGTTCAGCACCAGGCGTTCGACCTCCAGGCCGCAGCGGCGCACGCATTTCAGAATGTTCTCGGCCGCGCTCTGGGCACCGGTCACGATGTGCACCTTGACCTCGAGCCGGCTGCCGCTCATGCCGATCGGCTCCTTCACCTCGTGGCCGTCGATGATGAATTCCTGCGGCTCGACCAGCAGCAGGCGCTGGTCGTTCGGGATGTTGATCGCCTTGGCGGTCTCGACGACGCGGTTGACGTCGACGGTGGTGACCTCGCGGTTGTCGCGCACGATCACCATGCCGGTGGAGTTCTGGCCGCGGATGTGGCTGCCGGTGATGCCGGTGTAGACGCGCTCGATCTTGCAGGCGGCCATCATCTCGGCCTCCTTCAGCGCGTGCTGGATGCTCTGCACGGTGGCGTCGATGTTGACCACCACGCCGCGCTTCAGGCCATGCGAGGCCGACACGCCGAGCCCGGCGACGCGCATCGTGCCCTCGGGCAGCACCTCGGCCACCACGCACATCACCTTGGCGGTGCCGAT
>CAZXLI010000147.1:0-15669 GCA_964641795.1 uncultured Bordetella sp. | reverse complement strand
ATTCCCCGCGCCTGTGCATCACCTTCACTACGATCAACATGCCGCTGGTGCGCACCCCGATGACCGCGCCGACCAAGATCGACAACAACGTGCCGACGCTCAGCCCTGAAGAGGCGGCCAACATGATCGCCGAGGCCTGCGTGTACAAGCCGGTGCGCATTGCCACCCGCCTGGGCATCACCGGCCAGCTGCTGCACGCCTTCGCGCCGCGCGTGGCGCAGATCGTCATGAACACCAGCTTCCGCATGTTCCCGGATTCGGATGCCGCGCGCGGCGAGAAGGGCGACAAGCCCAAGCTCAGCGCCGAGGCGATGGCGCTGCAGCAGATGATGCGGGGCATCCACTTCTAGTCGTCGACGACCGGGGCCCGCCACCTCGGGCCATGGCGGACCGGCCCGGCAACCACTGAAACAAGCCGATGGGTCCGCTGCCGGCCGGCGGAAACGGGCCTGAAGCGGTGCCGGCGAAGAATTCCGGCACCCCAGCTCACGCCCTGCGCACATGTCGGTGTTCGGAAACCTCTGCCTCGTCAGCACGGCGCTGTGCCTGCTGGGGCTGTTCAACCTGGCGATCCTGCAGAAGGCGCCCGGCGGCGATCGTGCCGTCGGCCACGCCTGGATGATCATCTTCCTGTGCGGCGGGCTGCTGGTCGCGGCCGGCCTGACCACGCTGGCGGTCGGGCTGCGCGGCGGCTTCGACCGCTTCGGCCACAGCACCGGCGCGCGGGCCCTGGTGGGCACGGGCTGGTTCGCCTTGGCCGCGTTGGGCTTCTGTGCCTTGTCAGGTCCCATCACCTTCGTTCCGCAGGCGCTGCGGGTCGCCGGCACGTTCGCGCTGCCCGTGCTCGTGCTGGCCTGGGCTGCACTGCATTTGAACGATGGCCTGGCCCGCGCCTTGCCGACCGGCGCGGCCACGGCACTGACGCTCGGCGTCGTCGCGTTGAGCGCCCTGCCGCTTGTCGCCGTGGGGATGGGCAGTGCCACCCGGAGCCTGGCGGCCCTTGCGCAGCGCGGCGAGCTGGACAGCTTCCAGCAAGGCATCGTCCAGCAGATCGACGCGACCAACGCGCAGGAGGGGATCGGCGCGCTGCTGGTGCACACGCCCGAGGGACGTCACCCCGTCATCCGCGCGCGCGCGCTGGCGAAGATCAAGTCCAGGGCCGACTGGCAAGACGAGCTGGTGCGCCTGCTCAAGACCGACGCCGCGCCCGGGGTGCTGGGTTTCCTGTCCGCCAACGAAGTGGACGACCCGGCGATGTTCGTCTCGGCGCTGCCTGAAGGTCTCCAGCAGCAGGCCGGCGAGATCCGCCGACGCATCCGCAACAGCAACCATCCCAGCCACCTCTACGCGGGCCTGTTCCTCACCGAGGTTCGCCTGGCGCTGGAGGTGGCCAGTGCCTACCAGGCCCAAGGCGCGGACGTCCGGGCCGCGGTGCAGGCGATGAGGCGCGCCTTCGACGAGCCCACGCCGTACCCCCGGCCGGCGTTCGCGGCGGTCGACCTGCTGGACCGCTGGCTGGCGAAGCAGGACCGCTAGCCGCAGGCGCGCCCCGTATGCTGGCGGCCGATGGACTACCTGCTCGTGCTCGTCGCCGGCCTGTTCGCCGGCACACTGGGCGGCATCGTCGGCACCGGCTCTTCGCTGGTGCTGATGCCGCTGCTGGTGATGATGTTCGGGCCGCGCCAGGCCGTGCCGATCATGGCGCTGGCGGCGATCATGGGCAATTTCGGTCGCGTGCTGGCCTGGCGCCGCGAGATCGATTGGCGCGCCTGCGGCGCCTACTGCAGCACCGCCGTGCCGGGGGCGATGCTGGGTGCGCGGCTGCTGCTGGCCATTCCTGCCGGCTGGGCCGAGACGGCGCTGGGCGGCTTCTTCCTGGCCTTGATTCCGATCCGGCGCTGGCTGGCGCGACGGCAGTTCCGGCTCACGCGCATGCACCTGCTGCTGCTGGGGGCGCCGCTGGGCGTGCTGACGGGCGTGGTGGTCTCCACCGGACCGCTCACGGTGCCGCTGTTCACCTTCTACGGGCTGGAGCGCGGCGCCTTCCTCGGCACCGAGGCGGCCAGCTCGATGGGCATGTACATCGCGAAGGCCGCGACGTTTCGCGCCCTGGGCGCACTGCCGCTGGCCGTGCTGCTGCAGGGCGCGGTCGTCGGCCTGACGCTGATGGCGGGATCGTTCATCGGCCGCCACGTCGTGATGCACCTGAGTGCGGCGGCGCACCGTGCACTCATCGACGGGCTGCTGGCCGTTTCGGGGGTAACACTGCTCTGGACGGCCTTCCGCTGAGCGCGCCCGGCTTCGGTTCAGCCCCGGGTCTCCGACAGCCCGGCGACGAAGGCGATGGCGAACACGACGGCCATGAAAGCCACCAGGATGCCCACCGCAGCCCCGAGCGGGCGGGCCCAGCCGCGCCGCGGGTAGTCCTTGCCGTACTTGGCCAGCACGTAGGCGGCCTGCGGCTTGGCGCGGCTGTAGTACCAGCTCAGCAGCACCGCGAAGCCGAGCAGGCGCGATGTGCCGTCGACCGCCTTGGTGTCCGGCAGCAGCGCGCCGCCCACGAGGAGCAGCACGAAGAACACGATCAGGCCGATCACCCACTTGCGGGCGCGCTCCGCCTCGTCCTGCCGGCCCAGCGCCTGCCAGTTCTTCATGTGCAGCACGGCGCCGAAGATCGGGCTGAAGATCAGGCTCCAGCTCGCCGCGGCATTCGGGTTCCACAGCGGCGGCGCAGCCTCGACGCCGCTGGTGGTTTCCACCGGCGACTTCGGCGGGCTGTAGGGGTTGGCGATGGTCATCGGCATGCTCCTGGGTGGCCTGTGCGGCAAGGGTAACCCGGGGCGTCCTCGTCCACCATCGGCGCGAGCCTGCCGCGTCATCATTCCGACGATGCCGCGCCGCACGCGTGGTGCGGGCGCTGTCGGCCTGATGCGGTGGGTCTGAATCAGGTGCCGCAGAAGGTGCGGTGGCAGGCCGTCACGGCGGCCGGCGCGGGCTCGGCATAGGCGGCGCGATCCGGTGCTTCTTCGCAGGGCTGCTGCAGCGCGGCGAGCAGCTGGTCGAAGGGTGTCAGGTCGCCCTCGGTGCTGGCCGCGGCGAGCGCCTGCTCGACCTGGTGGTTGCGCGGAATGATCCACGGGCTGACGCGGCGCATGCGCGCGGCGCGCTGGCCGCCCAGGTCCAGGCCGTCGGCGGCGTCGTCGCGCGCAAGGCGATCGCGCCAGCGTGCCAGCCAGGCGTCCAGCGCCACGGGCTCGGCGAACAGCGCGCGCAAGCGCTCGTCGCGGCCCTCGGCGGCATCGGCCAGCCGTCGCCACGCGAGCGTGAAGTCCACCGCCTGGGCGTGCAGCAGCGTCAGCCAGTCGTCGGCCAGCGCCGTGTCGGCCTCGTCGTCGGCCGGCGCGCCGTTGTAGAGGCCGAGCTTGGCCCGCTGGCCCTGCAGCAGCTCGGCCGCGTACATGGCGGGGTAGGCATCGATCACCTCGGTGACCTGCGCCACCGCGCGCTGCACTTCGGATTCCGCATCCGAGCTCACCATCAGCGGCAGCAAGGCCTCGGCCAGGCGGGCGATGTTCCAGCGCGCGATCAGTGGCTGGTTGGCATAGGCGTAGCGGCCGCCGTGGTCGATGCTGCTGAACACCGCGTCGGGGTCGTAGGCTTCCATGAATGCGCAGGGGCCGTAGTCGATGGTCTCGCCGGAGAGCGTCATGTTGTCGGTGTTCATCACGCCGTGGATGAAGCCGACGTTCATCCACTGCGCGATCAGCCGCGCCTGGCGCGCGGCCACCGCGCGCAGCAGCGCGAGGTATCGCCCGGGCGTGCCGGCCGCGTGCTCGGCGCCCAGCGCGGGGTCGTGGCGCGCGATGGCGTAGTCGGCCACGCGGCGCAGGTTCTCCAGGTCGCCGCGCGCGGCGAAATACTGGAAGGTGCCCACGCGCAGGTGGCTCGCGGCCACGCGGGTGAGCACGGCGCCGGGCAGCGCGCCTTCGCGGAACACCTGTTCGCCGGTGGCCGCCACCGCCAGCGCGCGGGTGGTCGGGATGCCCAGCGCATGCATCGCCTCGCCGATCAGCACCTCGCGCAGCATCGGCCCGACCGCGGCCTTGCCATCACCGCCGCGCGAGAACGGCGTGCGGCCGGAGCCCTTGAACGCGATGTCGCGGCGCCGGCCCTGGGTGTCGATGCGCTCGCCGATCAGCAGCGCGCGGCCATCGCCCAGCTGCGGCGAGAAGCCGCCGAACTGGTGGCCGGCATAGGCCTGCGCGATCGGCTGCGCGTCATCGGGCAGCGCATTGCCGGCGAACAGCGCGGCACCGGCCTCGCCGCGCAGCGCCGCCGGGTCCAGGCCGAGCTCGACGGCCAGCGCCTCGTTCAGGTACAGCAGGCGCGGCGCAGGCACTTCGGCCGGCTGCCAGGCCACGTAGGCGCCCGGCAGATCGCGGGCGTAGGTGTTGTCGAAGCCGAAGGACAGCATGGGCGAAGCCGCGGAATGCGGGGAATGCAATGGCGGCAGTGTGCCCGGCCTCGCCTATCCCTCGTGCAGAACGGGTTGCCGGTGGCGGCTTGATCCAGATCACCGCCGGCGTGGCCGCGGCGCCCTACGCTGGCGGGCGACCGCGAGGAGAGCGTTCGCGATGCTGCCTTTCAGCCACGCCCAGTTCGTGCAGGTGTTCGTCGACTACAACCGGGCGGTCTGGCCGGCCGCCTGGGTGGCCTATGCGATCGGCCTGGTGGTGGCCCTGGCCTGCCGGCCTGCGGCAGGCCCGCCGGCGTGGCGAACGGCGTGGATCGGCCTGGCCCTGATGTGGGCCTGGACCGGGGTGGCTTACCACGGCGTCTTCTTCGCGCGCATCAATCCGGCGGCTCGATCCTTCGCGTGGTTGTTCGCGCTGCAGGCTGCGCTGTCGCTGGTCCAGGCCCTGTGGCCAGCGGGGCAGACGCGGCCGTCGAGTGCGCGGCGCCGCGCCGCGGGATGGGGGCTGCTGGTCTATGCGGCCATTGCCTACCCGCTGGCCGGGCAGCTTGCCGGCCCCGGCTATCCGGCGCTGCCGCTGTTCGGCATCACGCCCTGCCCGGTGGTGCTGTGGACCTGGGGCGTGATGCTGCTGGGCCCGCAACCGATCTCGCGCCATCTGCTGGTGGTGCCGGCGCTGTGGGGGCTGGTCGGCGGCAGCGCGGCGGTGCTGCTGCAGGTCCCCCAGGACTGGCCGTTGCTGCTCGGCAGTGCGATCGTCACGCCGCTGCTGTGGCGCCGCGCCGATCAGGACGCTTGCGTGGCACTGCCGGGTCGGACCCAGGCGTAGCGCAGAACGCCCCACGGGTCGGTGTCGGCAGGGTAGCGGGCGGGCTCGTCCAGGCCCAGCTGGGCGGGGGCGTGTCCGGGCCGGTAGACGAAGGTGCCGAACAGCTGGTCCCACAACGACGTCACCGCGCCGTAGTTCTGCGCTTCGGCGGCCGTGGCGCTGTGGTGGTAGCGATGCAGCTCGGTGCCCACCAGCAGGTGGTTGAGCCAGCCGACGCGGCTGTCGACGTTGAAGTGCGACACAAGGCCCTGGAAGCCGGTGACGACACTGGCCACGAACACCACCTCGGGCGAGAACCCCAGGAAGAAGGCCGGCAGCACGAGGATCGCGCGCACCATCAGCGCCGCCAGCGGATGGGCGATGGCGTGCATCAGCACATAGACCTGGCCCGGCAGGTGGTGCGGCATGTGCAGCCGCCACAGCCAGCGCCCGACCGGTCCGCGTGCCTCGTGGCTCCAGCGGTGCACCCAGTACCACAGCAGGTCCGAGATCAGGATCGTGGCCACCACGCCGGGCAGCAGCGGCATGCCGGCCAGCAGTCGGCCGTGCGCCAGCGCATGGGCGGTGACGATGCGCGTGGCCGCCCAGTCGGCCAGGCCGAGCGTCGCCGCGCCGAGCAGCAGGAACGGCAGGTCGCGCCGCCAGAAGGTACGGGCGGTCATGCGCCACGCGCGCCGCATCGGCCAGGCCGCTTCGATCAGCACCAGCACCACCACCATCGCGGCGACGAACGCGCCGTAGTAGCGGCCCAGCTGCGGGCGTGGCAGCGACAGCTCGAGGCCCAGGTAGCCCAGCGTCGCCAGGGCGAGCACGGGGTACAGCAGGTGGCGCAGGGCGCCTCGGATCCAAGGCTTGATGTGATCGCCGGCTTGGGCGTCGGCGGGCAGGGCGGCTTGCGTCATGATGGGACAGCGTGTTCAATTCCGGATGCGGTGTCCAGGATCGTGCAGGCCTTGCCGGGCCGCGGCCAGCACAGGCGCCGGCACCGCGTCCGATACCGGACAACGCCGCCCTTCGTGTCCAGCAACCGCGAGCCGCCATGTCCATCGCCCCGCCGATTCCGGCATCCCGTGACCGCCGCGTGGCCCGCACGCACGAGGCGCTGCGCAGCGCCCTGCTGGCGCTGATGGTCGAGCGCGGCTGGGACGCCGTCGACGTGCAATCGCTGTGCGAGCGTGCCAACGTGGGCCGCTCGACCTTCTACCTGCACTTCCAGAACAAGGAAGAGCTGCTGCGCAGCAGCCTCGGCGACCTGCGCGCCTCGCTGCAGCCGCCGGCTGCGGCCGCCGCCGGCCCGCAGCGCTGGGCCTTCCTCGGCGGCCTGCTGGACCACGTGTACGAGCACCGCCAGGTCTTCCGCGCGGTGGTCGACCGTCGCTCGGGGCATTTCGTGCAGGACCGCTTCCGCGACATGCTGGTCGAGCTGCTGAGCGCCGAGCTGCCGGCGGGGCGGCGCTCGTGGCAGGCTCAGGCCGCTGCGCAGTACCTGGCCGGTGCGCTGTTCCAGCTGCTGGCCTGGTGGCTGGCAGCGAGCCGGCCGCAGCGGCCGCGAGACATCGAAGCGCTGTTCCTTCGCCTGAGCGAACCCACCCTTCACGTAGTGGGCACCGAACGATGACACCGACGAACTGGACCCGATTCGCCCGCTGGCTGCCGACCCTGCCGGCCGCCGCGCAGCCCGCCGGCACGCTGGCCGAGTGGTGGCCGCAATGGCAGTCGCTGCACCGCGCCGCCGATGCGTCGCCGGCGCTGCTGGCCCTGCGCTGCGGGGCCGCGGCCGACCGTGTCGGCTGGGCCTTTGCCGGGGGCTACCAGGCGGCGCTGCGCGCGCTGTGGCCAGCGCTGTGGGCCAGCGATGCGATGGCCGCACTGTGCGTCACCGAAGCCGAGGGCAACCGCCCGCGCGACATCCGCACCCGCATCGTGCCGCGGCCCGACGGCGCGCAGCTGGTGGTCAACGGCGCCAAGCGCTGGACCACGCTGGGCCCGCAGAGCGCGGTGCTGCTGGTGGCCGGCGTCTGGTCGCCCGAGGGGGCTGCGGCCGCGGACGCCGCGCGCCCCGCGCTGCGCGTGCTGCGCATCGACAGCAGCACGCCCGGCGTCACGCTGCAGGCCATGCCGGCCACGCGCTTCGTGCCCGAGGTGCCGCATGCCAGCGTGCTATTGCAGGATGTACGCGTCCCCGCCGCGGCGGTGCTGCCCGGCGACGGCTATGCCGACTACGTCAAGCCCTTCCGCACCGTCGAGGACATCCACGTGATGCTGGCGATCGGCGCCTGCCTGCTGCGCGAGGCGCGGGCGCGCGGCTGGCCGCCGGCCTTTGCCGAGCGGCTGGTGGCGGCGCTGGCCCAGCTGGCCACGCTGGCCGAGGCGGACCCCTCGGCAGCGGCCACGCACCTGGTGCTGGCCGGCACGCTGCACGCGCTGCAGGCGCTGTTCGCCGAATCGCAGGCACTGTGGCCGGCCGATGCCGACGACGAAGCCGCCGCGCGCTGGCGCCGCGATGCGGCGCTGTTCCAGGTGGCCGGCGCGGCACGCGAGCAGCGCGCGCGCCGGGCCTGGGAGACCCTGGCCGGGATCGCCGCCCGGGCGTGAGTTCAGCCCGCGTCGGGGCAGCTGCCGCAGCGGTGCAGCTCGATCGTGATGTGCTTGAGCTGGCCGATGGTCTGCAGCCGTTGCTGGTAGCTGGCCACCGGCAGCGGCCGGTCGGCAACGATGCTCAGGGCGCCCGACCAGGCCTGCGGCCCGATCTGCCACACATGCAGGTCGGCGAGCTTGGCGTCGCCATCGCTCTCGATCGCGGCGCGTACCGCATCGCGCAGCGGTGCGTCGGCGGTGGCGTCGACCAGCGCGCGCGAGGTCGTGCGCAGCAGGCCCCAGCTCCATTGGCCGATCACCGCGGCGCCGACCAGCGCCACCACGGGGTCGAGCCAGGTCCAGCCCCACCACAGCCCGCCGGCGAGCGCGGCGATCGCCAGCAGCGAGGTGAAGGCATCGGCCAGCACGTGCACGTAGGCGGCGCGGAAGTTGTGGTCCGCATGCGGGGCATGCGCGTGGTGGGCATGCGCTTGGTCGTGGGCCTGCCCGTGGTCGCTGCCATGGCCGTGGCCTTGGCCGTGATCGTGCGAGTGGCCATGCGAGTGCCCATGCGAGTGGCCATGCGAATGGCCATGCGAGTGCCCCTCCCCGCCGCCGCGTGCCAGCAGCCACACGCTGGCCAGGTTGACCAGCAGGCCGATCACCGCCACCGTCATCGCTTCGCCGAACGCGATGGGTCGTGGCTCGCGCAGCACCTGCACCGCATCGACGGCCAGGCCAACCGCGACGGCCGCCAGCAGCAGCGCGCTGGTGTAGGCGGCCAGCACCTCGATCTTCCAGCCGCCGAAGGCAAAGCCTTCGTGCTCGCGTGCGCGGCGCGACCAGCGCATCGCCAGCACCGCGCCGCCCAGCGCGGCGGCATGCGTGCCCATGTGCCAGCCATCGGCCGTGAGCGCGAGCGAGCCGCTCCACCAGCCGGCGGCCAGCTCGATCACCATCGTGACCACGGTCACCACCGTCACGGCCAGCAGCGCGCGGCTGCGCGCTTCCTCGCCGGCGCTGCCGAAGGCATGGCTGTGGCGGAACGGGCGCAGGTCGTGCTGGTGAGGCGCGGCGGAGTGGGCGTCGGTGTGCGTGGCCATCCATCAAGCGTAGCCCATCGGGCCGCGCCTGCCCCGGCGATGCCACGCCGCGAAAAGTGCCTTCCCTACAATCGCCGCCGACACCCACTGCCAGCAGCGAGACCCGCGATGAAGCCCGATCCCAGCACCCCTTCCGTCGACCACATCCCGCCGCGCGAGAAGGCCGAGATCCTGGCCCAGGCGCTGCCCTACATCCGCAAGTACCACGGCAAGACCATCGTCATCAAGTACGGCGGCAACGCGATGACCGACCCGGCGCTGCAGCAGGACTTCGCCGAAGACGTGGTGCTGCTCAAGCTGGTGGGCATGAACCCGGTGGTGGTGCATGGCGGCGGCCCGCAGATCGACGAGGCGCTCGCCAAGATCGGCAAGAAAGGCACCTTCATCCAGGGCATGCGCGTCACCGACGAGGAGACGATGGAAGTCGTCGAGTGGGTGCTCGGCGGCGAGGTGCAGCAGGACATCGTGAGCCTGATCAACGCGGCCGGCGGCAAGGCGGTGGGCCTGACCGGCTTCGACGGCGGCATGATCCGCGCGAAGAAGCTGAAGATGGTCGACAAGGACGACCCGACGAAAGAGCACGATGTCGGCCAGGTCGGCGACATCGAGTCGATCGACCCCAGCGTCGTGAAGGCGCTGCAGGACGATGCCTTCATCCCGGTGATCAGCCCGATCGGATTCGGCGAGCACAACGAGAGCTACAACATCAATGCCGATGTCGTGGCGGCCAAGCTGGCCACCGTGCTGCGTGCCGAGAAGCTGCTGATGCTGACCAACATCACCGGCGTGCTCGACAAGGCCGGCACGCTGCTCACCGACCTGACGGCCCGGCGCATCGACGAGCTGTTCGCCGACGGCACCATCTCCGGCGGCATGCTGCCGAAGATCGCCGGCGCGCTGGATGCCGCGAAAAGTGGCGTCAACGCGGTGCACATCATCGACGGCCGCGTGCCGCACGTGCTGCTGCTGGAGATCCTCACCGATCAGGCCTACGGCACGATGATCCGATCGCATTGATGGGACCCCCGGCCGCCTGGCGGCCGCCCCCGGCGGGGGCTGCCAAACCCGACCGGGCAACCCGGATCGGGTTTGGCCCTTCGACCGGCAGCCCGCGCCCCTGGCCGCTGCGCGGCCTGTCCCCTCCGGGGCACGAAACGTCGTGAGGTGCGATTGAAGGCCTTCTTCAGCTGGAGCGGCGGCAAGGACTCGATGCTGGCGTTGCACCGTGCGTTGGCCGCCGGCTGGCGTGTCGAGGCGCTGCTGGCGATGTTCGACGAAAGCGGCGAGCGCTCGCGTTCGCATGCGATCCCGCCGGCCTTGATGCAGGCGCAAGCCGAGGCACTGGGATTGCCGCTGGTGATGCGGCAGGCTTCGTGGGCCGACTACGAAGCGGTGTTCGTCGACCAGCTCAAGCGGTTCGCCGCGCAGGGGCTCGAGGCCGGCCTCTTCGGCGACATCGACCTGCAGCCGCACCGCGACTGGGAAGAGCGCGTCTGCGCCGCCGCCGGCCTGCGCGCCGAGCTGCCGCTGTGGCAGGCGCCGCGGCGGGCGCTGGTCGATGAGCTGCTCGCGCTGGGTTACCGGGCGCGGGTGGTGTGCGTCGATGCACGCTGGCTCGACGCCTCGTTCTGCGGCCGCGAGTTCGATGCGGCCTTCCTCGCCGACCTGCCGGCCGAAGTCGATGCCTGCGGCGAGAACGGCGAGTTCCACACCTTCGTGTTCGACGGGCCGCGCTTCGCGCACCCGGTGCCGCACGCGCTGCGCGCGGTGCATGAGCTGAAGCCGCAGGCGCCGGCGCCGGGCCATTACTTCGTGGCCGAGCTGGTGGCTGCCGCATGACGCGCGTCTGGCTGTTCGACCTGGACAACACGCTGCACGATGCCGGCGCCCATGTGTTCGGCGAACTCGGCCGCACGATGCGCGAATACATGCAGCGCGAGCTCGGCGTCGACGAGGCCCAGGCCAATGCGCTGCGTCGCCAGTACTGGCTGCGTTACGGCGCCACCTTGATCGGCCTGGTGCGACACCATGGCGTCAAGGCGGCGCATTTCCTGCACGACACGCACCGGCTGCCCGGGCTCGAGGCGCGGCTCGATGGCCACCGCCACGACTTCGCGGCGCTGAAGGCACTGCCCGGCCGCAAGCTCATCCTGACCAATGCGCCGCGCGCCTATGCGCTGCGCGTGCTGCGGGCCTTGCGCATCGAGCATTTGTTCGACGCGGTGCTGTCGATCGAGGACATGCAGATGTTCGGCGAGCTGCGGCCCAAGCCCGACGCGCGCATGCTGCGCCGGCTGGTGGCGCGGCTGCGCGTGCCGGCATCGCGCTGCGTGCTGGTGGAAGACACGCTGGTGCATCAGAAGGCCGCACGCAGCGTCGGCATGCACACGGCCTGGATGCAGCGCTATGCCCGGCGCGGCGGCCATGGCGACATGCAGCGGGCGCGCTGGGCGATGCGCCCGGCCTACGTCGACCAGGTGCTGCGCGGGCTGCGGCCGCTGCGCCGCCAGCCTGCGCGGTCTTGACGGATTGGCGGTGGCGCGGGTTGCGGCGAGTGGTCTCAAGTCGCTGCCCGGGTTGCCGATAGCTCTTCGACAAGGAGGGCTTGCGATGGGCATCTTCGGGGCGATCGCGACCGCGGCAACGGAATCTGCGCTGGACGAAGCGCGAGCGCGTCTGAACACGCTGCTGGCAGACCGCGCAGCGGGAAAGCCGGTTCGCCGGGAGGACATCGAAACCTACACGCGCATGGTCGCGTACCGCGAGCGTGAGCTGGCGAGACAGCGTGAAGATCGCCTCCGTCGGGAGATGGACGATGAGCGCCAGCGCCAGCGCAACGCGGACCAGCGCCGAGAAGTCGACGGGCTGCGTCGGGAGGCGGCGCTTGCCGAGTTGACCCGGCGGTCCGCCGACCGCGGGAGTGGCGGTGACGCGAACGCCGCGCCATCCGGACACCTGACGACCCGATCGTCGAGCGCAACGGCGCACGAGGACTACGTCGAGTTCGAACCAGCGTGGTCGTCGGAGTCGGCGACCAAAAGGGCCCAGCCCGTTGCGCCCGACACGTCGGACCATGCCCGGGCCCTGCGGTTCTGGCGCCATGCCATTGCCTTCGTCACCTTCGGCCTGGTCGCCTGGGCCACCAGCCTCGGCTTCGGGGCTTTCATGGGGCTGGTGGCCTATGGGGTGATGGCCTTCTTCATGCGCAAGAGCCGGTAGCCCCGTGCTCATGCCGTGCCGCATGACGCCACGTTGCATGGCCCCTGGATAGGTGTTTACGCGAGCCCGGCGCGCCGGTAACGGTGTGCCAGAATGTTTTTTAGCCCTGACGCCACCCCGGCCATTGCGCCGGTTTCCACCGCTCTCCACTGCTGCGCAGCCGTGATGTCCGACATGCCCGAGCCTGCTGGCGATGCCGCTGCGGTGGACCTGCCCGCCGATGAGGCGGCCGTGTCGGTCGCCGAAGCCAGTGCACCGGTGCGCAAGCGGCCGCGGCCCGGCGAACGCCGCGTGCAGATCCTGCAGACGCTGGCGAGCATGCTCGAGCAGCCCGGTGCCGAGCGCATCACCACCGCTGCGCTGGCGGCCAGGCTCGAGGTCAGCGAAGCCGCGCTGTACCGGCATTTCGCCAGCAAGGCGCAGATGTTCGAGGGCTTGATCGAGTTCATCGAATCCAGCGTGTTCACGCTGGTCAACCAGATCACCGAGCGCGAGACCAACGGCGCGCTGCAGGCCCAGAAGATCGGCCAGATGCTGCTGCAGTTCGGCGAGAAGAACCCGGGCATGGTGCGCGTGATGGTCGGCGACGCGCTGGTGTTCGAGCACGAGCGCCTGATCGCCCGCATGAACCAGTTCTTCGACCGGGTCGAAGGCCAGCTGCGGCAGAGCCTGCGCGCGGCGGCCGATGCCGGCGGCTCGTTGACGCCGACCGTCGATGCCAATGCGCTGGCCTCGGGCCTCACCGCGTTGATCATCGGCCGGCTGCAGCGCTACGCGCGTTCCGGCTTCAAGCGCAGCCCCACCGAGCACCTCGATCTGCTGCTGGCGCGCCTGACCGCGTGAGCACGGCGGCGGTCTTCGAACTCGGCGCGCAGGGCGCCGTGCTGCAGCTGTGGCCGCAGCGCGCGGCCTTCGATCCCGATGCCGCCTGCCTGCTGGTTGCCGATGCGCACATCGGCAAGGCGCAATCGTTCCGCCGCCTCGGCGTGCCGGTGCCCAGCGGCACCACGGCCGAAGGCCTGGCCCGGCTGGACACCTTGCTCGCAGCCACCGGCGCGCGGCGCATCGTGTTCCTCGGCGACCTGCTGCATGCGAAGCGCGGCCTCGCGCCGGGCGTGCGGGCCGAGGTGCTGGCCTGGCGCGAACGGCATGCGGCGATCGAGATGACGCTGGTGCGTGGCAACCACGACGAGCGCGCCGGCGATCCGCCGCCGGAACTGGGCATCGCGTGCGTCGACGGGCCGCTGCCTCTGGGTCCCTGGGCGCTGCAGCATCACCCCGAAGCGGTGCCCGGCGCCTACGCACTGGCCGGCCATGTGCACCCCTGCGTGGTGCTGAGCGGCCGCGCGAACGATCGCCTGCGCCTGCCGTGCTTCCACTTTGGCGCGCAGGTCGGCGTGCTGCCGGCCTTCGGCGGCTTCACCGGCATGCACGCGCTGCCGCGTGCGCCGGAAGACCGGCTGTTCGCGATCAGCGAAGACCGTGTCGTGCCGCTTCAGGCGCGCGCGGCGTCCAGCGCTTCCAGCACGTCGTAGCAGGCGCCCATCGTGTGGTAGTCCGTCTTGCCGGGCGGGCTCTTGTCGTCGTCGAGCTTCGTGTTGTCGGCCGCCAGGATGCGGTACCAGGCGCCATGCCGGTGGTCGATGAAGTGCTGCCAGGCATACGCCCACAGCTGCTCGTAGCGCGACCAGGCCACGTCGTCCTGGCAGCGCAGCGCGATGCGCGCGGCTGCGGCGATCGATTCGGCCTGCACCCAGAAGTACTTGTGCGGGTCGCACACCGCGTAACGTCCATCCTGACCGGCCGCGTCATGCAGGCCGGCAAAGCCGTAGACCAGCCCGCCGTGCGTGGCATCCCAGCCCTGCCGCCAGGCCGCATCGAACAGCCGGCGCGCGCGGGCCACGCGGTCCAGGCCGGTCTGCGCATCGGGCTGGCGCGCTTCCAGCGTCAGCAGCAGCTTCGCCCACTCGGTCAGGTGCCCGGTCTGGAAGCCCCAGGGGCGGAACAGGTGGGTCGGATCGTCGCGGTGGTAGTCGGGGTCGAGCCGCCACTGCGCGTCGTAGTGTTCCCAGATCAGCCCGCCGGCCTGTGACGCCAGCCGCACGGTGACCGACTCGGCGATTGCCGAGGCGCGCTGCAGATAACGTTCATCGGACGTGGCATCGAAGGCCGCGAGCATCGCCTCGCAGGCATGCATGTTGGCGTTCTGCCCGCGGTAGCCGCTGACGTGCCACTGCGCATCGGCCTCGTCGGCATACAGCTGTGCGGCGGGTTCCCAGAAGTGAAGGGCCATCAGCGCGGCAGTGTTGTCGAGGCCGGCGCGCGCATCGGCGATGCCGGCGCGCAGCGCCTGCGCATGGGCCAGCAGCACGAAGGCCAGGCCGTAGCAGTGGTGGGTGGCGTCGCGCACGGTGGCGCGGCCGTCCTGCCAGTGCAGCAGCCAGGCATAGCCCCCCGAGGGCTGGCGGTGCGCCTGCTGCAGGAAGCGCAGGCCGTGCACCGCCGCGTCGCGCCAGGCCGCGGCGCGCGGGTGTTCGGGGAAATGGCGTGCCGCCCAGGCATGCGTGACGACGAAGCGCGTGCTGCTGACCAGGTGGCGCGTGTGCGGGTCGTAGACGCGGCCGTCGTCCTTGAAGCAGTGGAAGAAGCCGCCGCTCGGGTCGACGCAGCGGCCGTCGTAGAAGGCCATCGTCTGCAGCAGGTGCGCGCGCAGCGCAGCCGGCGTGCGCAGGTCCGGCCGCGGCGGCATGGCACTGGCGAGGGGGCGGTTCACCCGATGCGCCGCTCGCTGGCCGCGTCGAACACATGCGCCTGCTGCGGCTGCCACTGCAGGTGCACGCGCTCGCCCACCTGCTGGCGCGAGCTGCCGGGCACGCGCACGGTGAGCTTGCCCACCGCGGTGTCCACCATCACGTAGGTCTCGGGTCCGGTGGGCTCGATCATCGCCAGCGTGCCGGGCAGGCCCGCCTCGGCGAAGCTCAGGCTTTCCGGCCGCAGGCCGTACACCACTTCGGGCCCGCTGTTCGCAGCCTGCAGCGCATGGCGTTGCGCATCGCTGGCCGCCAGCTCGATGCCGTGCGCGAGCAGCGCATCGCCGCTGCGGGTGGCGGTGATCAGGTTCATCGCCGGCGAGCCGATGAACTCGGCCACGAAGCGCGTGGCCGGCCGCGCGTAGATGTCCTCCGGCGTGCCGAACTGCTGCACCACGCCGTCCTTCATCACCGCGATGCGGTCGCCCAGCGTCATCGCCTCCACCTGGTCGTGCGTGACGTAGACCGTGGTGGTCCGGGTGCGCTGGTGCAGCAGCTTGATCTCGGCACGCATCTCGACGCGCAGCTTGGCATCCAGGTTCGACAGCGGCTCGTCGAACAGGAACAGCTTCGGGTCGCGCGCCAGCGCGCGGCCCATCGCCACGCGCTGGCGCTGGCCGCCGGACAGCTGGCCCGGCTTGCGGGCGAGCAGGTGGC
>CAZXLI010000146.1:0-15723 GCA_964641795.1 uncultured Bordetella sp. | reverse complement strand
GCCGACGCTGGAGCACAACTTCGAGACGTTGTACTGGGTGCGCGAGATCGTCGAGAAGGGCGGCGAATGGTTTGCCAGCCATGGTCGCCATGGCCGCAAGGGATTGCGCTCGTTCTCGGTGTCGGGCCGTGTCAAGTCGCCGGGCGTGAAGCTGGCGCCGGCGGGCATCACGATCCGCGAGCTGATCGACGAGCACTGCGGCGGCATGCTCGAAGGCCACCGGTTCTACGGCTACCTGCCGGGCGGTGCCTCCGGCGGCATCCTGCCGGCCAGCCTGGGCGACGTGCCGCTGGATTTCGACACGCTGCAGCCGCATGGCTGCTTCATCGGCTCGGCCGCGGTGATCGTGCTGTCCGACCAGGACACGGCCACCGCCGCGGCGCGCAACATGATGCGCTTCTTCGCGCATGAAAGCTGCGGCCAGTGCACCCCCTGCCGCAACGGCACCGCAAAGGCTTCCGAGCTGATCGAGCAACCGGTGTGGGACCTGGAGCTGCTGGCCGACCTGTCGCAGGTGATGCGCGACGCATCGATCTGCGGTCTGGGCCAGGCGGCGCCGAACCCGATCGACTGCGTCGTCAAGTACTTCCCCGATGAACTCCGTGGCGGGTGATGCCATGGCTGTTTTCGGCCCGTACCGGACTCCCCCCCGGAGCGCCTGCGGCGCCTCCCCCCCAGGGGGGCGCCACCGGCGGCCCGGCAAAGCCGGTTCCGCGGTGTCCGCTGGGCCTGCGACCGCTGCACGCGGCGCAGGGGCACGCACGCGCAACTCGCGTCATTGCGCTCGCCCCGCGCTTGGAGGCCAGACGCCAGCCGCTGAGAACGACGAAGCCGGCGTGCGCCGCGTACAGCGGCCGCACACCCAGCGGACACCGCGGAACCGGCTTTGCCGGGCCGCCGGTGGCGCCCCCCTGGGGGGGAAGCGCCGCAGGCGCTCCGGGGGGGAGTCCGGTATGGACCGATACCCGACACCTCGATTCGCAGGCCCACGCCAGCGAGCCACGGAGAACGCGACATGAACGCGATCACTCAAAACGAATCCAGCCAGTTGACTGCCCCGGCCATCACTTTCACGCTCGACGGCCGCGAGGTACGGGCCCGTGCCGGCGAGACGCTGATCGAGGTCTGCGACCGCGAAGGCATCGAGGTGCCGCGGCTTTGCTACAAGCCCGGCATGGAAGCGGTGGGCAACTGCCGTTCGTGCATGGTCGAGATCGCCGGCGAACGGGTGCTGGCGCCTTCGTGCTGCCGCGCGCCCACCGCCGGCATGAAGGTGACAACCGACAGCGAACGGGTGAAGAAGTCGCAGAAGCTGGTGCTCGAGCTGCTGCAGTCCGACATGCCCGAGACCGCCTACACGCGCCACAACGAGGTGGACGAGTGGGCGCAGAAGCTGGGCCTGGGCAAGCCGCGCTTCGCGGCGCGCGCCAAGGTGGCCGCCGATGTGTCGCACCCGGCGATCGCGGTCAACCTCGACGCCTGCATCCAGTGCACCCGCTGCCTGCGCGCCTGCCGGGACGAGCAGATGAACGACGTGATCGGCCTGGCCTTCCGCGGCGATCACGCGAAGATCGTGTTCGACATGGACGACGCGATGGGCGGCTCCACCTGCGTGGCCTGCGGCGAATGCGTGCAGGCCTGCCCCACCGGCGCGCTGATGCCCGCACGCGAGGTGGCGCTGCAGGTGCCGGACAAGCAGGTCGAATCGGTGTGCCCGTACTGCGGGGTCGGCTGCCAGCTCACCTACAACGTCAAGGACAACCAGATCCTGTTCGTCGAAGGCCGTGACGGCCCGGCCAACCGCGAGCGGCTGTGCGTGAAGGGCCGCTACGGCTTCGACTACGCGCACCATCCGCACCGGCTCACCAAGCCGCTGATCCGCCGCGCCGGCGTGCCGAAGGATCCGCAGGCGCCGATGGACCCGACGCGCGTGATGGAAGTCTTCCGCGAAGCCAGCTGGGACGAAGCGCTGGCGCTGGCCGGCGGCACGCTGAAAGCCATCCGCGACACGCACGGCCGCAAGGCGCTGGCCGGCTTCGGCTCGGCCAAGGGCAGCAACGAAGAGGCCTATTTGTTCCAGAAGCTGGTGCGCACCGGTTTCGGCAGCAACAACGTCGACCACTGCACGCGGCTGTGCCATGCCTCTTCAGTGGTGGCGCTGCTCGAAGGCATCGGCTCCGGCGCGGTGTCGAATCCGGTGATGGACGTGATGAAGGCCGAGGTCGTCATCATCATCGGCGCCAACCCGACGGTGAACCATCCGGTTGCCGCCACCTGGATCAAGAACGCCGCGCGCAGCGGCACCCAGGTGATCGTCTGCGATCCGCGCCGGTCCGACCTGGCGCGCACCGCGCACCGCTTCCTGCAGTTCAAGCCCGACACCGACGTGGCGATGCTCAACGCGATGATGCACGTCATCGTCACCGAGGGCCTGGTCAACGAAGAGTTCATCGCCAGCCGCACCATCGGCTACGAGGAACTGCGCAAGAACGTCGAGGGCTACAGCCCCGAAGCAATGGCGCCGATCTGCGGCATTGACGCTGACACGCTGCGTTATGTGGCACGGCTGTACGCCACCAGCAAGGCCTCGATGATCCTGTGGGGCATGGGCGTCTCGCAGCATGTGCACGGCACCGACAACGCGCGCTGCCTGATCGCGCTGTCGCTGATGACCGGGCAGATCGGCCGCCCCGGCACCGGGCTGCACCCGCTGCGCGGCCAGAACAACGTGCAGGGCGCGTCGGATGCAGGCCTGATCCCGATGATGCTGCCCGACTACCAGCATGTCTCGCGGCCCGAGGTGCGCGCGCGCTTCGAGCAGGCCTGGCGGCTGCCCGCCGGCACGCTGGACGACCAGGTGGGCCTCACCGTCGTCGAGGTGATGCATGCCATCAAGGCCGGCGGCGTGCGCGGCATGTACGTGATGGGCGAGAACCCGGCCATGTCCGACCCCGATGCGAACCATGCGCGCGAAGCGCTGGCCGCGCTCGACCACCTGGTGGTGCAGGACATCTTCCTGACCGAGACGGCCTACCTGGCCGACGTGGTGCTGCCCGCCAGCGCCTTCCCCGAGAAGACCGGCAGCTTCACCAACACCGACCGGCTGGTGCAGATGGGCCGCCAGGCGATCGACCCGCCCGGCGATGCGCGGCAGGACCTCTGGATCATCCAGCAGATCGCGCAGCGCATGGGCCTCGATTGGCAGTATGGCCACGTGTCCGAGGTATTCGACGAAATGCGCCACACCATGCCCAGCATCGGCGGCATCACCTGGGACCGGCTGGACCGCGAGCATGCGGTGACCTACCCCTGCACGAAGGAAGGCGATCCGGGCCAGCCGGTGGTCTTCACCGACGACTTCCCGCGCGAAGGCGGCCGCGCCCGCTTCGTGCCGGCCGACATCATCCCGGCCAACGAGCGGCCCGATGCCGAGTACCCGATGGTGCTGATCACCGGCCGCCAGCTCGAGCACTGGCACACCGGCAGCATGACGCGCCGCGCGACCGTGCTCGACGCGGTGGAGCCCGATCCAGTGGCGTTGGTGCATCCGCTGGACCTGCAGGCGCTGGGCGCCCGGCCCGGCGACGTGGTGACGCTGCAATCGCGTCGCGGCGAGGTGACGCTGTACGCGCGCGCCGACGACAGTTCGCCGCGCGGCGCGGTGTTCGTGCCCTTCTGCTACTACGAGGCCGCGATCAATCGCCTGACCAATGCCGCGCTCGACCCGTTCGCGAAGATCCCGGAGTTCAAGTACTGCGCGGTGCGCCTCAGCTTGGGGGGCCCTGCCCCGGTACAGGGCAGCTACGGCGGCGGCCAGGTGCTCAGCGGGCTGCTCGACAAACCGCTGCCGGCGCTGGCCTGAACTGGCGGGTGCATCCATAACCTATCGTGAATGCACTCGATAATTTCATTTGACTATCAATTATTGATCGCCGCTCCTACATTCTTTCCATGCCCTGCGGGGCCTAACGCCAGGAGAGAGTGTCATGAGCAAGAACCCGCCCCCGCTGTCCGCCCATGCTGCCGGCCACCATGAACTGGAGCGCAACTCGTACAACGCCGCGTTCTACGAGCTCGGCCTGCGCTGGCACTGGGACCAGCAGACCTACGATGCGCTGGTCGGCCGCTGCAGCGGCCCGACCGAGTGCATTCAGCACTATCTGGAGACCCGCCAGCCTCACCTGCTGAAGGCCTACGACGCCGCCTTCCTGGCCGATGCGATCCAGCAGAAGAAGGCAGCGTACCGCTGCAGCGGCAAGGTCCGCGGCTTCGACTGGGCTCGCTCGCTCGACCGCGAGATCGGCGCCTGAACCGGACGCGGTGCCGCGCACCGCGCCCCGGCTCCCCAACCCATTTCCTTGAGGCCGGTGCTCGCGTGGGGCATCGTGTTCGAGATGCACAGAGACACCGGATTGCCCACGCGCTGGGTTCGCTTCGACCGCGATGGCCGCCCCAGCTTCGGCGTGCTGCACAACGACGACACGGTGCACGAGCACCGGGGCGACCTGTACGGCGAGAACGAGCCCACCGGCGACACCTTCCAGCTGGCCGAGCTGGCGCTGCTGACGCCCAGCGAACCGACCAAGGTGATCGCGCTGTGGAACAACTTCCACGCGCTGGGCGACAAGCTCAAGCTGCCGGTACCGGCCGAGCCGCTGTACCTGCTGAAGGCACCGAACAGCTACCTGCCGGCCAATGCACCGATCCGGCAACCCAAGTGCGACGGCAAGGTGGTGTTCGAAGGCGAACTCGGCATCGTCATCGGCAAGACCTGCAGCGCCGTGCCGGAGGACCAGGCGCTGGACCACGTGTTCGGCTACACCTGCGCCAACGACGTGACGGTGGCAGACATCTTGCATCGCGACGCCTCGTTCGCGCAGTGGGCGCGGGCCAAGGGCTTCGACACCTTCTGCCCCATGGGCCCGGTGGTGACAAGCGGCCTCGACGCCTCGACACTGCAGGTCACCACCTGGCTCGACGGCCAGCAACGCCAGCATTACCCGATCAGCGACATGCGCTTCTCGGTTCAACAATTGGTCAGCCTGATCTCCTTCGACATGACATTGCACCCCGGCGACGTGATCCTCTGCGGCACCTCCGTCGGCGTGGGCTCGATGAAGCCCGGCAGCACGGTCGAGGTCGAGATCGGCGGCATCGGCAAGCTCAGCAACCGCTACGGGTAGGCTGCCGAACGGGTTTCGACAACTGGAGTTCTCTGCACATCATGAAGATCGCGATCATCGGAGCAGGCGCCATCGGCGGCCTGGTGGGAGCCCGGCTGGCGCTGGCCGGGGAAGAGGTGACGTTCATCGTGCGCGGCGCCAACCTGGAGGCCATCCGCGCCAACGGCTTCAAGCTGATCGAGGCCGACGGCACCGAGAAAGTAACGCGCCAGGTGAGCGCCACCAACGACTACGCCGCCGCCGGCCCGCAGGACGTGGTGGTGCTGGCGATGAAGGCGCACCAGGTCGAGGCCGTCGCGGCCGACCTGCCCAAGCTGCTGGGCCCCGAGACGGTGATCGTCACGATGCAGAACGGCGTGCCGTTCTGGTACTTCCACCAGCATGGCGGGCCGCTGGAAGGCAGCGCCGTGCGCAGCGTCGACCCGCAGGGCAACCTGGCGCAGCTGATCCCGGTGGACCGCATCATCGGCTGCGTGGTCTACCCCGCCTCCGAACTCGTGGCGCCCGGCGTGGTGCAGCACATCGAAGGCGACCGCTTCCCGCTCGGCGAGCTCGATGGCCGCGCCAGCGAGCGCGTCGCGCGCGTGGCGAACGCCTTCAACAACGCCGGCTTCAAGGCGCCGGTGCTGGACAAGATCCGCGCCGAGATCTGGCTGAAGCTGTGGGGCAACCTCACCTTCAACCCGATCAGCGCCCTGGCCCACGCCACGCTGCTGGACATCTGCCAGTTCCCGCTGTCGCGCGAGCTGGCGGCGTCGATGATGCGCGAGGCGCAGGCGGTGGCCCACAAGCTCGGCATCGAGTTCCGGGTGTCGCTCGAGAAGCGCATCGCCGGTGCCGAGAAGGTGGGCCACCACAAGACCTCGATGCTGCAGGACGTGGAAGCCGGCCGCGCGCCGGAGATCGACGGCCTGGTGGGCGCGGTGGCCGAGCTGGCCCAGCTGACCGACACGCAGACGCCGCACATCAATGCGGTCTATGCGCTGGTGAAGCTGCTCGCCCACAAGATGGACGAGACCCGCGGCCACGTGCGGCTGCAGCCGGCGAGCTGAAGCCCCCGCAGCGCATGCCGGCCGCCCGGTGTGCGCTGCGGCAAGGCCCGGCCTGTCTAGGGCTTGACCCGGCGGTAGAACGTGAGCGCGTTCTTGTACATGACCTTGTCGCGCACGGCGGTGCCGAACGGGGCGAGGTACTCCTCGGCGATGGCGATCTGCGCCTCGAAGGTGCCATGCAGCGTGATCACGGGCCAGTTGCTGCCCCAGATCAGGCGGTCCGGTCCGAAGGCGCTCATCAGCACATCGAAGTGCGCCTTGTACGAGGCCAGGTCGGTCGGCGACGGGTAGACGACATCGCCCGGAGCGTACATGTCGTAGAACGACGAGAACTTCATGTACAGGTTCGGGCACACATCGGCAAGGCGACGAATCTCGAGCTCCCAGGTCGGGTCGACGGGCGGGGGCCCCTTCGCGCCACCCAGGTGGTCGATGATGATGCGCAGGTCCGGCACCGCCGTGCACAGCGCCTGCACCTGGTCCTTCGGGTTCTTCGTGCCGCGGCTGATGATGTCCAGCGTCTGGCCGCGCCGGGCCAGGTCGCGCAGGCTGGCCAGCTGTGCCGTGCTGAGCGTGATGCCTTCGGCCGGCCCGGTGAGGTAGCCGCGAATGCCGACCCAGCGCTTGTCGCGCGAGAAGCGCGCCAGGTCGTCGGCGAAGGTCGGCGCGCCGATCTCGAGGTTGCCCACGTAGAACGAATAGAACTTCTGGTCCTTCACCAGGTTCAGGATCCACTGGTTGTCTTCGACCAGGCTGCTGGCTTCCACGATGCCCGCCGTCACGATGCCGTTGGCCGAGGCGATGGCGTTGTACTCGGGCGGCAGCACGTCGCGGTAGATCGGCCCTTCGGCCGGTGTCGGCCACGGCACGCCGCCGGGCCGCGTCACCTGCCAGAAATGGATGTGGGTCTCGACGATGGGTCGCTTGCCGGGTGCGACGCTGCGTTCGACCTGATCGATCGCCGCACGCAAGGCCGCATCAGCGGCATCGTCCTTCGCCGGTGCCGCGGGTGCCCACGCCAGGCCCAAGAGGGTCACCGTCGTTGCCGCCCAGTGCACCAGGCCTCTCCTCACTCTTCCTGTCATGTCGCGTCTCCTTCACGTGTGCTGCTCGAGAAGGGATCGATACGCCCCCGCGTGCAAGGCGTTCGGGCAGTGCCTCGAGCACAACACTGCCGCCATCCAGGCGTCGGACCCGGACTTCACAATGGCCGGGCTCAGCATTCGACGATCGCCTTCACGACGCCGGCGCCGGGGTCCAGCAGGCCGGGAAAGCGTTCGGGCACGTCGACCAGCGCCATGCGGTGCGTGTTCAGCCCGTCCGGGATCCGACCCTCGCGCATGGCCCGCAGCACCGTGTCGAAGTCCTCGACCGTCGCGTTGCGGCTGCCCAGCAGCGTGGTCTCGCGCTTGTGGAACTCGGGGTCGTTGAAGCGGATGTCCGCCGAGACGATGGACACCAGCACGTAGGTGCCGGCGTGGGCCACGAAGCGGAAGCCGCGCTCCATGGCCGCGGCGTTGCCGGTGGCGTCGAAGACGACCTCGAAGAACTCGCCCGACGACAGCGCGGCGAGCTGTTCGACGTCGCCCTCGCCCACGCTCACACAGCCGGCCGTGCCGAGCCGTTGTGCGCAGAACGCCAGGCGGTCGGCGCGCGCGTCGAGTGCGACCACGGTGGCGCCGCGCAGCCTGGCGAAGATCATCGCGCCCATGCCGATCGGGCCGGCGCCCACCACCAGCACGCGCTGGCCGGCGCGCACCTCGGCGCGCCGGACAGCATGCGCACCGATGGCGAGGAACTCGACCATGGCCGCCTGGTCCAGCGTGACGCCCAGCGCCGGGTGCACGAACGGCTCGGGCACGCACAGGTACTCGGTGAACGCGCCGTCCCGATGCACGCCCAGCACCTGCAGGTGGACGCAGCAGTTGGTGCGGCCGACCCGGCACGCCACGCAGTGGCCGCACGACAGGTAGGGCATGACGTACGCCGTGTCGCCCGCCGCCAGCCGGCTGCCACGGGGCGCCTCGACGACGATGCCCGACAGCTCGTGCCCCATCACCCGCGGGTAGTCCAGGTACGGCTGGCGCCCCGCGAAGATGTGCAGGTCGGTGCCGCAGACGCCCACGCGCTTCACGCGCAGCAGCACCTCGCCTTCGGCCGGCTGCGGGATCGGGCGATCCTCGGCCCGCAGCCGGCCCGGCGTTTCGCAGATGACGGTCAGCACGCGGCCTCCTCAGCCGTGGAAGCGCTTGTGGATCGCCGGCAGCTGGCCATTGGCGGTATTGGCCTGGATCCAGTCGTTGATCCACTTCTGCAGCCGGGCCTCGCCCTTGCGCATGCCGATGCCCAGCGGAAAGCCCTTCATCACGAACTTGACCTCGATGTCGCGCTGCGGCGCGTTCTCGCGCATGGTCTTGACCAGGGCCGGCGAGGTGGCAACGATGTCCACCTGGCCGCTGGTCACCGCGGTGATCAGCGTGGCGTCATCGTCGAAGCGGACGATCTGGGCGTCCTTGCCGCCCTCGGTCACCAGCTTGTCGTTCGTCGTGCCGCGGGTGCTGGCCACCCGCTTGCCGGCCAGGTCTTCGAAGCCCTTGATCGCCACCGCCTTCGGGCCCGCGATGACCGACAGGATCTGCGCGTAGGGCACCGAGAAGTCGATGACCTTCTCGCGCTCGGGCGTGACCGACAGCGACGAGACCACGATGTCCGCCTTGCCGGTCTGCAGGAACGGGATCCGGTTGGCACCGGTGGTCTGCACGATCTCGAGTTCGACGCCCAGCGACTTGGCCAGCAGCCGGGCCGTGTCGACATCCGAGCCGGTGGGGTTCATCTGCCCGTCGGTCATGCCGTAGGGCGGCACGCCCAGGTCGATGGCCACGCGGATCTTCTTCGCGGCCTTCACGTCGTCGAGCACGTCGGCCTGCGCGCCGGTCATCCCGGCGATGGCCGCCAGCGCGGCAAGGCATTGGAGCAGGGTGGAACGGCGGTTCATGAGCGGTCTCCTTGGTTGGCAGGGTCGACTTGGGCGGGGCGGGAGCACGGGCGGCGGCCTCACAGGCCGTTGCCCAGGAACTGGCGCAGTTCGTCGGATTGCGCTGCGTCGAGCACGGTGGCGGGGCCCTGCTCCCACACCTTGCCCCGGTGCATGAAGATCACGTCGTCGGCGACCTGGCGCGCGAAGGCCATCTCATGGGTGACGAGGATCATCGACATGCCGTCGTGAGCCAGGCGCTCGATGACCTTCAACACCTCGCCGGTGAGTTCCGGGTCGAGCGCGGAGGTGATCTCGTCGAACAGCATCAACTTCGGCTTCATCGCCAGCGAACGGGCGATCGCCACCCGCTGCTGCTGGCCGCCGGAGAGCTGCGACGGGTACGACTGCGCCTTGTCGGCCAGGCCCACCTGCGACAGCACGTGGGCCGCCAGCTCGCGCTGTTCGGCGCGCCGCAGCTTCAGCACCAGGCGCGGCGCCAGCATGACGTTCTCTTCAGCCGTTAGGTGCGGGAACAGGTTGTAGCTCTGGAACACGATGCCCACATCGCGATGCAGGCGGTTCAGCGCCAGCCGGGGCGAGGTGAGGTCGTGCCCGCAGACGCGGATGCGGCCGGCGTCGATGGTCTCGAGCCGGTTGATGCAGCGCAGCGCGGTGCTCTTGCCCGAGCCGCTGCGGCCGATGATCGCCACCACCGACCCCGTGCGCACCTGGAACGACACGCCATCGAGCACGGTGGCCGTGCCGAAGCGCTTGCACACCGCCTCGACCTCAACGATGTGCGACATCGAACCTCCGCTCGAGGCGACGGCTCCAGGCCGACAGCGGATAGCACAGCACGAAGTACAGCGCCGCGATCAGCACGAAGACGATCAGCGGGCGGAAGGTCGCGTTGTTGATCATCTGGCCGGCGCGCGCCATCTCGATGAAGCCGATCGCCGAGGCCAGCGAGGTGTTCTTGACGATCTGCACCATGAAGCCGACCGTCGGCGGCAGCGCGATCTTCACCGCCTGCGGCAGGATGACGTGGACGAGACGCTGATGCCAGTTCAAGGCCAGGCACACGGCGGCCTCCTGCTGCGTGCGCGGCACGGCTTCCAGGCTGCCGCGCCAGATCTCGCCGAGGTAGGCGGACACGTAGGCCGACAGTCCCAATGCCGCGGCCTCGATGGGGTGGACCACCAGCCCCAGGGCCGGCAGCCCGAAGTAGGTCAGGAACAGCAGGATCAGCAGCGGCGTGCCCTGGATCAGCTTGATGTACAGCATCGCCACCGCGCGCAGCGGCGGCGCGGCGTACACCCGCGTCAGCGCGAGCACGAAACCCAGTGCCCCGCCACCGGCGAAGGCCAGCAGCGACAGCACGATGGTCCAGCCGAAGCCGCGCAGCAGGAACAGCAGCTGATCAGGCGTCAGGCTGATCACAGCGGTGTCCCCAGCCGGCGGCGACGCGGGAACGCCAGGCCACCCACCGCCCAGAACAACACCCGCAGCAGCAGCGACAACACCAGGTACCCGGCGGCGACGATCAGGTAGGTCTCGACCGAGCGGAAGGTGTCGGACTGCACCCGGTTGGCCACGGCCGTCAGTTCCTCGGCCGAGATCTGCGAGGTGATCGACGAGGCCAGCATCAGCAGCACGTACTGGCTGGTCAGCGCCGGCCACACCCGTTCGATCGCCGGCGGCAGCACCACGTGGCGCAGCAGTTGCCAGCGGCTGAGCCCCAAGCACTCGCCGGCCTCGCGCTGGCTGCGGGGCACCGATTCGATCCCCGCGCGGATGATCTCCGCCGTGTAGGCGCCGACATTGACGACCAGCGCCACGATTGCCGCGGTGAACGCACCGAGCTTCAGGCCGACGGAAGCGAGCCCGAAGTAGACGATGAAGATCTGCACCAGCAGCGGCGTGTTGCGGATCGCCTCGACGTAGGCACCCGCCACGCCGGCAACGCGCGGCGACGGGCCGGTGCGCGCCAGCGCGCAGGCCACGCCCAGGCCGAAGCCGAGCGCGGTGGCGGTGACGGACAAGCCGAATGTCATGGCCGCGCCTGCCAGCAGCTCGCGCCAGTACGCCAGCGGCGCCATGAAGTCGAGGTCGTAGCGCATCGCGTCACGCCACGCCGGCGGGGCGGTGTGCCCACTGGAGGCCCGGCAAGGCGGTCTGACCACATGTCCAAATCATGATTCAGGGTAAGGCCACCTGACCAATCTTGTAAAGGGGGGTCTTACCAATTCAAGCGACGATCGCGGGGTGGGACAGTCCCGCATCCGGCCGCGCGCCGATAATGCGGCGCCGGTCAGTCACTTCGTCGCAGCGTCCATGGCCTTCCAGTTCAAGGCGGTCGAGTCCCGTCGGCTCTATCAGCAGATCGCGGACCAGATCCGCGAACTGATCGACCGTGGCGGCTTCGAACCCGGCACGCGCCTGCCGCCCGAGCGCGACCTGGCCCTGCAACTCGGTGTCTCGCGCCCTTCGCTGCGCGAGGCGCTGATCGCGCTCGATGTCGAAGGCCGGGTCGAGGTGCGCAGCGGGTCGGGCGTCTATGTCTCGGCGGCGAAGCCGGGCCCCGTGCCGGCGCGAACCGGGGCGATGGGCGAGAGCCCGAGCCAGCTGATGGAGGCGCGCTCGGTCATCGAAGGCGAACTCGTCACGCTGGCCTGCGCCCGCATCACGGCGGGCACGCTGACGCAGTTGCGCGACATCATGGCGGACATGGAAGCGGCGATCGAGCGCCGGCGCGCGCGGCTCGACCTCGACCGTCAATTCCACCTGACGCTGGCCGAAGCGAGTGGCAATGCGGTCTTGGCGCGGCTGGTCGCGGAATTGTTCGACGAGCGGCACAGCCCGATCTCCGCCAAGATCAGCTCGCGCTTCGAAAGCACGCGCACCTGGAAGGCGGCGCTCACCGAGCACCAGGGGATCCTGAATGCGGTGGAGGCGCGCGATCCCATCCTGGCGCAGGCCGCGATGCGGGCTCACCTGAAGGCGTCCGCGATGCGCTGGGTCGGGGACTGACCCAGCGCGCAGCGATGCTGGCAGGACGTCGGCGCGGCGCGACGGAATGCGCGCACAGGCCCGTTCCGTCGAGCGCCTGACACCATCGGCGCTGGTCGCGATGCGCACAGACGGCTACATTGGCCGCTAGACATCGCAGCGCGGCGCCGTGCCCACCCGGGCCATCGCCGGCCCATGCGGGCAGACAGTCGTCAGGAGACAGACATGTATTTCACGCGCCGTGCGTGGCCACTGGCCATGACCACCCTTGCCGCCGCCGCGCTGCTGGCCGGCTGCGGACCCAACATCCCGGCCACCGTGAAGATCGGTGTCGCGCAGCCGCTGTCCGGCCCTTCGGCCGACCGCGGACAGGACCTGCTCAACGGTGTAAACCTGGCCGTCAAGGAGCTCAACGCCAGCGGCTACAAGATTGCCGGCAAGCCGGTGACGCTGGAAGTGGTGGCCGTCGACGACAAGGCCGATGCGACAACGGCCAAGCAGGTGGCGCAGCAGCTGGTCGACCAGAAGGTGGTGGCGGTGATCGGCCACCTCAGCTCCGACATCACCGAGGCCACGATCCCGATCTACCGCCAGGGCGGCGTGCCGCAGCTGTTCACCTCGTCGGCCGCGGAGCTGACCCAGCTGGGCCAGGGCAATGCCTTCCGCCTGGTGGCCAACGACGCCTTGCAGGCGCAGGCGCTGGCCAGCTACGCCGCCGGCACGCTGAAGGCCGGGCGCGTGGCCATCCTGTACGAGAACACGGCCTTCGGCACGCCGATGAACCGCGATGTCGGCGCCGCGCTGAAGAAGCAGGGCAAGGCCGTGACCCTGAGCGAAGCGGTCGACAACAAGGGCACCGACTTCGCGGCCTTCGTCGGCAAGCTCAAGGCCACCCCGCCGGACGTGCTGATCGCCGTCGTGCGCGAGCACCAGCTGCTGCCGCTGCTCGAGCAGATGCGCGCAGCCGGACTGTCCGAGCTGCCGGTGCTGGCCACCAGCGTCGCGAAGACACGCAAGGTGCTCACGGCCCCGCCCGACGTGAAGCAGCTGTACCTGACCTCGAGTGCGCTGACCTCGAAGGAATTCACCGCCGGCGCCAACTTCAACACCCGCTTCCGCGCCGCCTACAACGCCGACCCGGTGTGGGCCGCTCACTATGCGTATGACGCCGTCTTCGTGCTGGCCGACGCCTTGCGCGCCACCGATTCGGTGGACACGCAGAAGCTGCGCGAGAAGCTGCACACCATCGACGCCAACGCGCCGATCACCAGCCACATGCGCTTCAATGCCGAAGGCGAACAGGCCTACGCGACCATCACCGTCTACCAGCGGCGCGGCGACGAGTGGGAAACCATGGTGCGCAGCGACAAGTGGTGAGCCTACCGCCTGCCTAGGCGAGCAGCGTGCGGTGCGTGCGGATGGCCTCGGCCATCAGGCCATTGAGCTCCCGCTCGCCGCCGCCGTCGATGTGCGCCAGCAGCGCGCGGCGCATGCGCGGCTCCCAGAAGCGCTTGAGGTGCTGTGCGGCGTTCTCCAGCGCCTCGGGGCGGTCGGGCATGGCTTCGAAGAAGCTGCCGATCTGGTTGGCCATGCGGACCAGGGCTTCAGTGTGCACGGCGGGACTCCGTTGAGGTGTCGCTGGCCAGCGCCAGGCGTTCGGGATGGCAGTAGACGACCAGGTCGTCCTGGCGCGCGAAGCCGACCAGGGTGAGCTTCACGCGTTCGGCGGTGGCCACCGCGAACGAGGTCGGCGCCGACACCGCGGCCAGCAGCGGCACGCCGGCCATCGCGGTCTTCTGCACCATCTCGAAGCTGGCGCGGCTGGTCACCGCGATGAAGCCCTGCGTCGCATCGACGCCATTCGCGGCCAGCGCGCCGATCAGCTTGTCCAGCGCGTTGTGGCGGCCCACGTCCTCGCGCAGCCAGCGCACTTCACCATCGGCCGAGCACCAGGCCGCGGCATGCACTGCGCCGGTGGCCTGCTGCAGCGTCTGCAGCGCACGGAACTGCGACATCGCGTGCGCAATCGCCTCGCGCCGGAGCGTTTCTCTAGCACCTGAAAGCAGCGGCAGATCGCGGCTGACATGCGCCAGGCTCTCGGTGCCGCACAGCCCGCAGCCGGTGCGCCCGGCCATCGAGCGGCGGCGCTCCTTCAGGCGCATGAAGGCGGCGTTCGACACCCGCAGGCGCAGCGTGATGCCCAGCGGGCCGGGCTCCTCGTCGACCGCATACAGCTCCTGCGGATGGTCGAGGATGCCTTCGCTGAGCGAGAAGCCGAGCGCGAAGTCTTCCAGGTCCAGCGGCGTGGCCAGCATCACCGCATGCGAGATGCCGTTGAATTCCAGCGCCACCGGCACTTCCTCGGCCACCCAGTCGGTCACCGCGAACGGCCGGCCCGCACGCACGCCGCGCACCGGCATCGCGGTGGCGCCTTCGCAGAAGTCGGGCAGCGCCGGCTGCAGATCTTCGCGGTCGATCACGGCTTCGGCCACCACGCTCATTTCGCCCCCACCGCTTCGCTGCCCTGCGCCGCCTGCAGCAGCGCCTGCTGCACCTGGTTGAAGCGGCTGTACGCCTGCTGCCAGCGGGACGGCTGCATCACCGGCAGCACCTGCACCGCGGTCACCTTGTACTCGGGGCAGTTGGTGGCCCAGTCGGAGTTGTCGGTGGTGATCACGTTGGCGCCCGATTCGGGGAAGTGGAAGGTGGTGTAGACCACGCCGGGCTGCATGCGCTCGGACACCACCGCGCGCAGCACCGTCTCGCCGGCGCGGCTGGTGATGCCGACCCAGTCATCGGTCTTGATGCCGCGTTCCTCGGCATCGTGCGGGTGGATCTCCAGCCGGTCTTCGCTGTGCCATTCGGTATTCGGCGTGCGGCGCGTCTGCGCGCCGACGTTGTACTGCGAGAGGATGCGCCCGGTCGTCAGGATCAGCGGGAAGCGCTTCGTCACCTTCTCGTCGGTGGGCTGGTAGGGCGTGATGATGAACTTGCCCTTGCCGCGCACGAAGCGGTCGATGTGCATCGTCGGCGTGCCTTCGGGCGCCTCGTCGTTGCAGGGCCATTGGATGCTGCCCAGGCGTTCGATCTTCGCGTAGCTCACGCCGTGGAAGCTGGGCGTCAGCCGCGCGATCTCGTTCATGATCGCCTCGGGGCTCTCGTAGTGCATCGGGTAGCCCAGCGCATTGGCCAGCTTCACCGTCACTTCCCAATCGGCCAGGCCGGCCTTCGGCGGCATCACCTTGCGCACGCGCGAGATGCGGCGCTCGGCATTCGTGAAGGTGCCATCCTTCTCGAGGAACGATGAGCCCGGCAGGAACACATGCGCGTACTTCGCGGTCTCGTTCAGGAACAGGTCCTGCACCACCACGCATTCCATCGCCAGCATCGCGGCGGCCACATGCTGCGTGTTGGGGTCGGACTGCACGATGTCCTCGCCTTCGCAATACAGGCCCTTGAAGCTGCCCGACAGCGCCGCGTCGAACATGTTCGGAATGCGCAG
>CAZXLI010000145.1:0-15790 GCA_964641795.1 uncultured Bordetella sp. | reverse complement strand
CTGGGAAGCGGTGGAAGCCGACCTGGACCTGGCGATCTGCATCACCGAAGGCATTCCCGTGCGCGACATGCTGGAAGTGCGCAACAAGATGAAGGCCAAGGAAGCCGCCGGCGGCAAGAAGACGCTGCTGCTGGGCCCCAACTGCCCGGGCCTGATCACGCCCGAGGAAATCAAGATCGGCATCATGCCGGGCCACATCCACCGCAAGGGCCGCATCGGCGTGGTCTCGCGCTCGGGCACGCTGACCTATGAAGCGGTCGCGCAGCTCACCGAGATCGGCCTCGGCCAGTCCAGCGCCGTGGGCATCGGCGGCGACCCGATCAACGGCCTGAAGCACATCGACATCATGCAGGCCTTCAACGACGATCCGGACACCGACGCGGTGATCATGATCGGCGAGATCGGCGGCCCCGACGAAGCCGAAGCCGCCCGCTGGTGCAAGGCCAACATGAAGAAGCCGGTGGTCGGCTTCATCGCCGGCGTCACCGCCCCTCCGGGCAAGCGCATGGGCCACGCCGGCGCACTGATCTCGGGCGGCGCCGACACGGCCGATGCCAAGCTGGCCATCATGGAGGAATGCGGCTTCAAGGTCACGCGCAACCCCAGCGAAATGGGCAAGCTGCTCAAGAGCCTGCTCTGATCGCGCAGTGCCCCATGCCCACCGGTGCGTAGTTCTACGCACCGGTGGATTGGCGAGCGTTCCCTACACTCGCCCCAAGCATCGACAGCTTGGTGACAGCCCTGAGGAACTGCTGACATGGATTTCACTTCGCCCGCCTTCTGGACGGCGCTCGGCTCGATCATCTGGGTCAACATCATCCTGTCGGGCGACAACGCGGTCGTCATCGCACTGGCCGCGCGCAGCCTGCCCGCGCACCAGCAGAAGAAGGCGGTGTTCTGGGGCAGCGCGGCCGCCATCGTGATGCGGATCGGCCTGACGATCATCGCGCTCGAGATGCTCAAGTGGCCGTACCTCAAGCTGGTCGGCGGATGCCTGCTGTTCTACATCGGCGTCACCCTGCTGCTCGAAGAAGACGAAGACGAACACGGCAGCGACGGCAACAGCCAGACCGGCCTGCTGAGCGCGGTGCGCACGATCCTGGTGGCCGACCTCGTGATGAGCCTGGACAACGTGCTCGCGGTGGCTGCCGCCGCCAAGGGCAATGTGCCGCTGCTGGTGATCGGGCTGGCCCTCAGCATTCCGCTGATCATCTTCGGCAGCACGCTGCTGCTCAAGGTGATGGAGCGCTTCCCGCTGCTGGTGACGCTGGGCGCGGCGCTGCTGGGTTTCCTCGCCGGCGAGATGCTGCTCACCGACCCGGCGCTCGAACAACATGTCGGCCCGGTGCCGCACAACTGGGTTCTGATCGGTGGCGCCATCGGTGCCGCGGGCGTCGTCGCCGTCGGTACTCTTTTGCAGAAACGTCGCGCCAGAAAGACGTGAAGTTCCCCGACCCGACGAAAGTCGGGTCCAATACGCTCCTGAAGGGGAGTAGCTCCTTGTGCCGGCAGTTCAACCGGCACCGGCGTGCGGATCGTCAATACGAAGCCGGAAGGCTTCCGGTCCGCCAGATGCCAGCCTCGCACAGCCCTGTGCGGATGCCTGGCTCCGAGCAAGACCTTCGATGCGTCGTCGCACACCGCGACGGGCTCGAAGGCATCGGCTCAATGGTGCAGCGGGTTCCCGTGGTGTGGTTTTGTTCTGCTGACCCACCTCACTGCTTGGAGCTCTTGCCATGGAATTTTTCAGCCCCGCCTGGTTCTCCGCCCTTGGCGCGATCATCCTGATCGACCTCGTGCTTGCCGGCGACAACGCGATCGTGATCGCACTCGCGGCCCGCGCGTTGCCGTCGCACCTGCAGCGCAAGGCGATCCTGTGGGGCACCGTCGGCGCCATCGGCATGCGCACGCTGATGACCCTGGCCGTCGTCTGGCTGCTGAAGATCCCGGGCCTGATGCTGGTCGGCGGCCTGGGACTGCTGTGGATTGCCTACGGACTGCTGGCGACCGGCGACAGCGCGCACACCGAGGGCCAGGCGCCCAGCACCTTCTGGGGCGCGATGAAGACCATCGTCGTTGCCGACGCGCTGATGGGCATCGACAACGTGCTCGGCGTGGCCGGCGCCGCGCACGGCAGCTTCGACCTGGTGGTGATCGGCCTGCTGATCAGCGTACCGATCGTCGTCTGGGGCAGCAGCGTCGTGCTGAAGCTGGTCGACCGCTTCCCGGCCCTGACCTCCATCGGCGCCGCGGTGTTGGCCTTCACCGCCGCCAAGATGATCGTCAGCGAACCGCTGCTCGATGCGGTGTTCGACCCGCATGCGCTGGCGCGCTGGGCCGTCTACGGCCTCGCGATCGCCGGCGTGCTCGCGGCAGGCCATTGGATGGCCCGGCGCGCAGCCGCCAGCCGCAGCGCCGCGTGAAGAGCAGCGCCTGGTCACCGCGCACGCCGGCGCTTGTGGTAGCTTGCGGCGCATCCGACCACTCCTTGGCCGCCCGCCGATGCAGCCTGCCGCAAGTTCCTGGTGGCAACGATGGAAGCACCGCCATGCCGGAGACACGCGCGCGGCATCATCGGCCGCCCCGGCGCCAGCGGCCGAAGTGCTCCGCTTCGGTCCTTACCAGGCGCTGGGCATCCTGGGGCAGGGGGCGACCGGGCCCGTCTACCTGGCCCAGGCGGACGATCGGCAGGCGGCGATCAAGCTGCTGATCATCGACCCCGCCCTGCCTGCCACCGAGCAGGCCGATCAACGCCAGCGCTTTCTGTTGCAGGCGGAAGTGCTGCGCGGCTTGTCGCACCCGGACATCATCGCGGTGCACGATGCCGGCGACCGCCAGGGACAGCCCTGGATCGCGCTCGAGCTGGCACCGGGCACCGATCTCTCGCGCTACACGCGTCCGCAGCGCCTGCTGCCCGAGCCGCTGGTGCTGCGGATCGGGGCACGCATCGCGCGCGCACTGGCCCATGCGCATGAGCGCGGCATCGTGCACCGTGACCTGAAGCCGGCCAACGTGCGGCTCGATGTTGTCAGCGGGCGGCTCAAGCTGGTCGACTTCGGCGTCGCGCGGCTGCAGGACCAGGCGGTCACCCGCACCGGCGTCACGCTGGGCACGCCCGCTTACATGGCGCCGGAGCAATTGCTCGGCGAGCCGGCGGACGCCCGCACGGACACCTACGCGCTCGGCGTGATGATCTACGAACTGCTGACCGGCAAGCTGCCGTTCCCGGCGACGACCCTCGGCGAACTGTTGCGCGCCGTGGCCGGTGGCGAACCCGCACCGCTGCGCCACTGGCGACCCGAGTTGCCGGTCGGCCTGGAAACGCTGCTGCAGAAGATACTGCAGCGCGCCCCGGGACTGCGGCCGCAGAGCCTGCCGGCGCTGGCCGCCGAGCTCGAACGCTGGGCTGACGCGCTGCCGCAGGCCCCGCCGCCGTGATCTCCCCCACGGCTCGGGTCGACCCTCAGCCCGAACCCGCCACGCAACAAGGCACAATCAGTTGCCATCGCCCTTGAACGACGCTCCTGCACGCCGCATGACCTTCGAGTTCTTCCACGCCGTGGACACCGGCCGCGCGCGCTCGAACAACGAAGACTCGGTCGCGGTCGACGAAGCCAATGCGCTGGCCGTGCTGGCGGACGGCATGGGCGGCTACAACGCCGGTGAAGTGGCCAGCAACATGGCCACCTCGTTCATCAAGAGCGAGCTGGGGCGGTGGTTGCAGGAGGCCGGCGGCAAGGCCAACGACGGCGAGGTGCGGCGAGCGATGGACATCTGCGTCGACAACGCCAACCGCGCCATCTTCAACGCAGCGAATGCCAATCCCCAATATGCCGGCATGGGCACGACCCTGGTCGTTGCCGTCTTCCGCGAGGGCCAGCTGCGCCTCGGCCACGTCGGGGATTCACGCGCCTATCGCTGGCGCGGCGGCCAGCTGGTGCAGATCACCCGCGACCATTCCCTGTTGCAGGAGCAGATCGACGCCGGCCTGATCACCCCCGAGCAGGCTGCCTTTTCCGCGAACAAGAACCTCGTCACGCGTGCCGTGGGCGTGGAAGACACGGTGCTGCTCGAGACCCATGTGCACGAGGTGCAGCCGGGCGATCTGTACCTGATGTGCTCGGATGGCTTGTCCGACATGCTCGATAACGCGACGGTGGCGCAGCTGTTGCAGACGCACGACGCGTTACCTTCCGCAGGCCAGGCGCTGATCGATGCCGCCAATGAGGCGGGCGGAAAGGATAATATTGCGCTGGTTCTCGTGCGCGTGGCTGGCACACCGATCTCGGCCAACAAACCGTGGTGGCGCTTCGGTCGGTGACGACCTCTGAACCGCACGCACGATCCGGGCTGGGGGATGGTCCGACAGACAGGATAAGGACAAGCATGGGCAAGCTGGTGGTGTCGCTCGATGGTGTGGTCATCAAGGAAGTCCAGATCACCAAGGACAAGACCACGCTCGGCCGTCGCCCCTACAACGACATCGTGATCGACAACCTCGCCGTGAGCGGCGAGCATGCCGTGCTGCAGATGGTGGGCCAGGACGTCTTCATCGAAGACCTCAACAGCACCAACGGCACCTACATCAACGGCAAGGCGATCAAGAAGCAGCTGCTCGCACACAACGACACCGTCGAAATCGGCAAGTACAAGATCAAGTACCTGGTCGACGACACGGGCGAGTACGAGAAGACGATGATCATGCGGCCGGGCGCCACGCAGCCGATGCATCATGCACCGGCGCCGCAGGCCCCGTTCAATGCCACGGCCACCACCCCGCGACCGATGCCGATGAGTGGTGCCAGCAGCCTGCCGGCCTCGATCAAGGTGCTGAGCGGCGCCGCCGCCGGCCGCGAGGTCACGCTGACCAAGGTGGTCACCACCGTTGGCAAGCCGGGCGTGCAAGTGGCTTCGATCACCAAGCGGCCGGGCGGCTACGTGATCGCGCATGTCGAGGGCCTGACGCGGCCGAGCGTCAATGGCATGCCGCTGGCCGGCGATATCGCGCCGCTGAAGAACGGCGACCTGATCGAGCTGGCCGGTACACAGATGCAGTTCATCCAGTTCTAGGCGCCTGCCGGCACGGCCCTCGGGCCCGGAAGACCTGCCCTGCCAGCGTGACCTTGTTCACGTCCCAGGCGCTGCTGCAAGAGGACGTCGCCGAACATCCTCCGAACTGCACAAAACCAAGCTTGCGGCTGAAGCAAGCTGCGGCGACCATCGGGTTTTGTCCGCTGACCGGAGCCATCGGTGTCTCCGGCGCCTGAGCGTCCCATGCAAATCCGGGTTCTCGGCTGTTCCGGCTCGATTGCCGCGGGCTGTCGCACCACGGCCTTTCTCCTCGACGACGACGTCCTGATCGATGCCGGCACCGGCGTCGGCGACCTGTCGCTCGAGCAGCTCGAGCGCATCGACCACATCCTGCTGAGCCATTCGCACCTCGACCACGTGCTGGCCGTGCCGCTGCTGGCCGACAGCGTGATGCGCCGGCGTGCCGGCCGGCCGCCGATCCAGGTACACGCGCTGCCGGCCACGCTGGAAACGCTGCGCAAGCACCTGTTCAACGGGGCACTATGGCCCGACTTCACGCGACTGCCCTCGGCAGACCATCCCGTGCTCGCGCTCCAACCCTTCGAGACGGGCGACGTGCTGGGCTTTTCGGGCGGTCGCCGCATTGAGGTGCTGCCCGCGCTGCACACGGTGCCGGCGGTCGGCTTCGCCGTTCTGCCGCCCGAATCCAGCGGACGCGGCGCCTGGGTCTATACCGGCGACACGGCGCCCGACCCGGCGCTGTGGCAACGCCTGCAGCACCTGGCGGTCGCGAGCCTGGTGATCGAGACCGCCTTCCGCAACGAAGAGCAGGTGCTCGCCACCATCAGCCGCCACATGCACCCGGCCGCACTGGCCCAGGAGCTCACCCACCTGGCCAACGGCGTGCAGGTCTTCATCACCCACATCAAGCCGGGCGAGCTCGACCCGGTGATGAGCGAGATCGGCGCGTTCGGCGGCCGGCACAGCGTCCATGCGCTGAGCACCGGCCAGCTGATCGAGATTGCCTGACCCCGGACCCCGGCGGCGGTGACGTTTTCCGTCACCTGCTGACAAGACCGAGCGACACAAACCGGCAGGTTCGGCGCGCCAGGCGTGACGGATGTCCCAAATTGGCGGTCCAAGGGCCGGTTCGGCGCCTGGCACGACCCCTGCAAATAGGGGAGTGCACAGTCCCCACCCCCCCTCACTGTCAGGAGTCTCTTTCATGAAGCGCACCGTCCAACAAGGTTTCACCCTTATCGAACTGATGATCGTCGTCGCGATCATCGGCATCCTGGCAGCTGTGGCGCTGCCGGCGTACAAGGACTACACGGTCAAGGCCAAGGTCTCTGAAATCATCCTGGCCAGCAGCCAGTGCCGCACGACGATCGCCGAGGTTTACCAAACCTCCAACGCCAGCACGACGATGTCGACCGACGGTTGGGGCTGTGGCGAAGGCACCACCTCGACCAAGTACGTCTCCAAGGTCAGCACCGATGGCAATGGCGTGATCGCGGTGACCGCCAGCAACGCGGCCGATCTGCCGACGGATGTGCAAGGCAAGACCGTTACGCTGACCCCGATGGATAGCGCCGGCTCCCCGCTGACGTTCACGCCCGGCACGCAAGTTTCGAGCTTCAAGTGCGCCCCCGGCACGATGCCGCCGAAGTACCTGCCTGGTTCCTGCAAGTAAATTCAGCACAGCGCCGACTTCTCGGTGCGCGCAAGAGGGTGCCGCTGCGGCACCCTTTTTTCATGAGCCCTCGCACGGCACACAGATGGCCCTCTCTGCCGACGCCGATCAACGTCTGCCTGTCATTGCAGCAGCAGGCGCCACCGCTGGGGTACGTTCCCGAGCGTGGCGCAGCGAGCCCGCAGCCGCCGCGCTGATCGGGGTCGCCCTGACCAGCGCCTGGACGCTGACCGCGGGCAAGGACCTCTGTTCAGACGTGTTGAATCACCACGTCTACCTGCCCTATTCGCTGATGGCGGGTCGCTACGCTGAAGACCTCTTCGCTGCGGGTCCCCAGAGCTATCAGAATCCCGTCGGCTATCTGCCGTTCTACTGGATGATCCAAGCCGGCTGGCCGTCGTGGACGATCGGTTTGCTTCTCGCGGCGCTTCACGGCCTGATGCTGGCTCCTGTCGCGGTCATCACGCAGGCTTTGTGGGGCGATGGCGCGGACCATCGATGGTGGCGTTGGCTGGCCATGGCCCTCGCCTGGGTTTCCCCGGCCTTCCTGATCTTCGCCGGCACATCGTCCATCGATCCGACCTGCCATCTCCTGGTGCTGATCACGCTGGCAGTCACGCTGGTACCCGGCCAGGGATGGCATCGAAGCCTGCTCGGAGGACTCGCGCTGGGCCTGGCGTTCGCCATCAAGCCCACCAACGCAGTCTTCGCGCTTGCGATCGCAGCAACCCTGATGTGGCGCGTGTTCGGCGGGCAAACGCGCTGGCGTCAGGTGGCCATACTGATCGGCGGTGCAATGCTCGCCGCTGTCGCGGTGATGGGTTTCTGGTCATATTGGTTGTGGGCGACCTTCGGCAATCCGATGTTCCCCTTGTTCAACCAGCATTTCCATTCGCCGTTCGCGCCCCAGCAAGAGATCGTGGCCCTTCGCTTCTTGCCGCAGACGCTCGTCGACTGGCTCTGGCGCCCATTCGAAATGGCTGAACTGCGCAAGTTCACGGCAGCAGAGATGTTCGCACCTGATCTGCGCCCTGCGGCGCTCGTCGTGCTGACTGTTCTGGCCTTGCCCTTGATGGTGTGGCGGCGTGCCGCCTGGTCGTGGCGTGGGCCGGTCGTGCAGTTGGCCGTGTTCACACTGGTCGCCTACTGTCTGTGGATGCAATCGTCGGGAAATTCTCGCTATGCGATGCCCCTCCTAGCCGCTGCCGCCGTTCTGCTCGTGGCTGTGGCGAAGTTCGCTCTGCCACGCAGCGCGGCACGCATCGCGCTCGGCACGTTGTTGCTGCTGCACTCGGCCAATTTCTGGGCGGAAGGCGATCATCGGCTCGCGGGATCTGCTTGGTCCACCGGGCCCTATCTTGACATTGACGTGCCCCAGCGATTGCGCGAAGTGCCATTCCTGCACTTATCGATCGGCATTCAGTCCCTTGCGGCATTGGCTCCTTCGCTCCATCCAGACGGCCGGCTGATCAACGTGGTCGGCCAGATGTCGCTGCCCACCGTCGGGCCGCTCGGGGAGGCTCTGACGAATCGTCTCGAGCGCTGGCGCGGCAGGACGCGGTATCTGCTCACCTATGAAGGCAAGCACTGGAACAAGGATATCGGCCCCCCTGAAAAGACGCGGCTACGCGCCGAACGGATCGTCGAGCATCTGCCGCTGTCGATCGACTGGTCCGACTGCGAGAGCATCACGATCGCCTTGACCTATCGGGCCGACCCCGAGCAGGTGCTGGTACTGAGCTGCGGCGCGGTGGTGGCCGCACCAGCCAGTGAAGCCCGGCTTTCGGAACGATCACGCGCCGACCGCATGTTCAAAATGATCGAGCGGCAGTGTCCCCGGCTCTACGGCCCGAGTCCCTTCGTGACGAATGCCGGTGACCGCGCCTGGTTGCGCCACTATGCCAACTCGGACCTCCGCGTCATGATCAATGCGGAAGACGAGGTATTGGTGAGCCATTTCCGAAGTACGCAGGTCGTGCTTCTTGGTAAGGTGGACGACATACTTTCGGGCAAGGGCAAGGATCCTTGTGAAGCATGGAAACGATTGAGAAATTCCTGACACCGCATCTCGACGCGGCGACGGCGCCGCTCGAGCTGACGATCCTGATGCCGTGCCTGAATGAAGCCCGGACGGTGATGCGCTGCGTTCGCAAGGCCACCGACTTTCTGCAACGCGCGGGCATTGCCGGGGAAGTGGTGGTGGCCGACAACGGGTCGTCCGACGGGTCGCCGGGCCTGGCCGTCGCCGCGGGCGCGCGGGTCGTGCACGTCCCCACGCGCGGCTACGGCGCCGCCTTGCTCGCTGGCATCCAGGGCGCCCGCGGTCGCTTCGTCATCATGGGCGACGCGGACGACAGCTACGACTTCTCCCGCCTGCAGGGCTTCGTCGAAGCGCTGCGCGCGGGCGCCCAGTTGGTGATGGGCAATCGCTTTGCTGGCGGCATCCAACCAGGTGCGATGCCGCCGCTGCACCGCTACCTTGGCAACCCGGTCCTCAGCTTCATCGGCCGGCTGTTCTTCCGCAGCCCGATCCGCGATTTCCACTGCGGGCTGCGCGGGTTCGATCGGGACGCGATGCTGGCGCTCGAACTCAGCTCGCCCGGCATGGAATTCGCCAGCGAGATGGTGGTCAAGGCCACGCTGGCCGGCTATCGGGTCACCGAGGTGCCCACCACGCTGGCCCCGGACGGTCGCGACCGGCCGCCCCATCTGCGCAGTTGGCGCGACGGCTGGCGACATCTGCGCTTCCTGCTCATTCACGCGCCGGCGTGGCTGTTCATGTACCCCGGCCTGCTGCTGTTCGCACTCGGTGGCGTTGGCGCGGTGGCGTTGGCCCGTGGTCCCGTGGTGATGGGCTGGTTCACCCTGGACATTCACAGCTACCTGTACTTCGGCGTGGCAATGGGTCTTGGTCTGCAGATGCTGTTGTTTGCCGCCGCGTCTTCTTCGCACGCCCTGCAGATCGGCGTGTTGCCCCGGATGCCGCGCGGACTGGGCTGGGTGCGGCGCGTCACGCTCGAACAAGGGCTGCTCGCCGGCGCCGGCTTGTTGCTGACCGGCCTGGCACTCGCGGGCTACAGCGTGTGGATGTGGTCGGACCGCAGCTTCCGTGCGATCGATCCCGCGGTGCTGATGCGCGTGGCGATCCCGGCCGCAACGCTGATGCTGGCGGGCGGCCAGGTCGCTACCGTGGCGTTCCTGCTCGAGTTCATTCGTTTGATCCCCCGGCGCGGCAAAGCCGCGGCATGACGTCCCCCCGACTCGCCCCTCCGTTCTGGCGCCACGATGCCTACGCGTTGCGCCAATTGGCGGCAGCGCTGTCGCGATTGGTCGCGTCCCAAGCGCCCCTTCTGCAGCACGCCGGAAGCCGCGTGATCGATCTGGGGGCCGGCGAGGCGCCCTATCGCTCGCTGTTCGAGGGACTCGGCGCTGAGTACATGTGCTGCGACATCGACCAAGACGCACAGGTCCCGATCACTCCCGGCGAGAGGGTGCCGCTGGCTGATGCGGTCGCCGATCTCGTCGTGTCGTTCCAGGTGCTGGAGCACGTGTGGGATCTGGACTGGTATCTCGGCCAGGCACATCGGCTGCTCAAGCCCGGTGGAGGCCTCATCCTGTCGACGCATGGCACCTGGCCCTACCACCCGCACCCGACCGACTTCCGCCGCTGGACGCGCGATGGACTCGTGGCCGAACTGCAGACCCGCGGGTTTGAAGTTCGCGGCGTGCAGGCGCTGGTCGGGCCGCTGGCCTGGACCACCCAGTTCCGCACGCTCGGCTACCACGCCCTGCTGAGCCGACTGCCGGTGATCGGCGCCTGGCTCTCAGGCCTGGTTTGCGCCGCCATGCACCTGCGCATGCGCCTCGAAGACGCCATCACGCCGCGCCACTGGATCGACCACAACGCGGCCATCTACCTGGTGCTGGCGCAGCCCATTCCACAGGAGCAGGCTTCCGCATGTTGACGCGCTACCGCCCCCGCATCCTGCAGCACATCAGCGAACTGATCACACCGTTGGGGCCGTTGCCGGCGGTGCTCGACTTCGGCTCCGGCGACGGGTACTTCGCCTCCGCGATCGGCAAGCTGCCTTCGATCGGGACGGTGTCGGCCGTCGATGTCGTCCAGCGACCGCAGAGCCTGATTCAACCGACGCTGTACAATGGAACCACGCTCCCTTTCGATGATAGGAAGTTCGAGCTCTGCTATGCAGTCGACGTGCTGCATCACTGCACCGATCCGCTGGCAGCCATCGACGAGATGGCGCGCTGCAGCAAGCGCTTCCTGCTGATCAAGGACCATACCCAGAACGGCCGTCTCGACAATTTCGCGCTGGCCGTGATGGATGAACTCGGGAACCGTCGGTTCGGGATTCCGTCGACCTATCGTTACCAGCAGCGCTGGCGCTGGTGTGAACACATCGAGTCGAAGGGCTGGGTGCGACGCTCGCTCCAGGCAGCGCTTCCCTGCCACAGCGGACTGCTGGGCTGGGCCACCAACCGGCTGCAGTTCGTCGCGCTCTGGGAGCGGGCCGACACGGCCGTCTGACGGATGGACACCCCCGGCCAGGCCGCCTCCATTGCCGCCGCGGCGGGTCGGTTCAGCCTGGTCGGCGCCTTCTGTGCGGCGCTGAACATCGCCATCATCTACGTTGGTACCGAATGGCTGGGCGCCACCTACTGGCTCGCCGCGCTGGCCACCTGCGTGATCACCATTCCCCTGAGCTACGGCCTGCACCGCGGCTTCACGTTCAATGTCGGCACGCCGGCGCACTGGCGGGAGTTTCAGCGCTTCGTGCTGGCGCAACTCAGCCAGTTCGCCATGGGCATGCTGGCGATGGCCGCGCTGGTCGAGGGCACCGGCATGCGGCCCTGGCTCGCCATGGCGCTCGTGACAGCGACCATGATGGTCTACGGCTTCTGCGCCAGTTCGATGTGGGTGTTTGGCTGGAGAGCCGCAGGCCGCAGCCAAAGACTGCCGCCCGAAGCTGCACCGGCGCGTGCGCAGCGCGTACTGCAGGTCAGCGCCTTCTTTGCCGCCCACGGCGGCGGCATCGAGGTGGTGGCACAGCAACTGGCGCTGCGGCTTGCGCCGACCTTGGCCGCCGACGGCGGCGCGCTGACGTGGCTGGCTGGAGGTGCCGCCGCCGAACTGCCTCCGCGCCCCTGGCCACCCGGCCTGCACTGCGAACACGCCAGCAATGTCGATCCGTTGGAGCGCCGCATCGGCCTGCCGGCGCCTCTGTGGTCCTGGTCCGCCTGTAGGCGCCTGCATCGGTGCGTGCAGCAGGCCGATGTGGTCCATGTCCATGACTATCTGTACATGCCAAGCCTCTTGGCCCTGTGGTGGGCCGGGCGTGCCCGCAAGCGCCTGGTGCTGACCCAGCACATCGGCGAGATACCGTTCCGCGCAGGCGCATTGCGCGCGCTGCTCGGCTTTCTGAACCGCACGGTCGGGGCGTGGGCCCTGGCGCGGGCCGACCAAGTGGTGTTCGTTGGCAGGCCGGTGCAAACCTACTTCGAGCGCATGGTCAGGTTCCGCCGACCCCCGCAACTGCTGGCCAATGGGGTCGATCACGGCGTGTTCCATCCGCGGGGCCGCCTCCCACCCGACGCACGCCTCACCCGAATCCTCTTCGTCGGCCGCTTCGTCGAGAAGAAGGGCATCACGCTGCTGCGCGCCTGCGTCGACATCCCGAACACCCACTGGACCTTCGTGGGCTGGGGCCCGCAGTCACCGGCCGACTGGTCCGTCGTGGGCGCCTCTTTGGAACTACCGGGACGACTGAAGCCCGAGCAGGTGGCACAGCGGTGCCGAGAGGCCGATCTGCTGGTCTTGCCGAGCACGGGCGAAGGCTTTCCGCTGGTGTTGCAGGAGGCCCTGGCCTGCGGCACCCCGGTGCTGACCAGCCGCGAAGTGGCCGATGCCTTCCCGAGCACCGATGCGCGCTGCGTCTTCGCCGTGGAACTTCGCGTCGCCCAGCCAGCCATGGCCTTGCGCGAGGCACTGGCGGCGCTGGTGGCCGACCGATCGACGCTGGGCGCCGCACCGCCCGCCGCTGCCGAACTGGCGGCGCAGTGGTCGTGGGACCGCTGCGCCGCGGACTACCTGGCAATCTACCGCTCTCCCGCGGCGTCACAGGAACGCTATTAAGCTCGGTGTCCAGCCCTCAGAAAAGCGAACCAACCCATTCGATCCATGGCGTCGTTCAACTGGCAGTCGCGTGCGAAGGCAGCGCTCATTCATTTGTCCGGCAGCGTCGCAGTGGCGGCTCTGGCGGCCACCCTGGTCTTCCTGCTCTGGTATCCCTGGCCCTACTCGGCGCTGGCGGGCGGCAGTCGGCTGTTCGTGCTGATCTCGGCCGTCGATGTCGTGATGGGGCCGGTGATCACGTTCGCGATCTTCGACCGCAGCAAACCCTGGCGCGAGTTGCGGCGCGATCTGGCCATCGTGGTGCTGTTGCAGGCGGCAGCACTGGCCTACGGCGTCGCGACGATGTACCAGGCGCGGCCGGTGGTGCTGGCCCTGGAGGAGGTGCGCTTTCGCATCGTGCCGGCCAATGGTGTGCTGATCGACGAACTGCCGCTGGCGCCGTCGGCACTGCAACAGTTGTCGATCCTCGGACCCGTCACGGTGCGCGCCGAGGTGCCCGCCGATCCGAACGAACGCATCGATGCCGTGCAGATTGCGCTGGCAGGCCATGACATCGGGACGCGGCCCCGCTACTGGCGCTCCTGGGATCAGCGCGCGCGGCAGGATGCGCTGAATGCCGGCAGGCCTCTGTCGGATCTACGCCTGCGCTACCCGGCACGCCAGGCCGACCTGGACGCCGCCATCGCACGCACCGGCAAGCCCGAGCAGCAACTGCGCTATGTCCCCATTCTTTCGCGCTTCGCCGACTGGGTGGCCCTGATCGACGCCGGCACCGGCGACGTCATCGGCTTCGCGCCTTTCAACGCCTACTGAACCTGGCCGCGCGCGGCGGCTCTCTAGAATCCGCGCCATGCCTGACAGCCCCTCCCCCGGCGGCACTGCCCTGGCCGCCGAGCCGGGGCTTGCGCTGTCCGCCCTGCTCGCCGGCGCCATGCCGCCGCTGCTGGCCTACAACCTGCCGCCGTCACCGACGCTGCTGAACCAGTGCCTGGCCGTCGCGCTGTGGGGGGGCTTCGTGATGATGCTGCGGCCGGGGGGGCTGGCGCTGCGCGGTTGGTCGCTGCAGGCGGCCATTGCGTTGATGGCGGCGGCCGTGCTGCTGTCGGGCACGGCCGGTGCGCTGCCTTCGGCCTTGACGCTGTCGGCGCTGAGCCTGCTCCTCGCAGCCGCGGTGCTGGCCTGGGCCGGTGCCGACGCGGCACGGCGGGCCGATGCACCCCGCGTCTTCGGCCTGTTCTCGGCCGGCCTGGTGCTGGCCGGCGTGTTGAGCTCGCTGGTCGCGCTGGTCCAGGTCTTCGTGCCGGACTGGACCGATGGCAATGTCATCGCGCATTCGGGCCTGGTCGGCCGCGCGGTGGGCAACCTGCGCCAATCCAATCACCTGTGCAGCCTGCTGCTGTGGGCGGTGGTGGCCACCGTCGCGCTGCACGAGCTGCGGTGGCTGAAGCGCGGCATCGCCATCGCGCTGGTGCTGCTGATGGTGTTCGCGATCGAGCTCAGCGCGTCGCGCACCGGGGCCGTCGGGCTGCTGCTGCTGGCAGCCTGGGGCGCGCTCGATCGACGCCTGTCGCGCAGCGCGCGCTGGCTGCTGATCGGCACGCCGCTGGTCTATGCCCTGTCGTACGGCGCGATGGCGCTGTATGGGTCGTGGAGCCACCAGGCCATCGGCGCCGAGGCCCGCATCGCCGCCGGCGAGGCCACCGGCATCGAGAGCCCGAACTCGCGGCGCAACATCTGGGCCAATGCGCTCACCCTGATCGCGCAACAGCCCTGGACCGGCGTCGGCTTCGGCGAGTTCAACCTGGCCTGGTCACTGACGCCCTTCCCGGGCCGGCCGACCGCCTTCTTCGACCACACGCACACGCTGCCGCTGCAGCTGGCGGTCGAGCTCGGCCTGCCGCTGGCCGGGCTGGTGATGGCCTTGATGGCCATTGCGCTGTGGCAGGGCTGGGCCCGCAGCGCCACGGCGGGTGGCGACACCGGCCTGGCCGCCCGCGCCGGCTGGATGCTGGTGCTGCTGACCGGCTGGCACAGCCTGGTCGAGTACCCGCTGTGGTACGCCTACTTCCTGCTGCCGGCGGCCTTTGCCTGGGGCTTTGCGCTGGGCGTTCCATCGGTGGCCGAGCCGGCGGTGCCGGCGCAGGCGCCACGCAGCCGCTTCGCGCCGCTGGCCGGGCTGGCGCTGGTTGTCGGCGGCGCGTTGGCGGTGCTGGACTACCAGTCCGTTGTCGTGATCTACGCGCCGGGCGAGAACGCCGGCCCGCTGGAGGCGCGCATCGCCCGCGGCCAGCGCAGCGTGCTGTTCGCCCACCATGCTGATTACGCGGCCGCCACCAGCGCCGACCCGCTGCCCGGCACGCCGATGGCCTTCCGCCGCGCGCCGCACTACCTGATGGACACGCGGCTGATGGTGGCCTGGGCCCGCTACCTCGCCGAGAACGGCCAGCCCGATCGCGCGCGGGCGCTGGCCGCGCGGCTGCGCGAATTCCGCAACCCCGACAGCGCGGAGTTCTTCAGCCCCTGCGAGATCGGCGACCAGGCCGCCTTCCAGTGCCAGGAGCCGCTGTCGCCGCACCCGTGGCGGGAGTTCCTGACCTACTGAGCGCCCCCAGGGCCGGGCTGCGCCCCCCCGCGGGCGTCAAGCAAAGTGGCACGGCCACATGTGCTTGAGCGCCTGCGACGCCACCCAGGTCAGGTCGCCACTGGGTCGGCCACCCAGTGCCCCGACTTGCCGCCCTGCTTTTCCAGCAGCCGGATGTCGCCCATCACCATGCCGCGATCGGCCGCCTTGCACATGTCGTAGATCGTCAGCAGGCCCACCTGCACGGCGGTCAGGGCTTCCATTTCCACGCCAGTGGGCCCCACGGTTTCCACGGTCGCCAGGCACAACACGTGTGCTGGCGCTGACGCGCTCG
>CAZXLI010000144.1:0-15806 GCA_964641795.1 uncultured Bordetella sp. | reverse complement strand
GGCGGGCCGGGCAGAAAGCGCCACCGATCCGGCGCCGCTGGAGATGTTCGAGACGACGATCCAGTTCAAGCCGCGCGAGCAGTGGCGGCCGGGCATGACGCAGGACAAGCTGGTCGAGGAACTCGACCGCATCGTCAAGGTGCCGGGCCTGGCCAACATCTGGGTGCCGCCGATACGCAACCGCATCGACATGCTGGCCACCGGAATCAAGAGCCCTGTCGGCGTGAAGGTCGCCGGCGCCGACCTCGCGACGATCGATCGGCTGACAGGTGAGGTCGAACGCGTGCTGAAGGATGTGCCCGGCGTGACCAGCGCCTTGGCCGAGCGGTTGACCGGTGGCCGCTACGTCGACGTGATCATCCGCCGCGATGCGGCAGCCAGCTTCGGCATGAACATCGCGGACGTGCATTCGGTGATCTCGTCGGCGGTGGGCGGCGAGAACATCGGCGAGACGGTCGAAGGCCTGCAGCGCTTTCCGATCAGCGTTCGCTACCCGCGCGAGATCCGCGACTCGCTGGAGAAGCTGCGTTCGCTGCCGATCGTCAGCGAACGCGGCCAGCGCCTCGTGCTGTCCGACATCGCCGACGTGCGCATCACCGACGGTCCGCCGATGCTGCGCAGCGAGAACGCGCGCCTGTCGGGCTGGGTGTACGTGGACATCCGCGGACGCGACCTGCGCAGTGCGGTTCAGGACATGCAGCGGGTCGTCACGGAGAAGGTCAAGCTGCCGCCGGGCTACTCGATCTCATGGTCGGGCCAGTTTGAGTACCTCGAGCGGGCCACCGCGAAGCTGAAGGTGGTGGTGCCGTTCACCCTGCTGATCATCTTCGTGCTGCTGTACCTGACCTTCGGCCGCATTGACGAGGCGTTGCTGATCATGGCCGCGCTGCCCTTCGCGCTGATCGGTGGGATCTGGCTGCTCTGGCTCCTCGGCTACAACCTGTCGGTCGCGGGTGCCGTCGGTTTCATCGCGCTGGCCGGCGTGGCCGCCGAGTTCGGCGTGATCATGCTGCTGTACCTGAAGAACGCTTGGGCCGACCGCGTCGCAAGGGGCAGGGCCAGCGAAGCCGATCTGCTCGATGCGATTCGCGAGGGTGCGGTGCTGCGTGTGCGACCGAAGGCGATGACGGTCGCCGTGATCCTCGCGGGCCTGTTCCCGATCATGTGGGGCACCGGCACCGGCTCCGAGGTGATGCAGCGCATCGCCGCGCCGATGGTCGGCGGCATGATCACCGCGCCGCTGCTGTCGATGTTCGTGATCCCGGCGGCGTACCTGCTGATGCGGCGCCCGCGCGCGCATGCGATGCCCCGTCTGGCGTTCTGGAGGAGGCGTCGTGGCGTGGCTTGACCGACTGCGCGTGTGGCGAGCGGTAGCCAGCCTCGCGGTGTGGCTGTGCGCATTGCACGGCACATCCGCTTCCGCCAATCCTGCATCGGCACACGAAGCGCGATCGGCGCCGGCGGTCTCCATCGTAGGGAAGCCCTCGATGCCGATGGCTTCCGATCGCATGCCGTGTGCCATGTGCTTCATGGCGCCCATACCGGCGACTCAGGGCTTCGGCGGTGAATGCGGCGAGCCTGAGGAGGCAGGTTGGCCACTTCGTGCGCCTTGCGAGGTGCCTGTGTCGGTGCGGTTCGACAGTGGAGGCGGATTTCCACGATTGCCCTTGTGCATCGTGTACTGCCGCTGGCGGGATTGATCGACGGCGGGCTTTCCGTCTTGCAATCTGATCAACCCGCTGAGGAGAACCACATGAGCAAGCTGCTCATAGTCATCATCGGCGCCCTGACGCTGGGCGCCATATTGCCGGCCTTGGCCGGGCCGGACTTCCAAGCCATCGAACGTGCACGCAAGGCCAGGCAGGCGACGCAGGCCGAGCGCCGTGGTGACACCAGTGAAGCGCAGGCAGGCACGTCGAGCAAGGCCCCGAGCTGCCCGATCGGCAAGCTTGTGCTGCCGCTCGACCATGGCCCTCGGGCCCAGACGACGCCGGCGCAGAACAAGTTGCGCAAGGAGCGCCACGAGGCGCAGTTGAAGGCATGCAACGAGAAGGCGTAGTGGGAGCGCACCAGCGACAGGTGATGCTGTCGCTGGTGCTCATCGAGAGCGCCACGCGACGCCGGCGCGATCACAGCACCGTGTGCCGGCTGCGAGGCGCAGCGGTGGAAGCCTGCTCCGGGTGGCAGGCGCAGGCGTGTGCATCGGCGGCGGCCATGAACGATTCCAGGATAGCGCAGGGGTGCGACACGTCGCCGTCGCACGTCCGGCGCAGTGCAACGAGCTGGCCTTCCAGCGCCCGCAGGGCCCGGAGGCGCTGCTTCACCAGCGCGATGTGGCCGTCGAGCAAGTCATTCACTTGCGCGCAGGACTGGTCGGGCTTCGCGGCGAAGTCGAGCAGTTGCCGCACTTCGGGCAGCGGAATGTCCAGCGAGCGGCAGTGCCGGATGAAGTTCAGGCGCGTGAGGTGCCGCTCGTCGTAGCGCCGGTAGCCCGATGCCTCTCGCAGCGGTTCCTCGAGCAGCCCTTCGCGCTCGTAGAAGCGCACCGTCTGGACATCACAACCGGCGCGGCCGGCCAACTCTCCGATCTTCACGGAAACACCTCGCTTGACTCTGTACCAAGTATAGGGTTTCCAATCTCGCCATGAACCGAGAACTGTCTCTCCCCGATCAACCCGGCGGCACGTGCTGCTCATCCGGTTGTCACGCTGCCGGGGCAGAAGGGGCCAGGAGCCCCGGCGCAGGCGAGATCAGCACTGTGCTGATCGAGAACATGGACTGCCCGACCGAGGAGGCGCTCATCCGCAAGCGGCTGGCAGCGGTGCCAGAGGTGCACGGCCTCGCGTTCAACCTCCTCGAGCGAAAGCTGACGGTCGAGCATGCCGCTGGGGCGCTACCCGCCCTCATCGGCGCGTTGAAGTCCATCGGCATGGCCGGGACACCGCAGAGCGCCCCGGCGCAGACTCGACGCAGCACGATCCGCATCGACAAGATGGACTGTCCGACGGAAGAAGCGCTCATTCGCAAGCGGCTGGCGTCGGTGCCTGCGGTAAACGGCTTGTCGTTCGACCTGCTGGCTCGCAGGCTCGCCGTGGATCATGTGCCGAATGGGCTGCCAGATGTCCTCAGGGCATTAGACGAGATCGGCTTGGGTGGGGAAGCGGAGGCCGACGACGGCAAGCCACCCGTCAGCTCTCCTTCAGTCAGGCGGCCCTGGGCGGTCGAGAACTGGAGGCTGCTCGCCGGAGGCGCATCGGCCATCACCGCAGAGATCCTCGCGCTCTGGTTCGGCGATCTGTCCATACCAGCGGCCGCCCTGGCCCTGGCTGCCATCACCTTGACGGGCCTTGGCACCTATCGCAAGGGATGGATCGCCTTGCGCCAGCGATCGTTGAACATCAACGCGCTGATGGCTATCGCGGTCACGGGTGCCGTGCTGATCGGGCAGTGGCCCGAGGCGGCCATGGTGATGTTCCTGTTTGCTGTCGCGGAAAGCATCGAGGCGAGGTCGTTGCAGCGCGCGCGGCGCGCAGTCGAGGGCCTCATGGCGATGGCGCCGGAGATGGCCACGGTGCGCGTGGGGACGCAGTGGCAGAGCGTGCCGGCGTCAGCGGTCGCGCTGGGCGCCCGCGTGCGCGTGAGGCCAGGCGAACGCATTCCGGTGGACGGACGGATCACCGCAGGTGCCAGTGCCGTCGACCAGGCACCCATCACCGGCGAAAGTGTTCCGGTCGACAAGACCGTGGGCGACACGGTGTTCTCGGGCACCGTCAACCAGGACGGCGAGATCGAGTACGAAGCGACGGCAACTGCCGACAATTCGACGCTGGCGCGGATCGTTCGTGCCGTTCAGGAGGCCCAGGCGACCCAGGCGCCGACCCAGCGGTTCGTCGACAGGTTCTCGGCCTACTACACGCCGGCAGTGGTGGGCGTTGCCGTGTTGGTCGCCCTCGTGCCGCCGCTGGCCCTCGGCGAAGACTGGCTCACGTGGGTCTACCGTGCGCTCGTGATGCTGGTGGTGGCGTGCCCGTGCGCGCTCGTCATCTCGACGCCGGTGACCGTCGTGTCCGCACTTACGGCAGCGGCACGACGAGGAATCCTCGTCAAGGGCGGCTTGTTCCTGGAGCAAGGGCACCGGCTGAGTGTGCTTGCACTGGACAAGACCGGGACCCTGACGCACGGCCGGCCGACGGTCACCGACTTCATCGCTTTGAGAGGCACGGCGGAGGAGCAACTGCGAATCGCCGCGGCACTGTCGTCGCGAAGCGACCATCCGGTTTCGCGAGCGGTCACGGCGTTTGCGGCCGATGCGCACTCCCTTCCAGCTGTCGAGGGCTTCACGGCGCTGCGCGGGCGGGGCGTCTCCGGCTCGGTCACCGGTGTGCGTTTCTCCTTGGGAAATCACCGCCTGGTCGAGGAGGCCGGCGCCTGCTCGCCCGATCTCGAGGAGCGGCTGGACACTTTGGAGACGCAAGGCAAGACGGCCATCGTCCTGATCGCGGACTCGGACCCGGTTGCCATCATCGCGATCGCCGACATGGTCCGGGAAGAGAGCGGGCAGGCCATCGCGGACCTGAAGCGCCTGGGTGTCAGGCCGGTGATGCTGACCGGCGACAACCGGCACACAGCGATCGCGATGGCGCGCCAGGTCGGTATCGACGACGTACGCAGCGAGCTGCTGCCGGAAGACAAGCTCGGCATCATTGCCGAGCTCCAGGCCAGCGGCGCGTCGATCGGCATGGTGGGGGACGGCATCAACGATGCGCCGGCACTGGCCAAGGCGGACGTGGGGTTTGCCATGGCGGCGGCGGGAACCGACACCGCGATCGAGACGGCCGACGTCGCGTTGATGGACGACGACCCGCGCAAGCTCGCGACATTCATCCGTCTGTCCCGTGCAACCAAAGCGGTGCTTTGGCAGAACATCGTGCTCGCGATCGGCATCAAGGCGGCGTTCCTCGCGCTGACGCTCACGGGTCACGCCACGCTGTGGATGGCGGTGTTCGCCGACGTGGGCACCAGCCTCATCGTCGTCTTCAACGGCATGCGATTGCTCAGAGCCGGTCGATGACCAGCCCTTACGGTGCCTTCTTGACGTCGGCGACCGCCAGGCTGCAAATCGGAGAGTTCACTGGTCATGGTTCGGGGGAGTCAAGGAGCATCCGGAGCTGGAGCGACCCTGCCTCGAGACTTGGGCGGGTTTGCAGCCGGCGACGTTGACCGCCGGTAGCCGAGTAGGCGCAAGGCATTGATGACGACGATCAGCGTGGACCCTTCGTGGAACAACACTGCCGTCCCGATGTTGAGCCCGAGGATCGTGGCCGGAATGAGCACGACGACGACGCCCAGGCTGACGAAGAGGTTCTGCCTGATGACGTGGCTCGTGCTGCGCGACAGTCCGACCGCAAAGGGCAGTTGCGCGAGGTCATCGGCCATCAAGGCCACGTCGGCGGTTTCCAGCGCCACGTCGGAACCAGCGGCGCCCATTGCGATGCCCACCGTGGCATTGGCCATCGCCGGCGCGTCGTTGACCCCGTCGCCCACCATCGCCACCTTGCCATGGGCCTCACGCAGGCGCTTGATCTCCTCGACCTTTTGATCCGGCATCAGATCACCGCGCGCTTCCGTCAGCCCCACACTGCGGGCCACCGCATCGGCAACCTTCTGGTTGTCGCCCGAGATCATGATGAGCCGCTCGACACCGAGGGCGCGCAACTCGGCCATCACTGCAGCGGCCACCCGACGCGGCGTGTCCATGACGGCCAGCACGCCGAGGAAGCGCTGGCCCTTGCGCACCACCATCGTCGTCCGGCCGGCGGCGACCAGCCTTTCGTTCGCTTCGGCGACGTCGCTCGGCATTGCGCAGTCGGGCAGTTCCGAGAACAGCACCGGCTTGGCGATGTAGACCAGCTCGCCGTCGACCTGCGCCTTCACGCCCCGCCCGGTGATGCTCTCGACTTGCGTCGCCGCCTTCGGCTCCGTGCCGGGCTGCAAGCGCTCGCGCGCGCCGGCGACGATGGCCGAGGCGATGGGATGGTCGCTGTGTTCCTCGACGGCCAGCGCCACGGCCAGGAGTTCCGCTTCGCTGGAGCCAGCCGACGCCACCACCTCGGTCAGCCGGGGCTTGCCTTCGGTCAGCGTGCCGGTCTTGTCGAAAGCGATCGAATTTAGCGTGCCCAGGTTTTCCAGGGGGCCGCCACCCTTGACCAGCACGCCGCCACAGCCTGCGCGCGCCACGCCGCTCAGCACGGCGCTGGGCCCAGCGCGCACGGGCTCGCCGCCACGAGGACCGACATTGCGCGGTAGAAGCTCTCGGCGAAGGTCTCGTCCACCACCACCCAGGCGAAGAGCAGCAGCACCACGACCCCCAGCACGACCGGGACGAAGATGCGTTCGAAGCGTTCGGTGAACTGTTGCGTCGGCGAGCGCTGGGCCTCCGCTTCGGTCACCATCTTGACCACGCGCGCCATCGTCGATTGATCCGCGCGCCGCGCGGCCATGACCTCGATCGCGCCAGAGCCGTTGATCGTGCCGGCGAACACCCGGTGTTCGGCCCCGACACGGTCGAAGGCCGCCAAGGCCGCCCTCGCATCGCGGCGGGGCGCTTGTCCACCGGCACGCTCTCGCCTGTGACGGGGGCCTGGTTGACGCTCGACGTTCCAACGACCACGACGCCGTCGGCAGGCAAGCGTTCGTTCGGGCGCACGATGACCACGTCGCCGATCTGCAGCTCCGCGACGCCGACCTCCGCGGTACCAGACTCGCGGCGGACGGTTGCGGTATCGGGTGCGAGCTTGGCCAATGCTTCGATCGCCTTGCGCGCGCGGCCCATTGCATAGTGCTCGAGCGAGTGGCCCAGGCTGAACAGAAACAGCAGCAGCGCACCCTCAGCCCATTTGCCCAGCGCCGCAGCGCCCACGGCGGCGACCAGCATCAGCGTATCGATCTCGAAACGACGGGCGCGCAGGTTGTCGATCGCCTCGCGGGTCGTGAAGTACCCGCCGAAGGCATACGCGCTCAGGTAGCAGACCGTGGGCAGCCATGCAGGACCAGCGGACAAGCGCTCGATGAGCCAGCCCGCCCCGAGCAACAGTCCGGCCAGCACCGCGAAGATCAGTTCGCTCTTTTCGCCGAGGGGGCCGCCGTGCGGATGGTCGTGGCTGGCGTGGTCGTCTCTGCCCTCCGCGTGGTCGTGATCGTGCGCGTGGCCAGGGCGGTCGTGGTCGTGCTCACCAGCAGCATGTGCGGCGTCGGCGGGCAGCGGCTGAGGCACAGGTACCGCGGCCCCCGGGTCCGGCGAAGCCGGCCTGAACCCGAGCGCCGCCGCCTTGCTCCGCACCACCTGCTCGGAAACCTGTTCCCGATCGAACTCGACGCGAACGACGCCTGCGCCGCTCACATCAGCTTCCATCACGCCCGGCACATCGCGCAGGCCGTCCGCAACGCGGCGGGCGGCTCGCGGGTGCAGCGGTCCGGCACTCTTGATCACCAAGTGCGCGTAGCGATCGCTCAGGTCTGCGCCCGCGGCCTGCGCCAGTTCTCGCACCCGTCCCAGCGAAACGATGTTGCGGTCATAGTGGATGCACAACTGCGCGACGCCGCCATCGGCCGCGCTGATGACATGGGCCTCCGAGATGCCGGGACGCCCGGTGAGTCTCGAGATGAGCCGGCGCACGCAGCCATCCCCGACGTCGTCGATGTCCGGCAGCACCAGGGGCAATTCAATGCGAAGCTTGTCGGGCTGGTTCATTGCGTGCTCTGCTCATTCCATGAGTGCGCCGCAAAGGCGCACACATCACCTCGATCTGCGTGCGGCGTCCCCCGTGTGGGCAAGCGGAGCGCCCGTGGTGAGAGCTACCTCACGTCCGCCACCAGCGGGAGGCGCATCGCTCGGCGTTGGCTGTCTTGCGGATCACTCTTGACCAGCGCGTATGTCCCGCCCCAGACCCAATACGACCCCACGAGCTCGACGAACAGTGTTTCATTCCCGCGACCGCTGATCTGCAAGTCGGTTTTGCCTTCAGCCCAGGTCGCCTGCAGCGTGTGCGTGCCGGGCCGCAACCGGATACGCACGAAAGTGGAGGGCACCGTCTCCACTGGCGAGAGGCCTTCGATGCGAAGCAAAACCTTGTTGCTGGTATCCGCCCATCGGCGGCGTACGACATAGACGGTCAAGATGTCCGGAGTTGGCTCGAACCTTTTTGCCTCCGCTTCCACCGACTCGTCCGGTATCGGCGTGGTCGTGCAGACGTGCGTCCGTCGGTTCGACTTGCCAATCGAGAAACAGTAGGTACCGTCAGCGTTCGCACGGCGCCGGACGCTCGTTGCGCAGCCTGCAGCGAGGGCAGCGAACCCCGCAAGCCAGCCCACCGCCATGCGGCGTGAGATGCTCTTCATGGCAGACCGTTGGACAGTCACTTCAGGGTGAACCGCGCCGATACAGCAGGCTTGCCGTTGAGTGCGACTTCGGCCAGCACCTTCGCACCCGGCGCAACCTTGAACGCTCCCTTCGCTTCGAGCTTGTCGCCCGCCAGGACGAGCGGGGCCTCGGTCTTGTCATTGCCATTGAAGACCGTCACCTTGCCGCTGGCACTGGTGAGCTTCATCGCCTTGCCGTGGTCACTGACGTGGATCACGATCAGGTCGGGTTTCGCAACCAGTTCCAGGTCGCCTGCTTTCGTATCGACCACCACGCCGCCGTGCTTGGGCACGTGGTCGTCCGCGGCATGCAGCGGGCCGGCCACGGCGAAGGCCAGGAGTGCGGGAAGCAGAACTCGTTTCATGGATCGTCCTTTCGATTGAATTTGCGGGAAGAGATCGCGGCGCATCAATGGATCGGCACCGCACGCGCGAGATCGGTGACCGTGACCCATCCGCCGACGGACCGGCCGGTTCGGGCAGCGGCAACGAGCGCATCGACCAGGGGATCGACCTCGGCGTCATCGCAGACGAGCTCGATCTTGTATTCGTCGAGCACCTCGTCACCGACGTCCATCGAGTAGTGGCGCTGCTCGCTGTCCAGCGGCAACAGCGACTTGACGACGCACACTGCCAGGCTGTGGCGCCGGTCGCCCCGTTCACCGCCCCAGGCGGGACACTCCTTCAGCGCCTCGATCACATCGGCGATGCGGTCGCGCTGCACATAGGCCTTGATTTCCTTCATGGTGATCTCCTCAGGGGGTTTGCGGGGCGATGGTGTCGTCGGCCGGATGGAGCGCGGCTCGCCGGGCTTCCGCGCGGGTCTCGGACCATTCGTAGATCAGCGGCAGCAGCAGCAGCGTCAGCAGCGTCGACGTGATCAGCCCGCCGACGACCACGGTCGCCAGTGGCCGCTGCGTCTCGGCGCCCACGCCGGTCGAGATCAACATCGGCACGAGGCCGAGGATGGCCACCGAGGCGGTCATCAGCACCGGACGCAGGCGCAACGCCGCGCCTTGGCGCACCGCGTCGCGGATGGTCTGACCGTGCTTGCGCTGGTCGTTCAGGAAGGTGACCAGAACGATGCCGTTGAGCATGGCCACGCCGAACACGGCGATGAACCCGATCGCCGAAGGCACCGACAGGTACTGCCCGGTGATGAACAAGCTCAGGATGCCGCCGATGATGGCGAACGGCACGTTGGCGATGATCAGCGTCGCGTGGCGAACCGAGTTGAACGCCGTGTACAGGAGGATGAAGATGAGCCCGATCGTCAGCGGCACGATCATGCCCAGGCGCGCCATCGCGCGCTGCTGGTTCTCGAACGCGCCGCCCCACTCGACCCAGTAGCCGGTGGGGAGCTTCACCTTGGCCGCGATCGCCGCGTTGGCGTCCCTGACGAAGCTGTCCACGTCGCGGCCTTGCACGTCCATTTGCAGCACCGCGTAGCGTTGCAGCGCCTCGCGGCGCACGAAGGTGTAGCCCTCGTCGAGCTCGATCTTCGCGACTTGCGAGAACGGCACCAGCGCGCCTTCGCTGGTGCGGATCGGAATCGAGGCGATGGCTGACGGACTGGAACGGAACTCGTCCGCGAGCCGTACTGCAATGTCGAAGCGGCGCGTGCCCTCGATCAGCGTCGAGACCGTTTCGCCACCGATGCCGGCCTGCACGATCGACAGGATGTCGTCGGCGTTCAGGCCGTAGCGCGCCGCAGCGGCGCGATCCACCTTGATGACCATCTGCGGCTTGCCCTTGTTGGCTTCGGCCGAGAGGTCCGCGACGCCAGGCACCGCGGCGATCACGCCCTTGAGCTGCGTCGAGAGGTCCTCGAGCTTGTCCAGGTCCTCGCCATAGACCTTCAGCGCAAGCGTGGCGCGAACGCCGGAGATCAGCTCCTCCACACGCATCTGGATCGGCTGCGTGGCGCCGAAGACGACGGTCTGCACCTCGGTCTCGAGGTACTCCTGCATCTCCTTGCCCAAGGCGGAGTACGACTGTTTGGTCGACCATTCATCCTGCGGCTTCAGGTCGAGCAGCACCTCCATGTAGTTCACGTCGGCGGTCTCGCCCTTTTCAGCGCGGCCGATGGTCGCGAGCACCGAACGCACCTGCGGGTACTTGCCGCGTAACTTGGCGTCCATCACGTTGGCCACGCGGATCGATTCATCCAGCGAAGTCGACGGGATGCCGACGACGCGGAACATGATCGCGCCTTCCTGCAGCTGCGGCATGAACTCCTTGCCCAATAGCGGAAACAGTGCCAACGCGCCGACCAGCAGTGCCACGGCGGACCCGATCACGATCTTCTTGCGGTCGAGCGCCCAGTCGAGCAGCGGCAGGTAGGCTCGCTTTGCCCCGCGCACGAGCCAAGTGTCCTTCTCTTCCTTGGGCTTGAGGATCAGCGCGGCCAGCACCGGCACCAGCGTCAGCGACAGCAGCAGCGAGCCTGCCATCGCGAAAGTGATGGTCAGTGCCATCGGCTTGAAGAGCTTGCCTTCCAGGCCGGTGAGCGAGAACAGCGGCAGGAACACCACGATGATGATCAGGATCGCGAACGCGATCGGGTTCGCGACTTCACGCGCGGCTTCCAGCACGACGTGCGAACGGTTGATCGGTCGCCCCGAGGTGCGCGCGTGCGACAGCAGCCGGAACGCGTTCTCGACCATCACCACCGCGCCGTCGACCATCATCCCGATGCCGATCGCCAGGCCGGCCAGCGACATCAGGTTCGCCGACAAGCCGAAGTGGTCCATCAGGATGAAGGCGAACAGCATCGCCAGGGGCAGGGTGACGATGACGACGATGGCCGAGCGCAGTTCGCCCAGGAACAGGAACAGCACGATCGCCACGAGGATCGAACCTTCGAGCAGCGCACTCTCGGCGGTCGCGAGCGCCTTGTCGACGATCTCGGTCCGGTCGTAGGCCGCCTTGAGCTCGATGCCCTTGGGCAGCGCGGCCTGGGCGGTGGCGAGCTTCGCCTTCACCGCGGCGACGACGTTGGCGGCGTTCTGGTTGATGCGCGCCAGCGCAATGCCCAGCACAGTCTCGTGGCCGTTGCGTGTCACTGCGCCGAAGCGCACGGCAGGCGCCTCCTTGACCTCGGCGACGTCTCGCACGTAGATGGGCGCGCCCTTGCGCTCGGCCACGACGATGCCGGCGATGTCGGCTGCGTTGCTGACGAGGCCCAAGCCACGCACCAGATACTGCTCGGCGCCGATGTTCATGTACTGGCCGCCGACCTGCTTGTTGTTGGCGGCCAGCCGTTCCATGACCTCCTTGAACGACAGGCCGTACTTGACGAGGCGTCGGGGGTCGATCTGCACCTGGTATTGCTTCTCGTGCCCGCCCCAGGTCGTCACGTCATCCACGCCCGGTGCCGTGCGCAGGATCAGCCGCACGGTCCAGTCGTGCAGCGTGCGCAGGTCCATCGCGCTCAACTTCTTGTCGGCGTCCTCGATCGTGTACCAGAACACCTGGCCGAGGCCCGAACTGTTCGGGCCCAGCACCGGCTCGCCATAGCCGCGCGGCAGGCGCTCCTTGACCTCCTGAAGCTTCTCGCCAACAAGGCGCCGCGCGAAATAGATGTCGACATCGTCATTGAAGTAGACGCCGACGTACGACAGGCCGAACAGCGAGACCGAGCGCACGACCTCGACGTTCGCGAGGCCCGCCATCGCGCCTTCGATCGGCACCGTCAGCAGGCGCTCGATGTCCTCGGCAGCGACGCCGGGGGACTCGGTGTAGATGTTCACCTGCGCCGGCGTCACGTCGGGAAAAGCATCGACGGGCACCTGCTTGAAAGCCATGGCGCCGAGGCCGACGAGGACCCCGAACGCGACCAGCACCAGCACCTTGTAGCGCAGCGCGGCGTCAACGATTGCATTGAGCATGTCGGCGGCCCCTCAGTGCCCGTGGCCCAGCTGGGACTTCTGCTTGCGCGCCTTCAGCGCAAACGCGCCGGCGGTCACCACCTGCTCGCCGGCCTTGACGCCAGCCTTGATCACGGTGCGTCCGCCGCTGCGCTCGCCCGGCTCGACGACGCGCATCTCGTAGGCGCCTTGCTCGTAGACGAAGATGGTCGGCTGACCCTGCATCAGCACGATCGCGGCATCGGGCAGCGACAGCACTTCGCGCTTGTCGCCGGCGACGTCGATCGTGGCGGTGGCAAACATTTCCGGCTTGAGGCGGCCGTCGGCATTTGCAATCTCGATGCGCGCCGCAACAGTGCGCGTTTCCTTGTCGAGCCCGGCGCCGATGTGGCCGACGCGTCCGGTGAAGGTCTCTCCCGGGTACGCCGGCACGCTGACCCTGGCGGTTGCGCCGGGTCGGACCTTGGCCAGCGCGGCCTCGGGCAGATCGGCCTGGATCCACAGCCGGCTCAGGTCGGCGACAGTGAAGATCGGCTCGCTCGGCGTGGCAAGGTCGCCCACGGTGGCCTTCTTCTCGATGACGGTTCCGGCGAAGGGCGCCGTGACCGCAAAGCCCGAGACTGCGGCGCCGGCCGCGCCCGCGTTGCCGCCGAGCAGCCGCAGGCGATCGGCAGCGCCGCGCAGCGCCGCCGCGGCCTTGTCGCGCTCCGACCTGGCACGCAGGAAGTCCTTGCGCGCGATGATCTCGTCGGCGTCGAGCTGTTCGGCGCGCTTGAAGTCGGCTTCGGCGATGCGCAGTTCCGACTGCGCCTGGATCCAGGCGGCATGGGCCTCACCGACGTCGACGCTGTCGAGCATGGCCAGTGCCTGGCCGGCCCGAACCCGGTCGCCCAGCTTGGCCGGTGCGCTGAGGATCCGGGCCTCGACACGCGGCGCCACGCGGGCAAGTCGATCTGGGTCGGGGCGGATCGTAGCGGTCAGGACCACGGTCTCGCCAAGCGCCTGTGGCTTCAACTCCTCGACCTTCACGCCGGCGCGTTCGGCCTCTTCCGTCGTCAACGTCAGCTCTTGCGCTTCGGAATGGCCTCCTTCCTTCTCGCCCGCGTGCGCTTGTTTGTCGCCTTCGCCGGCGTGCTCCCCCTTTGCGCCGCCCTTGCCGCAGCCGGCCAGGGCGACGACCACCATCAGCGCTGCGGCCAGCTTCAGGCCGGTCCTGTCGTGCAGCGTTGTCATCGTGCGGTTCCTTCCAGCGGCACGCCGGCCGCCTGTTCGAGTTCGATTCGGGTGGCGTACAACTCGGCCAGCGCGTCGTTCAGCTCTCGCTCGGCGTCCAGCGACTGGCGGTTGACCAGCAGCTGATCGAGCAGACCGATCTGGCCCGCCTGCCGGGAGCGGGCGGCCAACTGCTGGTTGCTCGACGCTGCGGAAACCACTGAGCGCTGCAGCCGCTGCACGCGCTCGCGCTGGCTCTCCAGCCGGCTCCACAGACGCCGCACCTGGGCCTGTGCGTTGCGGGTCGCCGTCGCGTGCTCGATCTCGGCCTGGGTCGCGTCGGTCATGGCCTGGCCGACGGCCGCGGCGTTGCGCTGGAAGAGGGGGAGCGGCACCGACACCGACAGGGTCGTGACGCGCTCGCGCGCCTCGGCGGCGCCTTCGCGCGCCACGTTCACACCGACCGTGACATCGGGAAGGCGACGCGCCCGTTCCATGGCCAGGTGGGCGCGTGCGGCGTTCTCGCGCGCCGCCAGCGCCCGCAACCGGGGCAAGTCCTGCACAGCCGCCAGCAGCCTTTCCAGGTCGTATTGCGGTGCGGGACCAGTGGGCACGGAGTGTTCGCCGACCACTTCGGGCACCGCTGCAGGCGGCAGTTGCAGTACGGCCCCGAGCTCCGCGCGCGCGTCGAGCAGCCGCTCGCGCGCCAGCGCAAGCGCGTTGCGCGCGCGTTCGGCTTCGACCATGGCGACGTTGGCATCGAGCCGCGTGTCCTCTCCCGCGGCGCGGCGCTTTTCGACGGCCTGCGCGGTGCTGTCCGAGAGTTGCAGCGACCGGTCTTCGAGCTGAACGCGGCTTTGCGCCGCGAGAACGGCATGGAAGCGCAGGGCGGCTTCGCTACGAGCCTGCCGGCGTGCGTCATCGATCTCCGCACGAAGCGCTTCGAGCGCTGCCGCCGCGGCGTCGCGCCGTCGCGACTGCTGGCCGCCGATCTCGATCGTCTGGGCAATCCCGGCACCCCACTCGTTGACGCGGCCGTCAGGCCCGGAGGGTTGGCGACGCGCGCGCTCGACGGTCAACTGGGGGTTGTTGAACAGCAGCGAAGCCGCCGCGCGGCGAGTAGCTTCCGCCGCGGCCAGTTGCGCCTCGCGCGCGCGCACGGCCGGATGGGCGGTCTCGGCCAGGCGCATCGCCTCGGCCACGGTGAGGGGTCCTGCGCCGGTGGCGGTCTGCGCCGGCGTGGCGGGGGCGGCCAGCGCCGTGGCCAGCAGCACCCAAAGGGGAACACGCATCGAATCATCCTTCTGCTCTCACGACAGAAGCGATTCGAGGTGACGTCGAAATGTCAGGCCGTCCGTTGACCAGGCTCGACACCACCGCCGAATCGCGCGGCTGTGGCCGGTCGGGCTCTGTCGGGACGCTCAGGTCCGCGGGGGATGATGGATGACCAGGAGGGCGCTCGGTACTCGAGCAGTGAATCGTGCGCTGGCGCTGCGATCGACACCGCGACGGCGGGCAGGGTGGCTGAGCAGCCCAGGTGGCAGCTCTCGCAATCGGTGTGCACCGTTCCCACGCCGTCAACGTCTTCGCCGGCGCCCGCCGAACGATCGCTGGCGGCCGCGTGCTTGTGCTCATGATGGCCAAAGTGCCGCTTGCCGGCCGCCGCCGGTTCATGTGCGCAGTAGGGCGCGGCCGCTCCCCAGACCATCTGGAGCGGCAAGACCATCAGCAGGAGGATGAGGAGCCAGCGGCGCATGCAGCGGGCGATTCTATCGGTCGAGCCGCGCACAGCCTTCGAAGTGCCGCGCCTGAGGTGCGCTCGTTGCGATGCGCCCTGCGCCGCGACGGTGCCGGGGACGGGCGCCACGATGGCCGCCGGTTCGAATCGGACACGTCACCAGGGCGCTGGCGTCAGCACGGTGTCGTGCTTCCGCCAAGGGTCTCACAGGCCCGCCGCAGGCGTTGTTCAGCCCCATCGGCGACAGACTTGACTTCCGACTTGTCCACCAACCCGACCATGATCTGCGGGTCAAGGAAGCCGACTACGATGCGACCGGGCGCTTCCTCGCGCACGATCACATTGCACGGCAGCAGCAGGCCGATGTCGGGAACGGCCTGGAGGGCCTGGTAGGCCAGCGGCGGATTGCACGCACCCAAGATGCGGTAGGGTGGCATGTCGACGCCCAACTTCTCCTTCATTGCATGCTGCACGTCGATGTCGCTCTTCTACTCGTGCGCATAACAGTGGACGAACCTAGATACGCAAAATGTGCAGCTGCACATATCGCCTATTTAGGCCAGTCCGCG
>CAZXLI010000143.1:0-15808 GCA_964641795.1 uncultured Bordetella sp. | reverse complement strand
TCGGATGTTCACAGGTGCTTTCTTTGCCTCCTTTCTTTGCACCAGCAAAGAAAGGGGGTCGCCCGCCGGGGCGAGACCCGGCACCGTGGCAGGCGGAGGCCCTTGGGCAAATGGCACCAGCGAACGACCGCCAAGGGCCGCAAGCAGCCCTGCGTTGCAGTCGACGCCCAGCTTCCTGCCACATCCGAGCCTGCCACATCGCGCTAACCCCGCAGCCGCGGATTGACGATGAAGTAGGCCAGGTCGGCCAGCAGGTTCAGCGTGATGTAGGTGGTGGCCGTCACCAGCACCACGCCCTGCACCACCGCGTAGTCGCGGTTGAACACCGCGTCGACGATCAGCTTGCCGAAGCCGGGGATCGTGAAGACCTGCTCGGTGAGCACCGCACCCGACAGCAAGGTGCCGAACTCCAGCGCGCCCAGCGTGATGATCGGCACCAGCGCATTGCGCAGCGCATGGCGCAGCACCACGCTGCGCTCGGGCAGGCCCTTCGAGCGCGCGGTGCGCACGTAGTCGGCCGACAGCACCTGCAGCATCGCCCCGCGCGTGTGCCGCATCAGCACCGCGCTGATCGCGTTGCCCAGCACGAATGCCGGCATGACCATCGCGGCCAGGTTGGCCTTCAGGTCCTCGAACGGGCTCACGTAGCCCGAGGCCGGCAGCCAGCCCAGCTGCACCGAGAACAGCATGATCATCAGGATGCCGAGCCAGAAGTTCGGCGTCGAGATGCCCCACAGCGCAAAGCCGTTGGCCAGCGCGTCCCACCAGCGCCCACGCCCCACCGCCGACGCGATGCCGGCCGGGATGCCGATGGCCAGGGCGATGGCGAAGGCCAGCAACGCCAGCTCCAGCGTGACCGGCAGCTTCTGCAGCACCAGCTCGAGCACCGGCTGCTGCATGCGCAGCGAATCGCCCAGGTCGCCGCGCAGCACGCCACCCATCCAGTGGGCATAGCGCAGCGGCAGCGGATCGTCGAGGTGCAGCTTCTCGCGCAGGTGCGCGATCACCGCCGGGTCCTGCTCCTCGCCGGCCAGGATCTTGGCGGGATCGCCCGGCAGCAGCTGCTGCAGGCCGAAGATCAGCATCGAGACGAACAGCAGCGTGGGCAGCAGCGTCAGCAGGCGCTTGACGAGGAATTCGCGCATGCCGCCCGCGCGCGCTCAGGAACCGGCCGGGGCCGCAGCCGCGTAGACGTCGGGCCGATGGCGTTCCATCATGCGCGGCGGGTTGGCCAGCGGCGTGAAACCATAACGCGCATACAGCGCGTGGGCATCGCGGGTGGCGAGCATGAACCGGCGCAGGCCCTGCAGGTCAGGATGCGCGAACACGCCATCGAGCAGCCGCTTGGACAGGCCCTGGCCGCGGTGCGCTTCCAGCACGTAGACATCGGCCAGGTAGGCGAAGGTCGCGCGGTCGGTCACCACCCGCGCATAGGCGACCTGCTGCCCGCCGCCATCGCGCAGGCCGAAGCACAGCGAATGCCGCGCCGCGCGGTCGACGATCTCGAACGGCACGTTCGGCGACCAATAACTGGTGGCGAGGTAGGCATGCACCGCGGGCATGTCCATCTGCTCGTAGCCGGTGATGAGGGTGTAGTCGGTCATGGCCTGTCAGTTGGTGCCCAGCTTCAGCCCACCCACGCGCAGCAGCCCATCGGGAATCTGGCGCACGCCGCTCAACTTGTTGGTGTAGGCCCAGAGCCAGTTGCGGTGGTACAGGTAGACGATCGGGCGCTCCTTCAGCACGCGCGCGGCAATCTGCTCGAACAGCTTCTTGCGCTCGGCCGGGTCGCGCGTGGTGCGCGAGGCGTTCAGCAGCTTGTCGGTCTCGGCATCGCAGTAGCCGGCGTAGTTCAGCGGCTGCTTGCAGGCGTCGAAGCTGTAGAGGTTGCCGTCGGGGTCGGGCCGGCCGCTCCAGGCCAGCACATAGGCCTCGAAGTCGCCTTTGTCGGCCATGTTCAGCGAGGTGGCGAACTCGGCGGCCTGGATCTTGATGTCGAAGCCGGCGTCCTTGGCCATCGCCTGCACCACCAACGCCAGCCGCTGGGCGTCCGAGGTGGTGCCGGTCAGCAGCGTGAAGCTGGGGTTCGGCACGCCGGCCGCCTTGAGCAACGCGCGCGCCTTCTCGACATCGCGCTTCGGCACCGGCATGTTCTTCGCGTAGTAGGCGTTGTTCGGCGCCACCCACTGGTTGCCCACCGTGGCCTCGTTGTCCATCACCACCTGGGCCAGGCCCTGCCGGTCGAGCGAGAGTTCGAAGGCTTCGCGCACCCGTGCGTCCTTGCCCAGCGGATTGGCCTGTGCCCTGTCGCTCTTGCCGACGTTGATGGTGATGCCCTGGTAGCCGATCTCGGTGATGCGCGCGACCTTGAAGCGCTTGTCCTGCTGCAGCTTCTCGATGTCGGACGGCGCGACGCGCTCGATGAAGTCGAGCTGGCCCGATTTCAGGTTCGCCAGCCGGACCGTTGCATCCGGGATCGGCAGGTAGGTGATGCGGCCCAGCGCGATGCTGCCCTTGTTCCAGTAGCCGTCGAAACGCTCGAGCACGATGCGGTCCTGCGCGACGCGCTCGACGAACTTGAACGGCCCGCTGCACACCGGCTTGGCGCCGAACTTGTCGCCGGCGGCCTGCGCGGCCTTGGGCGAGACCATCATGCCGGCGCGGTCGGACAGCTGGGCCAGCAGCGGCGCGAACGGCGCCGAGAGGTTCAGCCGCACCGTCATCGGGTCGACCACGTCCACCGTCGTCACCGGGGCCAGCTCGCCGCGGCGGTTCGATCCAGCCATCGTCTTGTGGCGCTCGATGTTGTACTTCACCGCTGCGGCATCGAGCTTCTCGCCGTCGTGGAACAGCACGCCGGCGCGCAGCTTGATCGTCAGTGCCTTGCTGTCGGCCGACCATTCGTACTTCTCGGCCAGCTGCGGCTGGATGGCGAGCTTTTCGTCGATCTCGAACAGCTTGTCGCACAGCGCCGAGAACACCACGCGGCCGACAAAGCTGCGCGCCAGCGTCGGGTCGAGCACGTCGGGATCTTCGGCCAGGCCCACCCTCAGCGAGGGCAGGGTCTGCGCCTGCACGGCGGCGCCCAGCGGCGCGAGCGTGCAGCACAACAACAGCAGCAGTTTCCGGATGGACATGGCAGGACTCCTGGACGCGTCGATCGCGTGTTATGCCTTCGGCACCTTGCGATGCGCCGCATGGAACTCGGTGATGGCCTGCTCGATGCGCTCGCGGTCGAGTTCACCGGCGGGCTGCGCGCGCCGCGGCAGGCAGGCGACGAAGGGCTGGAAGCGCTCCAGGCTCACCGCATACAGGCGCTGCAGCTCGCCCAGCGGGTCGGGGTGGTCGTCGGCGCGCAGGTCGAGCTCGGGGTAGTCTTCCAGCCCCTGGATGCGCAGCGCGGCCGATTGCCGGCCGCGCTTGTCGCCGCCTTCGGCCTCGCCGGCGCGCATGGCCATGATCAGGCGCTCGGCCAGCGGCAGATCGGTGTGAGCGACGTAGGCCGCCGCGGTGGCGACGATCACCGACTCGCCGGCCAGCATGTTGCCGGCGACGCTGAAGTCCTCACGCTGCCAGTGGCCGCACCAGCCGATGCAGTCGCCGCCGGTGTGCGCGGCGCCGGCGCCACGCGCCGGCAGCAGGTGCAGCTGGCGCTGGTTGCGGCCGGCGTCCGATCCGGTGAGCGCGGCCACCACCTGCGCGGCGCTGCGGCCTTCGCTCAGCATCGCCAGCCCGCGCGGGCCGTAGGTCGGGTTCATCAGCGCCTGGGTGCACAGGGCACCGACGCCGCCGCGCGCGTGCACGCACAGGGCGCCCACCGCGAAGAAGCGGCTGGCGATGGCGATGCCGAAGCGGCCTTGTTCGTCGCGCGCAATGATCGACCAGGTCATGTCGCGACGAGGTTACTCCACCTTGCCGATGCGCCGCACCGCCTCGACCATCTGCTTCGCGTCGGCGTCCCAGTAGGCCTGGAATTCGGGCGCGTCCTGGTAGTCGATCGGGCTGCCGGCGCGGGTGATGGTCGCCACCACCGCGGGGTCGGCGGCGGCCTTCTTCGCCACCGCGCGCAGCTTCTGCACGATGTCGTCCGGCGTGCCGGCCGGCACGAACAGCGCGGACCATTGCGCGAAGCTCGCGTCGTAGCCCGCCTGCTTCAGGCTCGGCACCTCGGGCATCGACGACAGCGGCCGCTCGCCCCAGTGGGCCAGCGGCCGCAGCTTGCCGGCCTTGATCTGCTGCAGCACGGTGGCCGGGCCGCTGGCCACCGCATCCACCTGGCCGGACAGCAGCGCCAGCACCGCGGGCCCGGCGCCGGTGTACGGGATGTGGGTCATGCGAAAGCCCGCGCCGGCCTTGAGCATCTCCATCGGCACATGCATGGTGCCGTAGTTGCCCGAGCTGCCGTAGTTGTAGCGGCCGGGATGCTGCCGGGCATCGGCGACGAACTCCGCCAGCGTCTTCCACGGCGCCTCGGCGCGCACCACCAGCACCGTGGGGTCGGCGGTGAAGCGCGCGATCGGCACCAGCTGGCTCAGCGTGTACGCCGGCTTGCGGCCGATGATGACGTCGGCCTCGGGCAGGATCGAGATCGACGACAGGCTCATCAGCAGCGTGTGGCCGTCGGCCGGCGCGCGCGCCGCGGCGGCGATGCCCACCGCGCCACCGGCGCCGACGCGGTTCTCGACCACCACGCTTGCTTTTAGCTCGCGCGCCAGCACCTCGGCCACCGGGCGCGCCACCGTGTCGGCCACGCCGCCGGGCGGGAACGGCACGATCATCACGATCGGCTTGCTCGGCCAGGCGGCCTGCGCCTGCGCGCGCGTGGCGGCCAGCGCCGCCGCGCCCAGCAGCACATCGCGGCGGGCGATCATGCGACGGCTCCGGTGTCGGCCTGCGCCGGGTCGACGAAGCGGTTCTCCAGCACGCCCAGGCCCTCGACCTCGATGCGCACGTGGTCGCCGTGGCCCAGCCAGCGCGGCGGCGTCATGCCCATGCCGACACCGGCCGGCGAGCCGGTGGCGATCAGGTCGCCGGGCAGCAGCGTGATGCCGCGCGAGCAGGTCTCGATCAGGGTCGGGATGTCGAAGATCAGGTCGCGCGTGCGGGCGTCCTGCCGCAGCTCCGGCGCGCCGCCGGCGGGCGTGACCCAGCAGCGCACGCGCGTGTCGCGGCCGTCGAGTTCATCGGCGGTGACGATCCACGGCCCCATCGGGCAGAAGGTGTCGAAGCTCTTGCCCAGGTCCCACTGCGAATGGCGCATCTGCACGTCACGCGCGGTCACGTCGTTGACGATGGTGTAGCCGAAGACATGGTCCATCGCCCACTCGCGCGGGATGTTGCGGCCGCCGCGGCCGATCACGATCGTCAGCTCGGCCTCGTAGTCGATCTGGCTGGAGATCGCCGCGCCGGGCAGCTGCACCGCGTCGCCGGTGGCGATCACCGTCTCGGGCACCTTGGTGAAGACGATCGGCCAGCCCTCGGCCTTGTGGTCGCGGAACACCGAGTCGTTCAGCTCGCGCGCATGGGCGTGGTAGTTGCGGCCGACGCAGAACAGGTTGCGCCGCGGTCGCGGCATCGGCGCCAGCAGCCGGGCATCGGCCAGCGCGATCGTTTGCGTGACGACCGGCGGCGCTGGCCGTTCGATGACGGCCAGCGCGCCGGTGTCCCCTTCGACGTCGAACAACTCGATCGCCGCGCCATCGGCGCTCAATCGCCCCACCCGGCGCCGCCCCTGGTGCAGCACGGTCGCGATTCGCACGGCATGCTCCTGCAGTTCGACCAAATGCTACCATTTGGAACCATGGACGCCGTCTCCCGCCTGCGCGAAGCCATCCTCGACCAGCTGCGCAGCCGCCAGTGGCGTGCCGGCCACCGACTGCCGACCGAGCGCGCGTTCAGCGAGCAGTTCGGCCTGAGCCGCAGCACCGTGCGCCGCGTGCTGACCGACTTCAAGCGCAAGCGCCTGATCACGCAGACGGTGGGCAGCGGCACCTACGTGTCCGAGCAGGTGCACGAGGCGCTGAGCGCGCTGGCCCCGCCGCCGCCCGCGCTGGCGGTGAGCCCGGCCGAGCTGATGAACGCGCGCCTGCTGCTCGAACCGGCGCTGATCGACGCGGTGATCGGCAATGCCACCGCAGCCGACTTCCAGCGCATGGACGAGTGCAATGCGCGGGCCGAAGCCGCCACCACGCTGGAAGACTTCGAGCACTGGGACGCCGCGCTGCACGAGGCCATTGCGCTGGCCGCGCACAACGGCTTCGTGATGGCCGTGTTCCGCCTGATCAACGAAGTGCGCTCGCAGGCCGAATGGGGCGTGCTGAAGCGCCGCAGCGCGACGCCCGAGCGCCGCCTGGAGTACCAGGAAGAGCATCGCGCGCTGGTGCAGGCGCTGAAGGAGCGCGACGCCGAGCGCGCCCGCGCGCTGTGCCGCGCGCACCTGATTCACGTTCGTACCAACATGCTCGGCTCCTGATCGGCGCTACAGTCGTTCGCAATGGGCCAAGGCTGACCATTCAGGCCCAATCTGCCAGGAGACGGGCATGCGGCGATCGGCGGCGTGGCGTGGGGCGGCGATGGCGCGCAGGCGCTGGCTGGGCGTGGCCGCGGTGCTGGGCCTGGGCTGGGCGACCGGCGCCGTGGCGCAGGCCCCGGCAGCGCCGACCAATGCCTGGCCGCAGCGGCCGATCCGCATCATCGTGCCCTTCGCGCCCGGCGGTTCTGCCGACGTGTTCGGCCGTGTCGTCGCGCAGAAGCTGCAGGAGGCGCTGGGCCAGAACGTGGTGATCGACAACCGCCCCGGTGGCGGCTCGCTGATCGGCACCGACGCGGTGGCCAAGGTCGCGCCGGACGGCTACACGCTGCTGCTGATGTCGAACACCCACACGGTGAACGAATCGCTGATCCCGAACAAGCCCTTCGCGCTGATGCGCGACTTTGCGCCGGTGGCGCCCATCAGCGCCTCGGACCTGGTGCTGGTGACCAAGGCCGCGTTGCCCTACAACAGCCTGGCCGAGCTGATCAAGGCGGCGAAGGCGAAGCCCGATGGCATGTCCTATGCGTCGTCGGGCCCCGGCACGCCGTACCACATGGCCGGCGAGCTGTTCAAGGCGATGGCCGGCATCGCCGTCGTGCACGTGCCGTACAAGGGCAGCGCCGGCGCGCGCACCGATGTGCTGGGCGGCCAGCTGGAGATGATGTTCGACGCGGTGCCGACGATGGCCGAGCACATCCGCAGCGGCAAGGTCAAGGCGCTGGCCACCACCGGCCGCCAGCGCTCCACCGTGCTGCCCGATCTGCCGACGATGGCCGAGGCCGGGCTGCCGGGCTACGAGGCCACGCTGTGGCTGGGCCTGATGGCGCCGAAGGGCACGCCGGCAGCGGTGGTGCAGCGGCTCAGTGCCGAGGTCGGCAAGATCACCTCGAACGCCGAGATCCGCCGCGCCTGGGGCGCGCAGGGCACGGTGCCGATGACGATGACGGTCGAGGACTTCACGCGTTATCTCGAAGCCGACATCACGAAGTGGGCGCAGGTCGTCAAGATCTCCGGCGCCAAGCCCGAGTGAGGCGCCGATGAACGCACCCGGCCAGCCGCTGAACCTGCTGTGCGCCGGCGCCGCCCAGGGCCTGGTGAAGGCGATCGAGCCACGCTGGCAGGCCGAGACCGGCGCGATGCTCAACGCACGCTTCGGCGCGGTGGGCGCGTTGAAGGAAATGCTGGCCGCCGGCGAACCCTGCGACGTGATGGTGCTGACCGACGCGATGGTCGACACGCTGGCCACGGCCGGCAGGCTCGACGGCGCCACGCGCCGGCCGCTGGGCCGCGTGCGCACCGGCATCGCGGTGCGGGTGGGGCAGGACCGGCCGGACATCCGCACGCCCGAGGCTCTGGCTGCCGCCTTGCGCGCGGCCGACGCCATCCACTTCCCCGACCCGGTGCGCTCGACCGCCGGCATCCACTTCGCCGGCGTGCTGCGCGAGCTGGGCCTGGACGACGCGCTGGCTGCCCGCTTCATGACCCATCCCAACGGCGCCACGGCCATGCGGGCGCTGGCCGCATCCACCGCGCGGCAGCCGATCGGCTGCACGCAGGTGACCGAGATCCTCTACACGCCCGGCGTGCTGCTGGTCGGACCGCTGCCGGACGCGTTCGAGCTGGCCACGGTGTACAGCGCCGCGATCAGCAGCCGCGCGCTGGATGCCGAACTGGCCGAGCGCTTCGTGATGCTGCTGACCGGCAGCGCGACGCTGGCGCTGCGCCGCGTCGGCGGTTTCGAGGACTGAGGACAGCCGCCCCCCCGATTCGCCACCGGCGCCGGCAGCTCAGGCCATCAGGGGGTCCGCGCGATCAGGGGGTTCGGGTGATCAGGCCGCCACGGCCACCAGCAGTTGGTCCGCCGACAGGTACTGGCGCCGGAAGTCCTCGAAGGGCAGCCGGTCGGCGGCCTCGATCGCGCGCTGGTCCAGCACCGATTGCTCGGCCATGCGGCGGAAGCGCGCCTGCAGCGCGTCGTCGTAGGGCAGCGCCAGCAGCCCGGCCTTGGTGGCCTGCGACTGCGCCGCGACGAAGCCGATGTGCGAGCCCTCGAAGTCGCGCGACATCGCCGCCAGCACACGGGCCGAGGGCGTGGTGTCGGGCTGCGCGAGGCGGCCCTCGGCCAGGCGCAGCGCCTCGCGGTGGAACTCACCGCCGTGCGCGGCGTCGAGCGCCGCGGCAATCGGCGCGCACTCGGCCAGCAGTTCGCGGCCCCAGTCGACGAGCGCAACCTCCTGGCCACCGCGCTCGAGCATCAGCCCCGGCTGGCGGCCATGCTCGGCCGCGCGGTGCTGGTTGCGCGCCAGCGCGGCAATCTCCGTCGGCGTGTCCGGCGGGCTGTCGCTGAGCAGGCAGTGCAGCAGGAAGACGTCGAGCAGCCGCATCGTCTGCGCGTTGATGCCCACCGGCTCGAACGGGTCGAGGTCCATGCAGCGCACCTCGACGTATTCGACGCCGCGTTCGCGCAGCGCATGCAGCGGCCGCTCGCCCTTGCGGATGACCCGCTTCGGGCGGATGGTGCCGTAGAACTCGTTCTCGATCTGCAGCAGGCTGGTGGCCAGCTGGTTGTACTCGCCGCCGGGGTTGCGCACGCCCAGCGTCTCGTAGGCCGGGTAGGGCCGGGTCATCGCGTCATGCAGCGAGGCGGCATAGCTGTCCAGGCTGTTGTAGCTGACCGAGAGCGAGGCCTGCGCGTCGCTCTGGTAGCCCAGCCGGCCCATGCGCAGCGAGGTGGCATGCGGCAGGTACAGCGTGTGCGCGGACAGCGGCTGCAGCCGGTGCGGCCGGCCTTCGACGAAGCTCGAACACACCGCCGGCGAGGCGCCGGTCAGGTACAGCAGCAGGAACGAATGGCGGCGGAAGTTGCGGATCAGACCGAAGTACTGCTCGCTGGAGACACCGGGCAGCGACCAGTTGTAGTGGATGCCCGAGATCGTCTGCATGCGCCGGCCATAGCGATGGCCCAGCCCCATGCGGTAGACGCTCTTGGCGCGGCCGACGTTCGAGGTGCCGTAGCGCCCGATCGGGATGTTCTCGTCGGACGGCAGCCCGCAGGGCATGCTGCCGACCCACAGCATCTCCTCGCCGATGGCGCGGTAGACGTACTGGTGGATCTGCGTCAGCTCGTCCTGGGTGGCCTCGGGTGTGGCGTGCACGCCGGTGATGAACTCCAGCTGCGACTCGCTGAAATCGGTGGTGATGTGCGGGTGCTCGAGCGCCGAGCCCAGCGCGGCCGGGTGCGGCGTCATCGCCAGTTCGCCCCGGCTGTCGGCGCGCAGGCTTTCCTTCTCGACACCGCGCCGGATGCCCTTGAGCCGGTCGAGCGACAGCGCGCTCACTGCGTGGTTCAGGGCCATGGTTTGCCTCGTGGTCTTGTCGTGGGGCGAGAAGGTACCACGGGCGCCAGCAACGCTGGGCCTGCAAGGCTTAACGGGCTTGTGCTAAGCCTGGAGAATGCTCAGCGCTTGAGCTTGAGCAGACCCGCGACGATGGTGGCCACGCCCTGCTGCACTTCGACGAAGCTCTCCAGCTCCTTGCCGTACAGCAGCGAGCCGACCCAGCTGTTGTCCAGCAGGGCCTGGCGCCACTGCGGTGTCTCGGTGGCGGCCAGCACCAGCTTGCGCAGGGTGTCCTTCTGCGCGGCACCCAGCGCAGCCGATGCGAACGCGCCGCGCCAGTTGCTCAGCTCGGTGTCGATGCCCTGCTCGCGCAGCGAGCCGATGCCGAACAGCTTCTTGCGCGACGAGACGGCCAGCGGCAGCACCCGCTTCTCGTCGATCGCGGCCTTGAATTCGCTGTAGCCCGAGATCGCCACCTGGGCCTGGCCCGAGGCCAGCATGTCCAGCGCTTCCTTGCCGCTGCTGGTGGGCAGGTACTTCATCGCCGCGGCGTCGAGCCCCAGCACGCGCAGCACCATCGCCGCCAGCATGTGGTCCACGCCGCCGGCCGAGCCGCCGGTGAAGCCGACTGCGGCCACGTCGCGTCGCAGCAGCCGCACCAGGTCTTCGATCTTGTCCAGGCCCTTGCCCGGCGCCACGCACAGCACCGGGTAGTCGGCGGTCAGGCGGGCCAGCGGGGTCAGCTGCTTCAGGGCCTCGGGCGTCTGGTTCAGCGCCAGCGCGCCGACCATCACGAAGCCGCTGATGAACAGTGCGTTCGGCTGCGTCGCGCGGCGCTGCACGAAGTCGGCCAGGCCGATGGTGCCGCCCTTGCCGCCCTTGTTCTCGTAGGCGACTTCCTTGACCAGCCCGCCGCCTTGCAGCGCCGCGCCGAGTGCGCGCCCGGTCTGGTCCCAGCCGCCGCCGGCGCCGGCCGGGATGACGATGTCCAGCTGCGGCAGGGCCACCCCCTTGGGCGCCGCGTTGAGGGCGTGCGCGAGCGAGGTCGACCCGCCCGCTGCGGCGGCCGCGGCCACCGACAACCATGTCCTTCTGCTCAGCATCGCCAGGTCTCCCATGCCACTGCGGCAGAGGTCATGGTCGAGAAGCCGGCTGTCAATCCGCTGTCGGCCGATGCAGGGGAAACGCGCGCTGCCGTGCAGCCCGTCACACGGCGTCGGCGGTGCGGAACACGTGCACCATCTGCGCCAGGCCGCGGGCCTGCTCGCTCATGGCCTTGGCCGCGGCGCTGGATTGCTCCACCAGCGCGGCGTTCTGCTGCGTCATGTCGTCCAGCTGCGCCACCGCGGTGTTCACCTCGCCCAGGCCGTCGCGCTGCTGCGCGGTGGACTGGGTGATCTGCGCCATGGTCTGGTTGACGCGGGCGATGGCCGAGACGATCTCGCCCATCGTGCTGCCGGCGGTGGCCACCAGCTGCGCGCCCGATTCCACCGTGCCGAGCGAGGCGCCGATCAGCGACTTGATCTCGCGCGCGGCCTTGGCGCTGTTCTGCGCCAGGCTGCGCACCTCGCCGGCCACCACCGCGAAGCCGCGGCCCTGTTCGCCGGCCCGCGCCGCTTCCACCGCGGCATTGAGCGCCAGGATGTTGGTCTGGAACGCGATGCCGTCGATCACGCCGATGATGTCGGCGATCTTCTTCGAGGTGGCGGCGATCTCGTTCATGTTCGCCACCACGTCGCCCACCACCTGGCCGCCGCGCTGGGCCGCTTCGGTGGCGCCGCGGGCCAGCTGGTCGGCGGCCTGCGCGGCATCGGCCGACTGCTGCACCGTCTGCGTCAGCTCGGCCATCGCGCCGGCGGTGCGCTGCAGGTAGGCCGCGGCACGCTCGGTGCGGTCGGACAGGTCCTGGCTGCCGTTGGCGATTTCCTGCGACGTGGAGACCACGCCATCGCTGGTGTGCAGCACCTTGCCGACCAGCGAGGCCAGCGCGGCCGACATCTCGTGCAGCGCGCGCTGCAGGTCGCCGAACTCGTCGCTGCGGTCCACTTCCACCGCTTCGGTCAGGTCGCCGCTGGCGATGCGCTGGGCCACCTGCACCGCCTGGCGCAGCGGCCGGTGGATCGAGCGGATCAGCAGCTTCGCGCCGCCGGCGATGGTGGCCAGCAGCACGAACAGCCCGATGCCGGTGGCCTTGAGCACCTGGTCACGCTCGGCCGTGAAGCGCTGCTTCAGCTGCTCGGCATCCGCCTGCTGCATGGCGGCATAGGCCTGCACCGACTTCAGGTAGGCCTGCGCGGCCGGGTTGAAGCGCTTGTCGAACTCGGTCTTGGCCATCTGCATGTCGCCGGCCTCGGCAAAGCGCATGGCTTCCTTCTGGGCTTCCAGCAGCGCGGCGCGCTCGCGGTCGAGCTGCCCCACCAGCGCCTTCTCGGCGGCGCCCTGCGGCATGCGGCCGATGCTGTCGCGGATCTTGTCGATGCGGCCGAAGGCCTGGGCGATCGGCGCCTTGAAGGCTTCGATCAGCTCCGGGTTGTAGCCCAGCGTCGAGCCGGTCATGCGGGCCACGGTGGTTTCGGTCAGGCTGGCCCATTCGGTGGCGCCGCGCACCTTGGCGTCGCTCACCGCCAGCTCGGCGGCACCGCGCTGCTGCACCTCGGTCACACGCCAGGCGGCCAGGCCGAACAGGGTGACCAGCGCCAGCATCAGCAGCCCCACGGCACACCAGAGCCGGGCCCCGAGGCTCATCGTCGAACGAAAAGCAGTCATCGCCAGGTCTCCTGAAGCGGCTGTCCAAAGTCTGTCGCTGGACTATCGGCAAGCCGGGCACCGTCTTGATGCCCCGAGCGGTAGGGCTTCACGCAGACCCCGCCCCAACCCGCCTGGTGGGCGGCCGAAAACCCCGAGTTGGCGCCAAACCCGCTATCAATTTCCGCATTTCGACTTGGCCTTCGCGCCCAGAATCCAACGCTGTTGCTGTCCTCTTTCGCGTGCGGCCCGCCACGGCGCACGCGTTCTTGCCATGAGCAAGCCCGGCCGGGTTCCCAGTCGCCTGTTGCTTGAATCGCTGCTGATCGTGGGCGTGGTCGAGGCCGGCCTGCAGCTGCTGCTGCCCTGGCTGGTGCCCATGCTGCCGGCCGGCCAGCGGGGCCTGGCCCATGTGCTGGCGCTGGTGATGCTGGCCGCGCCGCCGCTGTACTGGCGCGCGATGCAGGCGATTCGCGAGGCCTACGCCCTGCAGCAGGGCCCGCCCAGCAGCTTCGGCGCCGGTGTCCGCCCCGCCACCAGCCACGAGCAGCGCCGGCGCCGCGCCATTGCGATGACGGCCGCCGCGCAGATGTTCGGCATCGGCCTCACGGCCCTCCTCGTCGGCTACCTGAAGCAGCAGATCGACGATGACCTGCGCCAGCGCTTCGAGCGCCAGACCGAACGCCTGGAGACCGAGCTGCAGCGACGCTTCAACTTGCCGGCCACGGGGCTGCAAGGCGCGGCCGCTGCCCATGCCGCAGGCATGACGGTGTCGCACGCTCAGTTCGAACGCTATGTCGCGCTGCGCAAGCCGGCCAGCGCCTATCCGGGCGCACGGGCCTTCGGCGTGATCCGGCGCGTGCCGCGTGCCGGCCTGCCAGCCTTCGTCCAGGCCGTGCAGGCGGACGGTGCGCCCGGCTTCCGCGTGCAAGGCGATGGTGGCGCGGACACGCTGTACCTCGTGCAGCAGATCGAGCCGCTGGCGGCCAATGCCGAGAGTCTGGGCCAGGACCTTGGCGCCGACCCCGGCATGCGCCGGGCCATCGAGCAGGCGCTGGCCAGCGGCGAGCCCACGCTGGCACGCCACCCCGGCATCGCCCAGGGCACGCAGCGCCTGCCCGGCTTCGTGGTGGTGGTGCCGGTGCCGGGGGGCAACACGCTGCTGTTCGCGCCGATGGCCGCACACGAGCTGTTCAGCGGCGTGGCCAGTGCGGCCGCCGACGGCGCGCTGGACTTCCAGCTCTTCGACGGCGACGGCTCGCAGCCCGGGCAGCTGGTGTTCGACACCCGCGACGAAGGCTCGGCAACGCGCGCCGGCACGATGGGCAGCACCCGCGCGCTGGTCTTCGGCGGCCGGCCGCTCACCTTGCAGACCAGTCCCTCGGCCGGCTTCGAGGCCTCGATCGACCGCCGGCCGCTGCTCGTCGCGGCGCTCAGCGGCGCGCTGCTGAGCATGCTGCTGGCGCTGGTGGTGTGGGCCCTGGCCTCCGGCCGCATCCGCGCGCAGACGCTGGCCGAGCGCATGACCGCCGACCTCGACCGGCTGGCGCAGGTGGTGCGCCACACCTCGAACGCGGTGACGATCACCGACCCGCAGCTGCGCATCACCTGGATCAACGAGGGCTTCACCCGCCTCAGCGGCTACGACGCCGGGGCCGCAATCGGCCGCACGCCGGGTGAACTGCTCGGCAGCGGCAAGGCCGACCCCGCGGTGCTGAAGCAGCTGGCCGACGCCGCCGCCGCCGGCCTGGCCTGCCGGGTCGAAGTCCTGAACCGCGCGCGCGACGGCCGCGAATACTGGGTCGACACCGAGATCCAGCCGCTGCACGACGACGAAGGCCGGCTCACCGGCTTCATGGAGATCGGCAGCGACATCACCGAGAAGCGCCGTGCCAGCGAGCAGCTGGCCGCCGCCACCGAGCAATTGCAGCGGCAGCACCGCCGGCTCGACGCCATCCTGCGCGGCACCCGCGCCGGCACCTGGGAATGGAACGCGCAGACCGATGCGGTGCTGACCAACGAGCGCTGGCTCGAGCTGATCGGCCACGAGGCCGACAGCTTCGGCCCGGTGACCCTGGCGGCCTGGGCCGACACCGTGCATCCGGATGACCTGCCGCCGGCGATGCAGGCGCTGCAGGACCACCTGACCGGCGGGCGCGACTTCTACGAATGTGAGCTGCGCCTGCGCCACCGCCAGGGCTGGTGGGTGTGGATCCAGGTCAGCGGCCGCATCGCCACGCGCACGCCCGACGGCCAGCCCGAGTGGGTGGCCGGCATCCACCTGGACATCGGCGCGCGCAAGCAGGCCGAGGCCCGCCTGCGCGACAGCGAACACCTGATGCGCCTGGTGACCGACAACATGCCCGGCCGCATCGCCTACTGGGACGAGACGCTCGTGCTGCGCTTCGGCAACCAGGCCTTCTTCGACTACTTCGGCCCGGCCGATCGGCTGCTGGGCCAGCCGGCGGTGGAAGTGCTGGGCGAAGCGCGCTTCCGCGGCGGCGCGCTGCTCACCGCGGCGATGGAGCAGGCCGCCTGCAGCGTCGAGCGCGAGGAAACCGGCGCCGACGGTCGCCCGGTGCAGACGCTGACCCACATGATCCCCGACATGCGCGACGGCGCGGTGCACGGCTACGTGGCGCTGACGCTGGATGTCAGCTCGATCAAGCGCGCCGAGGCCGAGCTGCGCCACAGCATGGCGCTGATGCGCTCGATCGTCGACAACCTGCCCTGCGCGCTGAGCGTGTTCGACGGCCAGCTGAACCTGCGCGTGCACAACCAGCAGTTCCGCACGCTGCTGGACCTGCCCGACCGGCTGTTCGAGGGGCCCGCCACCACCTTCGAAAGCATCATCCGCCACAACGCCGAACGCGGCGAGTACGGTGCTGGCGACGTCGACCAGATCGTCGCCGGCATCGTGGCACGCGCCAGCCAGCCGACGGCGCACCAGATCGAGCGCAAGCGCGCCAACGGCACCACGCTGGACATCCGCGGCGCACCGATGCCCGAGGGCGGCTTCGTCACCACCTACACCGACATCAGCGACCGCCGCCATGCCGAGGAACGCCTGCGCGAGACCAACCAGGAACTGACGCTGGCGCGTGACCGGGCCGAGCAGGCCAGCGTGACCAAGAGCCGCTTCCTGGCCAACATGAGCCACGAGATCCGCACGCCGATGAACGCGGTGCTGGGC
>CAZXLI010000142.1:0-15887 GCA_964641795.1 uncultured Bordetella sp. | reverse complement strand
GCATCAAGTTCGGCTTCCTGCTGGATGCGCTGCAGTACGGCGCGCCCCCGCACGGCGGCCTGGCCTTCGGCCTGGACCGCATCGCGACGCTGATGGCCAAGGCCGAATCCATCCGCGACGTGATCGCGTTCCCGAAGACCCAGCGCGCGCAGTGCCTGCTGACCGGCGCGCCGAGCCTGGTCGACGAGAAGCAGTTGCGCGAGCTCCATATTCGGCTGCGCAACCCCACGCCGGCAGCCTGACATGAGGGCCCCGGCCGCCTGGCGGCCGCCCCCGAGGGGCTGACCCAACCCGACCGGGCAACCCGGATCGGGTTGGGCGGCTTCGATGGAGAGCCCGCTCCCCTGGCCGCTTCGCGGGCCTGTCCCCTGCCGGGGACGAATTGCTCCTTGTCATCGCTGGCATCGCTGTATAACATTCGTTATAACTTCGCTGGAGCCCCGCCATGCACGCCCTCAAGCTCACCCAGATCGGCAACTCGGTCGGCGTCATCCTGCCCAAGGAAGTGCTGGCGCGGCTGAAGCTCGAGAAGGGCGATACGGTCTACCTGACCGATACGCCCGACGGCGTGGCGTTGACACCGCTGGACCCCAGCTTCGAGCAGCAGCTCGAGATCGGACGTGAGTTCATGCGCGAGTACCGGGACACGTTCCGGGCGCTCGCCAAATGAGCTGGCGCTGGATCGACCGCAAGCTGTTGGTCCTGCTGCATGACGAGAGCCTGGCCATGCATGGCGGTGCGTCCGGTTTGCGCGACGAGGGCTTGCTCGAATCGGCGCTGGCCCGCCCCTTGAACCTGGCGGGCCACGGCGAGCCCGATGTGGCCGCTCTGGCTGCGTGTTATGCGTCCGGGCTGGCCCAGAACCACCCCTTCGTCGATGGCAACAAGCGGGCGGCGTTTCTCGCCGTCGGTCTGTTCCTCGGGTTGAACGGGTATCGCCTCGCTGCGTCGCAAGCCGAAGCCACCGTCGCGGTCTTCGGACTGGCCGCCGGCGACATCGACGAACCCACCTTCGCCGCCTGGCTGCGCGACCACATCGCCAAGCGCTGACCTCGCTTCCCCGGAGTTCTTCATGCACCCCATCGACGACCCTCGCCACGACCACGAAGCCGGCGCGCGTGACGCCACGCTGGACACCACCCGCATCGACGACACCCGCATCGCCGCGGTGCGGGCGCTGGTGTCGCCGGCGGTGCTGCTGGAAGAGCTGCCGGTCACGCCGGCCATCGAGGCGCTGGTGGAAAACACGCGCACGGCCATCAGCCGCGTGCTGCACGGCCAGGACGATCGACTGGTGGCGGTGGTCGGGCCCTGCTCGATCCACGACCGCGACCAGGCGCTGCACTACGCCCAGCTGCTCAAGCGCCAGGCCGACGAGCTGGCCGGCGAGCTGATCGTCGTGATGCGCGTGTACTTCGAGAAGCCGCGCACGACGGTGGGCTGGAAGGGGCTGATCAACGACCCGCGGCTGGACGGCAGCTTCCGCATCAACGAAGGGCTGCGGCTGGCGCGCGAGATCCTGCTGGAGATCTCGGCGCTCGGGCTGCCGGCCGGCACCGAGTTCCTCGACCTGCTGAGCCCGCAGTACCAGAGCGACCTGATCGCCTGGGGTGCGATCGGCGCGCGCACCACCGAGAGCCAGAGCCACCGGCAGCTGGCCTCGGGCCTGTCCTGCCCGGTGGGCTTCAAGAACGGCACCGATGGCGGCGTGCAGGTGGCCACCGACGCGCTGCTGGCCTCGGCCGCGCCGCACTCGTTCATGGGCATGACCAAGATGGGCGTGGCCGCGATCTTCGAGACCCGCGGCAACCCCGATGGCCATGTGATCCTGCGCGGCGGCAAGCAGCCCAACTACGACGCCGCATCGGTGGCCGCTGCCTGTGCCGCGCTGCGCAAGGCCGGCCTGCGCGAGCAGGTGATGGTCGATTGCTCGCATGCCAACTCGGCCAAGCAGCACCGCCGGCAGATCGAGGTGGCGGCCGATGTCGCCGCGCAGCTGGCCGCCGGCGAGCGGCGCATCGTCGGCGTGATGGTCGAGAGCCATCTGCACGAAGGCCGGCAGGACTTGAAGCCCGGCGTCGCGCTGCAGCCCGGCGTGTCGATCACCGATGCCTGCATCGGCTGGGACGACACCGTGCCGGTGCTGCGCCAGCTGGCCGAAGCCGTGAAGCAGCGCCGCGCCCGCGCCGCGGCCTGAAGCATGGGCACCCCGGCACGCCCCCACAAGATTCCCGAGAGCGTGCTGGTCGTGATCCACACGCCGGCGCTCGAGGTGCTGCTGATCGAGCGGGCCGACAAGCCCGGTTTCTGGCAGAGCGTCACCGGCTCGAAGGACCGCCTCGACGAGCCGCTGGTCGAGACCTGCATCCGCGAGGTGGCCGAAGAGACCGGCATCGCGATCGGCTCGGCCGCGGTGCCGCTGGACGCCCTGCGCGACTGGCAGCTCGCGAACCTGTACGAGATCTACCCGGTCTGGCGCCACCGCTATGCACCGGGCGTCACCCACAACACCGAGCATGTCTTCGGCCTCACGGTGCCGGCGGGCATTCCCGTGCAGCTGAATCCGCGCGAACATCTGCGCTTCGAATGGTTGCCGTGGCAGGCCGCCGCCGACCTCTGCTTCTCGCCTTCGAATGCCGAGGCCGTGCTGCACCTGCCGCGCTTCACCCGTCCGTCCCCCAGCGCATGAGAACACGCCACTTCGCCCCCTCGCGCTTCGCTTCGAGCACCTTGCACACCAGCCACGTGCTGCGCGTGGCCACCTACAACATCCACAAGGGCGTGCGCGGCGTGGGCCCGGGCAAGCGACTGGAGATCCACAACCTGGGCCTGGGCATCGAGGCGCTCGATGCCGACCTGGTGTGCCTGCAGGAGGTGCGGCTGCACCATCACCGCGATGCCCAGAAATTCCAGCGCACGGTGCTCGGCTGGCCCGATGTCGGCCAGGCCGACTTCCTGGCGCCCGAAGGCTACGACGTGGCGTATCGCACGAACGCCGTCACCAAGCATGGCGAGCATGGCAATGCCTTGCTGGCGCGCTGGCCGATCGGCGACGTCGGCCACCACGATGTCAGCGACCATCCGTTCGAGCAGCGTGGCCTGCTGCACGTGCCGGTGCTGTGGCAGCAAACCGAGGTGCATGTGGTTGTGGCGCATTTCGGGTTGATCCATTCGAGCCGCGTGCGCCAGGTCGAACGCCTGGCCGAGTACCTGGCCGAAGAGGTGCCGCCAGACGCACACCTGATGGTGGCCGGCGACTTCAACGACTGGGGCGAGCGGCTTGACGGCCCGATGCAGACCATCGGCCTGCAGCGGGCGCGCACCGGCACGCCGGCGCGCACCTTTCCCTCGCGTGTGCCGTTGTTCACGCTCGACCGCATCTACACCCGCGGCTTCCGCTGCCTGTCCACCCACGTGCCGCGCGGCGCCGCCTGGGCGCGCATGTCCGACCACCTGCCGCTGCTGGTCGAACTGCAACCGGATTGAAGTTTCCCTACGGCGCGTCGATAACGGCTGCAGAGCGGCCATCCCGGCCCTCCTGGGAGCTTTCGAATGAGCAGCGCCAGCGCACCGTACCGATTCATGGTCGTCGACGACAGCCGCGCGATCCAGGCGATCATCTCGCGGGTGATCGAGGATTGCGGCTATCCGGCCGTGGACGTGCGCCGTGCCTGCGACGGTGAAGAGGCGCTGAACCTGCTGCCGGGCTTCACGCCGCAGCTGCTGATCACCGATTGGCACATGCCCCGCGTCTCGGGCCTCGAACTGCTGCAGACGCTGCGCCAGCTCGGCCAGACGCAGGTCAAGGTGGGCTTCGTCACCACCGAGAGCACGCCGGCCATGCTGGAGCAGGCGCGCACCAACGGCGCGGTGTTCATCGTCAACAAGCCCTTTCGGGATGGCGAGCTGATCGAGCAGATCCGCAGCGCCGTGCCCTGTGCCAATGCCGCCCCGGCTGCCCCCGCGGCCCGGCCGGCGCCTGCCCCGGCGGCCGCCGAATCCGCAGCGCCGGCGGCGCCAGAAGACTTTCCGCTCAGCCTCGAGCATGCCCGCGGCATCATCGAGCACACGCTGGGCAAGCAGCCCTTCACGCTGGAGCGCCACGAGGCGATGGAGGTGTCGCGGCTCGGTCCGAACAACCTGCTCGGCCTGTACTCGGCGCCGGGCAAGCCGGCAGCCGCCGTGGCCGTGTTCGACGTGCATGCGGTGTGCCTGATCGGCGGCGCCGCGGCGCGCCTGCCCACCGCCGACCTCACCGCCGCCCAGCTCGCCGCCGAGCCCACCGAAGTGATGGTCCAGCAGGCCACCACCTTCATGCGCGCAGCCGGCATGATGCTGCAGGCCGGCGGCTCGCCCGACGGCTGCACGCTGACCCGCACGATGCAGGTGGCGGCCAACTTCCCGAAGCTCGAAGAAGTGCTGGCCCGCACCAGCGAGCGGGTGGACTTCCAGCTCACCCTGCCGGGCCTCGGCGAAGGGCGGCTGTCCTTCATCGCGCTGTAAACCGCCCGCGCCCAGACTGCCATGGATCTCGTCAACCTCGCCGTCGCGGTTGTCTTCATCAGCAACGCGATCATCCTGATCCTGCTGGTGTACATGCTGATCCGCATCCTCGGCCAGACCGAACAGACGCGCGAGATGATGGTCGGCGCCTCGCGCCAGCTGACCGAGTCGGCGCGCGTCGTGCGCGACGCCGCGTACAAGCTCGGCGACGGCCTGCGCGGTGGCGGCGGCGGTGGCGCACCCACCGTCACGCCGACCCCGGTGGCGGGCCTGGAACTGCTGGACCGGCTGAACACGATGATGGAAGAGATGTCGTCGTCCGGGCAGGGCGGCGTGGACACCGAGAAGGCGCTGGCCGACATCAAGCGCCTGATGGAAAGCCTCTCCACCACCGAGCCGGCCAAGATGGCCGACTGGCAGAACAAGTACAAGGCCGAGCTCGAGCAGGCGCTGGCCCAGCGCAACCGCCTGGCCGCCGAGACCGAGACGATGCGCAAGCGCCTGCTGGAGGCGCACACCATCATCGTCGAGCTGCGGCGGGCCAACAAGGCGGCCGAGGCCGCCGGCCACACGGTCGAGGCGCTGCGCGGCGAAGTGCAGAAGCAGCAGCAGGTGATCGAACGCGCGCGCGAGCGCCTGCGCATTGCCGAGAGCAAGGCCGACCAGCTCAAGGGCGATGTCGAGCGCCTGTCGATGATCAACCCCGGCGGTGCCGCCGACAACGAGGCCCTGAAGGAGGCCCGGCGCAAGCTGGCCGAGGTCAGCAGCGAGCGCGACGCGCATGCGCGCGAACTCGATTCGCTGAAGGACACGATGCAGCGCACGCTGGTCGAGAAGAACTTCATCGAGGAGCGCTTCCTGCGCATGGACAGCGAGCGCCAGAGCACCGCCGGCGCCTCGGCGGCCCACTCGGGCCAGAATGAGGCGCTGGAACCGGCCTGATCCCGCAAGCGGCCGGCTCCGCCGCCGCGATGCCGCCGACCCCCCACCGCCCACCCGCACTGCCGCCGCCTGCCACGCCCGCGAGCCCCGCGAGCGCGGCGCCGCGCCCCGGCCTCACCGGCGGCAACCAGGTGCGCCTGCTGGCCGGCGGCGACGAGCAATTCCCGGCCATGTGCGCGGCCATCGCCCAGGCGCGCGAGCAGGTCTGGCTGGCCACCTACATCTTCCATGACGACGATGCCGCGCGCGCGGTGGCCGAAGCGCTGGCCGATGCCGCGCGGCGCGGCCTGTGGGTGGCGGTGGTGGTCGATGGCTTCGGCTCCAAGGCCACGCTGCCCACGCTGCGCCAGTGGCTCGAGCCGGCCGGGGTGCAGCTGGTGGTCTTCCGACCCGTCGACCGCTGGTGGCGTTTGCTGCAACCGGGCCAGCTGCGCCGCCTGCACCAGAAGCTGTGCGTGGTCGACGGCCACACCGGGTATGTGGGCGGCATCAACATCATCGACGACCGCAACGACCTCAACCATGGCTGGTCCGAGGCGCCGCGGCTGGACTTCGCGGTCGAGGTGCGCGGCCCGCTCGTGGCGGCCATCGAACAGACCGCCCGTGCGATCTGGAGCCGCGCTGCGCTGGGCGCCGACTGGCGCGACGAGCTGCTGTCGCTGGCGCGCAGCGCCGAGCCGGTGGCGCGTGCCCGTCGCATGGTCGAGCGCCTGCGCATCCTGCCGCGCGGCACGCAGGGCGGGCCAGGGCGCATGCGGCGCTGGCTCGCCGCGCGCCACGGCCGCCACGCCACGCGGCCGACCGACGAGCTGCCGCCGGTGCGTGCGGCCTTCCTGGTGCGCGACAACCTGCGCCAGCGCCGCGCGATCGAGCATGCCTACATCGAGGCGATCGAACACGCGAGGGACCGCATCGACGTGGTCTGCCCGTACTTCTACCCCGGCCGCGTGTTCCGTGGCGCGCTCGAGCGCGCCGCGCTGCGCGGCGTGAAGGTGCGCCTGCTGCTGCAGGGCAAGGCCGACTACCGCTTCGCCGCGCTGGCGGCGCAGGTGCTGTATGGCGAACTGCTCAATGCCGGCGTGCAGATCTTCGAGTACACGCCGGCCTTCCTGCATGCCAAGGTGGCGGTGGTCGACGACGACTGGGCCACGGTGGGCTCCAGCAACATCGATCCGCTGTCGCTGCTGCTGAACCTGGAAGCCAATGTGATCGTCCGCGACCTGCACTTCACCGGCGACCTGGCGCTGCGCTTCGAGTCCGCGGTGCAGGCTTCGCGCGAGGTGACGCGCGAACCGCTGGGCGCCGGCTGGTGGGGGCTGGCGCGGCGCGGTTTCGTCGCCTGGAGCGCCTACTGGTTCCTGCGCCTGGCCGGCATGAGCGGGAAGTACTAGCGGGAGCCCCGGCCGCCTGGCGGCCGCCCCCGAGGGGCTGCCAAACCCGACCGGGCAACCAGGATCGGGTTTGGCGCTTCGGATCCGAGCCCGCTGCCCTGGCCGCTTCGCGGCCTGTCCCCTGCCGGGGTTGGTAACCTCGGTGCTGAATGTCCGAAGACCTGATCGTCCAGCGTCCTGCCGGCCTGTACTGCCCGCCCGGCGACTTCTACATCGACCCCTGGCGGCCGGTGGAGCGCGCGGTGTTCACCCACGCGCACAGCGACCATGCCCGGCCCGGCCATGGCCATGTGCTGGCCACCGCGGTGAGCGAAGGGGTGCTGCGCAGCCGCCTGGGCGACGACCTGCCGCTGCAGGGCCTGGCCTATGGCGAGGTGGTCGAGCACCGCGGCGTGCGGCTGAGCCTGCACCCGGCCGGCCACGTGCTGGGCTCGGCGCAGCTGCGCATCGAGCATGCCGGCCAGGTGTGGGTGGCCTCGGGCGACTACTACCTGAGCGCGCACGACGAGCGCAATCCCACCTGTCCGCCGTTCGAGCCGGTGCGCTGCCACTGCTTCATCACCGAATCGACCTTCGGCCTGCCGGTCTACCGCTGGCGCCGCCAGGCCGAAGTGTTCGGCGAAATCGACGCCTGGTGGCGCGCCAACGCCGCCGCCGGCCGGCCCAGCCTCATGATGGCCTACAGCTTCGGCAAGGCGCAGCGCCTGCTGGCCGGCGTCGACGCGTCGATCGGGCCGATCTTCGTGCACGGCGCCGTCGAGCCGCTCAACGAGGCCTATCGCGCAAAAGGCGTGGCCCTGCCCGCGACGCGCGTGCTCGGCGATCGCAAGGCCGATGCGGCACTGAAGGCGACGCTGGCCGGCGCGCTGGTGGTCGCGCCGCCGTCGGTGCACGCCAGCGCCTGGGCGCGCCAGCTCGGCGACTTCAGCGACGCGTTCGCCAGCGGCTGGATGCAGCTGCGCGGCGCGCGCCGGCGCCAGGGGGTGGACCGCGGCTTCGTGCTCTCCGACCATGCCGACTGGCCCGGCCTGCAGCGCGCCATCGCCGCCAGCGGCGCCGAGCGCGTGATCGTCACCCATGGCTACGAGGCGGTGATGGTGCGCTGGCTGCGCGAGCAGGGTCTGGATGCAGGCGCCTTCCAGACCGAATTCGGCCGCGAGGACGCGGCCGCATGAAGGCCTTCGCCGCGCTGTACGCCGAGCTGGACGCCAGCACCGCCACCGAGGCCAAGCTGGCCGCGCTGCTGCGCTACCTGCAGCGGGCCGCCCCGTCCGATGCCGCGTGGGCGCTGTACTTCCTGGCCGGCGGCCGGCCGCGGCAGACCGTGCCCACCGCGCTGCTGCGCCAGGTGGCGGTGGAACAGGCCGGCATCCCGGACTGGCTGTTCGAGGAGTGCTACCAGGCCGTCGGCGACCTGGCCGAGACCATCGCGCATGTGCTGCCGCCCCCGGTGGCCGCCAGCGACCTGCCGCTGGCCGTGTGGTTGGCGCAGCGCCTGCTGCCGCTGCGCCAGGCGCCGCCCGAAGGCCAGGCGCAGGCCCTGCGCCAGTGGTTCGGCGAACTGGCGCCCAGCGAACGCTTCCTGCTCGTCAAGCTGATCGGCGGCGGTTTCCGCGTGGGCGTGAGCAAGCTGCTGGTGCAGCGCGCGCTCGCCCAGCATGCCGGGCTCGACCCCAAGGTGGTGGCCCAGCGCATGATGGGCTACACCGATGCGCGCAGCCAGCCCAGCGCGGCGCGCTTGCAGGGCCTGCTGGCCGCCGAGGCGCCGCTGGGCCAGGACGCCGGCCAGCCCTATCCGTTCTTCCTGGCCCATGCCTTGCAGGTGCCGCCCGAGAGCCTGGGTGAGCCGGGCGAGTGGCTGGTGGAGTGGAAGTACGACGGCATCCGGGCGCAGCTGGTGCGGCGCGCGCAATCGATGTGGGTCTGGTCGCGCGGCGAGGAGCTGATCACCGAGCGCTTCCCCGAAGTGGTGGCTGCCGCGCAGGCGCTGCCCGAAGGCTGCGTGCTCGATGGCGAGCTGGTGGTGTGGCTGAACGACCGGCCGGCGCCGTTCCAGCGGCTGCAGCAGCGCATCAACCGCAAGACCTTGCCGAAGAAACTGCTGGCCGAGGCGCCGGTGCGCTTCATCGCCTACGACCTGCTGGAACAGGACGGCGTCGACCTGCGCGGGCGACCGCAGCACGAGCGCCGGCAGCGGCTGCAGGCGCTGCTGGCTGGCAGCGAGCTGATGCTATCGCCTGAAGTGAGCGCCACCGACTGGCCCGGACTCGTCGCGCTGCGCGCCGGCAGCCGCGAGCGCGGCGTCGAGGGCCTGATGCTCAAGCACCGCCAGTCCGCCTACGGCAGCGGCCGCACCAAGAGTGACGGCGTGTGGTGGAAGTGGAAGATCGACGCGCTGACGGTGGATGGCGTGCTGATCTACGCCCAGGCCGGCCACGGCCGCCGCGCCGGTGTCTACACCGACTACACCTTCGCGGTGTGGAACCGCACGCCGCGCGATGCCGACGAGGCGCAGGCGGTGGTCGACGCCATCGCACGGCGCGAGCCGGCGCGCGAAGAAGGGCTGCAGCTGGTCGCCTTCACCAAGGCCTATTCGGGCCTGAGCGACGAGGAGTTCCAGCGCGTCGATGCCCGCATCCGCGCCACCACGCTGGAGAAGTTCGGCCCGGTGCGCAGCGTGAAGCCCACGCTGGTGTTCGAGCTGGCCTTCGAAGGCATCCAGCGCAGCCCGCGCCACAAGAGCGGCATCGCGCTGCGCTTCCCGCGCATGCTGCGCATCCGCGACGACAAGCCTTTGCACGAAGCCGATACCTTGCAGACGCTGCAAGCCCTGCTGAAGGAGCCCTGATGCCCCGTCCGTTCAAGATCGACATCGCGCTGCAAGGCGGCGGCTCGCATGGCGCCTTCACCTGGGGCGTGCTCGACGCGTTGCTGCAGGACGAGACGCTGGGCTTCGCCGGCGTTTCGGGCACCAGTGCCGGCGCGCTCAATGCGGGCGTGCTGGCCACCGGGTGGGCGCGCGGCGGGGCCGAGGGTGCGCGCGAGGCGCTGACGAACTTCTGGCACGACATCGGTGCCACGCGCGCCTGCTTCGGCCTGGATCCCTTCGAAGGGCATCCGCAGTTCAACCTGAACGCCAATCCGGTGTTCGGCTGGTTCAACGCGATGCTGAACTCGGTCAGCCCGTACCAGTTCAATCCGCTGGGCATCAATCCGTTGCGCGACGTGCTGCGGCGTCATGTCGACGAGGCTGCCTTGCGCAGCGAGGCGCTGCCCTTGTTCATCAATGCCACGGTCGTCAGCACCGGCCAGGCCCGGGTGTTCTCGGGCCAGGACCTGAGCGTCGACGCGCTGCTGGCCTCGGCCTGCCTGCCCCAGCTGTTCCAGGCGGTGCAGATCGACGGCGTGGCCTACTGGGACGGCGGCTACAGCGGCAACCCGGCGCTGTGGCCCCTGATCTACAACACGCCGGCACTCGACCTGCTGCTGGTGCGCATCAACCCGCTGGTGCGCGAGGGCCTGCCGACCACTGCGGCGGAGATCCTTGATCGCGTCAATGAGATCACCTTCAACGCGGGCCTGATCGGTGAAATGCGCGCCATCGACTTCGTCATCCGCCTGCTCGAGGAAGACCGCCTGGACGCCGGTCACTACAAGAAGCTGCGGCTCCACATGATCGGCGATGACGCCGCGCTGGCGGAGTTCAATGCGTCGAGCAAGATGAACACCGACCCGCGCTTCCTGCAACAACTGTTCGAGCGCGGGCAGCATGCCGCCCGGCAATGGCTGGCCGACCATCGCGCCGACCTGGGCAAGCGCTCGACGCTGGACATTGCGGCGAACTTCCTGTCGGCGCGTGCACCGCGCCGGCGATGACGGCGGCTACTGGCAGGCGCCGCCCTTGGTCACGTCGCAATCGTCCGCGAACCTGTTGTCCGCCTCCAGCGTGAAGCTGCCGGTGATGCCGTTGACGCTGTAGGTGTAGCTGCCCGCCGACAGGCCATAGACCTCCAGCGGCACCGTCAGCTTGAACGGTCGGATGTTGGCGGGACAGACCGTCACGGTACCGTAGGGGCTGACGTGCGACGCACTGACATTGACATCGAAGCGCGTGCCTTGCAGCCGTTGCTGCGAGCGCGCCGGACCATTGAAGTCGCAGTCGACCGCCGTGCCGCTGACCTGCAGGTACACGCTGGCCGGCACGGTGCCGACCTTCTTGACTTCCACCGACTGCACCACGCCCACGTTGTAGACCGTGCCCTTGCCCAGTTCCAGCACCTTGGTGATCGTGAAGCCGCCCGTCGAGCCGTACTGCAACAGCACATCCTGGTACAGGCCGACCTGCGTGGGCGAGTCGACACGCGGAATCGTCAGCACCGAGCCGCTGAAGGAAGGCGTGTCGGCGGCGAAGCCGGGGGCGGAGGCCGTGGCGGCCAGGAGGGCGCAGAGGCCGAGGCGGGCGTGAATGATCATCGAGGGTCCCTGGGTTGGTGGATCTAGCGTCCGAAGTCGTGTGCCATGGCAAACGGCTTCGTCGCGGGCCGCATGGTGACCCGATGGACAGGTGTTCGCGTGTGATCGCCGTCACACGACCGATGCCGCGCCCGGCGTGCGCCGGTCAAGCGGCCGCGGAGGTCCGCAAGCTCAGCGCCGGCCAGCCACGCTCGGCCGCCAGCGCGGCCAGCTTCGCGTCGGCGTTCACCGCCACCGGCTTGCGCACCGCCTGCAGCAGGGGCAGGTCGTTGATCGAATCGCTGTAGGCGGTGGACTCGCACTCGGCCAGTTCGATGCGGCGGGCCTGCAGCCAGGCGTGCAGCCGTGTCACCTTGCCTTCGCGCATGTTCAGCGTGCCGGTGGGCCGGCCGCTGAAGCCATCGCCTTCGGTCTCGCACTCGGTGGCGATCAGGTTGGCAATCCCCAGGTGCGCTGCCGTGAGCTCGGTGATGAAGCGGTTGGTCGCGGTGGTCAGCACCACCAGGTCGCCGGCATCGCTGTGGCGCTGCACCAGCGCATGCGCGGCCGGCGGGATGCGCGGCGCCACCACCTCGTCCAGGAAGCGGCGCCGGTACGGCTGCCAGGCGGCGCGGTCGAGCCCCGCCAGCGTGGACACGTAGAACGCGCAGAAATCGGCCGGGCTCACCGTGCCGGCCTGGTACTGACGCTCCATGTCGGCGTTACGTGCGGCAAACGCCGATCGCTCCAGCACGCCCTGGTCCATCAGGAATTCGCACCACAGCACATCGCTGTCGCCATCGAGCAGCGTGTGGTCCAGGTCGAACAGGGTCAGGCGAAGTTGCCCCATAGGCGCGCTGTCCTTCCAAGCAGACGCCGTGGATCCGGCTTGGCCGGGCCACGGGCGTCGCCCCCTCGAGGGGGAGGTGGCCGCAGGCCACTGCGGGGGTGGGCCATCAAGGATGGCGCAGGTGCCATGCCTTCACTCGGGTGAAAGTCTGGATGCCGTGGGTCGACAGGGTCAGGCCCACGCCCGAATCGCCGACGCCGGACCAGGGCAGCCGCGGGCTGACGCGGTCGCAGCAGTTCCAGTACACGGTGCCTGCGTTCAGCTGCGCCATCAATTGGCGCGCCACCGTCTCGTCGCGGGTGTAGACGCCGGCGGTCAGGCCGTAGCGCGTGTCGTTCATCAGCGCCAGTGCCTCGTCGTCGCCGGCCACCTTCTGGATGCCGATGATCGGGCCGAAGCTTTCCTCGCGCATCAGGTCCATCGTGTGGTTCACCTCGGTGAACACGGTGGGCGCGTAGTGGTTGCCGGGGCCGGGCAGCCGGTGGCCGCCACAGCGCAGCGTGGCGCCCTTGGCCTTGGCGTCAGCCACCTGGGCATCCAGCACGTCGAGTTGCGGCGCCCGGGTGATCGCGCCGATGTAGGTGGCGGGGTCGTTGACATCGCCCTGCTTGAAGGTGGCGACGGTGGCCAGGAAATGCTCGACGAAGGCGTCGTGCACCGACGCGTGCACGTAGATGCGTTCCACCGAGCAGCAGCTCTGGCCGGTGTTGTACATCGCGCCATCGGCCAGGCTTTCGGCGGCGGCCTTCACGTCGGCGTCGGCGCGCACGTACATCGGGTCCTTGCCGCCGAGTTCGAGCTGCAGCTTCAGCAACTGGCCGGCCACCGCCTGGGCGATGCGCAGGCCGGTGGCATGGCTGCCGGTGAAGAACACGCCATCCAGCCGCTGCTGCAGCAGCGCGGCGCCGACCTCGCCGCCGCCCACCAGGCAGTGCATCACGTCGGCCGGCACGCCGGCGGCGTGCATCAGCCGCGTGATGTGCTGGCCGGTGAGCGTGGCGTATTCCGAGGGCTTGTACAGCAGCACGTTGCCGGCCAGCAGCGCCGGGATGATGACGTTGCAGCCGACGAACCAGGGGTAGTTCCAGGCCGAGATGTTGGCCACCACGCCCAGCGGCGGATGGCCGATCTGCTCGTGCATGCCGCCGCCGTTGAACACATGCTCGTCGCGGATCGCGCCCTCGGCCTGTTCGAGGAAGAAATCGATGCGCGGCAGCAGGCCGTTCAGCTCGTTGCGCGACTGTGCGATCGGCTTGCCCACCTCCTGCGTCAGCGTCGCGGCCAGCGTCTCCAGCTCGTCGACCACCAGCGCGCGGAAGCGCTGGATCATCTGCAGCTTGTCGTGGATGGGCACGCGCGCCCAGGCCGCTTGGGCGGCGCGCGCGGCCGCGGTCTTGGCGGCCACCGTGGCGGCGTCGTCCGCCGGCAGTTCGGTGATCGGCGCGCCGGTGGCGGGGTTGAAGATCTTCAGGGTGGCCATGATGGTGATGGTGCTAGCGCTGGAAGTCAGCGTCATGAAGGGGGATGGCTGCGCTCAACGCCGGGCGGCGCGGCAGGCGGCGAGGAAATCGTTCAGCAGCGGCGTGTCGTCGAAGGTGGCGGCGTCTTCCGGGCCGTGGAACTCGGGGTGCCACTGCACCGCGGCGACATAGCCGCTGCCCTCGGTGCGGCGGATGGCCTCGACCATGCCGTCGTCGGGGCAGCGGGCCTCGACGACGAAGCCGGGTGCGAGGTCCTTGATGCCCTGGTGGTGGATGCTGTTGGTCGTCGCGCGCTGCAGGCCGGGGTACAGGCCTGCGAGGTGGGTGCCGGGCTGCAGCTCGATGTCGTGGTAGTGGCGCTCGTACTTGCCGAGTTCGCGGTGCATGCGCGAATCGGGCCGCTGGGTCTTGATGTCCTGCAGCAGCGTGCCGCCGAACATCACGTTCAGCAGCTGCAGCCCGCGGCAGATGCCGAACACCGGTTTGCCGGCCTGCACGAAGGCGTCGATCAGCTCCATCTCGTAGCGGTCGCGGATGCGGTCGCCGGCCCAGTCCGGGTGCAGCGGGGCTTCGTCATAACTCTCCGGTGCCACGTCGTTGCCGCCCTGCAGCACCAGGCCGTCGAGCGCGTTGGCGTAGTCGGGCAGGGTCAGGTCGCTGCGGGTGACGATGCTGTCGCGGGTGACCGCCGGGATCATCACCGCCATCGCGTGGCCCGAGAGCACCCAGTGCGCGACCGACTGCTCCAGGTAGTGCAGCGTCTTGGTGAACACGCCGGGCAGCGGGCCCTGCGAGCCCGGGTAGTAGATGCGGGCCGAGATGCCGATCAGCAGGGGTCTGTCCATCGCGGGGTCACCTCACATCGCGGCCTTGAACAGGCGTTCGTAATCGGCCTCGGTGGCCGGGCGCGGGTTGGTGCCGCCGGTGAAGTCGGCGGCCGCCAGCGGCACCAGCTGGGGCAGCAGGTCGAGCGTGACGCCCCGCGCGGCCAGGCCACCGGTGATGCCGATGCGGGCCTTCAGGTCCTTCAGCCAGCCGACGAAGGCCCCGCCGCCGCCGGCGATACCGACGACATGGGCCAGCTCGTCGAACTTGGCCGGCACCGCCTCGTGGTTCCAGGCCAGCACGGTGTCGATCATCAGCGCATTGGCCAGGCCGTGGTGCAGGTCGCACACGGCGCCCAGTGCATGGGCACAGGCGTGCACCGAGCCCAGGTCTTTCTGGAACGCCACGGCGCCCATCATCGAGCTGATCATCATGTCCGCGCGGGCCTGCAGGTTGCCGGGCTCGTTGACCGCGGTGGCCAGCGCGCGCGCGCCGATGCGCAGGCCTTCGAGCGCGATGCCGTCGCACATCGGGTGATAGGCCGGCGAGAGGTAGCTCTCGATGTTGTGCGTCAGCGCGTCCATGCCGGTGGCGGCGGTGACGGCGGGGGGCAGCGCGAGCGTCAGCTCGGGGTCGGCGAACACCGCGCGGGCCAGGATCTTCGGGCTGAACACGGTGCGCTTGTGGTGCGTGTCGTTCTCGGACACCACCGACGAGCGGCCGACCTCGGAGCCGGTGCCCGCGGTGGTGGGCAGTGCGACGACATAGGGCAGCGGGTGGACGATGGGCCGCACCTGCGGGTGGTCCCACACGTACTCGAGCACGTCGCCGTCGTGCACCGCCATCAGCGCGACGACCTTGCCGACATCGAGCGCCGCGCCGCCACCGAAGGCGATCACGCTGTCGGCGTTGTGCGCCTTGAACGCCGCGGCACCGGCCATGACCTGCGCGCAGGTGGGGTTGCCGAACACGCCGTTGAACACGGCCACCTGCAGGCCGGACAGGTGGCTCATGAACTCGGACAGCACCGGCAACTGGCTGAGCGCCCGGTCGGTGACGATCAGCGGCCGCTGCAGGCCTTGCTCCTGCAGGTGCGGGCCGACCAGCTTGCGGGCGCCGGCGCCGAAGCTGATCGGGGTGGGGAAGGCGAACTTGCTGATCTGGTTCATGGAGTGGGCGTTCGTGCGCTGATGACTGTTGGCCGATGGTTGGGTTCAGCAAACGTTGGGGCTGGCGGCTTGCTGTCCGTTGCGGTCGTTCGATACGGGACGTGCCGATGTTGGCGCGACAAAGCCGCGGGCGAGCAGGCCGCAGCGCGCGACGCAGGCGGTCGGCCCTGCGGGCCGACTTCCCGTCCTGTCACGGCCCGGGGGGCGCGCGGTCTACTTAGCTCCGTCCGCTGCGCGGACTGCGCACGGATCCCGCGAGTCAGTTCACGAAGCG
>CAZXLI010000141.1:0-15908 GCA_964641795.1 uncultured Bordetella sp. | reverse complement strand
AGCAGAAGAAAGTTACCCGCCCGCCGGGGCGGGACCCGGCACCTGGGCAGGCGGAAGCTCTCACCAAAAGCAAACCAGCGAACGACCGCAAGGGGCCGGCAGCAGTATGCGCCGCGCCGGCTCAAGCTTGCCGGCGGGCGCGGTACAGCATGTCCAGCGTGATGTGCCGCACCTCGAGCTTGCTCTGCTCGATGTGCGCGCGCAGCAGGCGCTGCGCCTCGTCGCCGCGGCGGCGGGTGATCGCGCGCAGGATGCGCGCGTGCTCGTCGTAGGTGGCTTCGATGCGCGCGGACTTCGTGAAGTCGAGCCGCCGGATGATGCGGATGCGCTCGGTGATCTCGCGGTGCACGCGCGCCATCTCGCGGTTGCCGCTGGCCTGCACGAGGCGGGCATGGAACTGCTCGTCGCAACGGCCGACTTCCGCACCGTCCGTCAGGCGCTCGGCCGGCGGCACCAGCCAGATGTCGGCCAGCTCGGCCAGCGCGGGCCGTTCCTCGACCTCCGACAGGTGCTGCGCAGAGTGGCATTCGATCAGCACGCGCAGGTCGTAGAGCTCGTCGAAGGTGTCGAAATCCAGCGGCGCCACCTGCCAGCCGATCTTCGGCATCACCTGCAGGAAGCCTTCGCGCTCCAGCCGCTGCAAGGCCTGGCGCAGCGGCGTGCGGCTGACCTCCAGGCGCTGCGCCAGCTCGCTCTCGCTGCAGCGGTCGCCCGGCATCAGCGTGAAGTCGAAGATCATCTGCTTGATGCGCGCATAGGCCTGGTCGGCCAGCGTGGCCGGCTCGGTGCGCGGGACATCCAGCGGCAGCACGGCGGCGGGTTCACGGGACGAGGACATGGTCGGCCGATGATACGCAGCCACGGCGCTCATCCCTTGAACGGGATCATGCTGACATGGGCCGAAACGATCTTCCAGCCCGCGCCCTCGAAGCGCACCCAGGTCTGGCTCTGGAAGCCGCGCAGCGGCGTGTCGCTGCGCACGAACTCCACCTGCACGGTGGCGAAGCGGTCGCCGAAGGTGTTGATGCGCGGCAGCTCCAGCCGGCGCGTGAAGGCCGGGGCCGGCACCGCGGCGCGGAAGGCGCGCAGTGCCGCGCTGCCCAGCTGGCGGTCGGCAATGCCATAACGCGTGACGCGAGCGTCATCCCAGAAGTAGGCGTCGAGCGCGGCGGTGTCGTTCGTCATCAGCGCGCGCTCGTAGTCGTCGAGCAGGCGCGTGAGCTCGGCGACCACCGCCGGGTCGTTGACCACCTCCGGGGCCAGCGCCGGCCGAGTGCTCATCGCGAAGCCCGCCAGGCGCGCCAGCCGCCGAAGGCGCTGATGTCGGTGGCGCGCGCCAGTGCCGCCGGCTCGCAGATGAAGCCCTTGACCCAGCGGCCGTCGATCAGCTGCACCGAGCCCAGGCCCAGCGGCGGCGCGATCAGCGCCAGGAAGCTGCCCAGCGTGTCGGCCGGCAGCTCGTAGACCTCCAGCGCGATCGCATGGCCGGCCTCGCCTTCGCCAACGCGCGCCAGGCCGGGCTTCGGCGGCGTGGTGTCGGGCAGCGCGAACAGCCGGTAGTGCGGCGCCGTTTGCGTGCGTGCCACCAGCCGCGCGCCGCGCTCGAGCAGTTGGCCGTGCAGCGGCATGCCCTCGAGGTGCGCGCCAACCACCGCCAGCTCGATCGTCGGCGCCGCGGCCGGCAGCGTACGCAGTGCACGGTCCGCAGGCAGCGGCTCGCGCAGCCGCGCGCCCAACGGCAGCGCGTGCCCCGCCTCCCAGCGCGCGCCCAGCGCGGCCAGCGCGGCATCGCAGCCGCCCGGCGCGATGAAGGTCACGCCGAACGGCAGCCCGCTGCCGGGCGCGAAGCCGCTGGGCAGCGCCAGCGCCGACAGCCCCAGCAGATTGACGAAGTTCGTGTAGCGGCCGAGTTCGGCATTGCGGCGGATCGGCTCGGCGGCCACGGCGGCGCGGGTCGGGCAGGTCGGCGCGGTGGGCACCATCAGCACATCGATGCCCTGCCACAGCGGCGCGATGCGCTGGCGCAGCTCTTCCAGGCGATAACGGGCATTGAACGCGGCCACGGCGTCGTAGTCGCGGGCCGCCGCGATCACCTGGCGCACGGTCGGGTCCATGTGCTCGGGATGGCGTTCGATCAGTTCCTCGACCACCGTGTAGCGCTCCGCCACCCAGGGCCCTTCGTACAGCAGCCGGGCCACCTCGTAGAGCGGCTGCATGTCCACCGGTTGCGGATCGACGCCCCAGGCTGCCAGCTGCGCCAGCGCCTTGTCGAAGGCCGCGCCGTAGCCGATGGCCGCATCGCAGCCGGGCTGTGCGGGCACGCCGATTCGCAGCGGTGCCGTGCCGGCGCCGAACCAGGCCGGGCGCGGCCTGTGCGCCTGGAACACCGGCTCGCCCTCGGCGCCTTCGATGACGGCCATGACCTGCGCCGCATCGGCCACCGTCAGGGCGAACACCGACACCACGTCCAGCGTGCGGCAGGCCGGCAGCACGCCCTGCATCGGCACGCTGCCGGGCGTGGGCTTCAGGCCGACGAGGTTGTTGAAGCCGGCCGGCACGCGGCCGGAACCCGCCGTGTCGGTGCCCAGCGCAAACACCGCCAGCCCGCGTGCCACCACCGAAGCCGAGCCGGAGCTGGAGCCGCCGCTGACATAGGCGGGGTCGAAGCTGTTCGGCACCTCGCCATACGGCGAACGCGTGCCGACCAGGCCGGTGGCGAACTGGTCGAGGTTGGTCTTGCCCACCAGCACCGCGCCGGCGTCGATCAAGCGCTGCACCACGGTGGCATGGCGCTGCGGCACGAAGCTGAAGGCCGGGCAGGCCGCGGTGGTGGGCAGGCCGGCGACGTCGATGTTGTCCTTCACCGCGAAGGGCACGCCGTACAGCGGCAGGCTGGCCGGCGGCAGCGCGGCCAGGCGCTGCAGTTGCGCGGCGATGAAGGCCTCGTCGCAGCGGTGGATCCAGGCCGGGTCGTCGGCATGGCGCCGGGCCAGCACGGGCGCCAGCAGGTCCGGCAGCGAGGCGCCGGGTTCGGTCACGGCCTGGCGCCAGTCGGCCAGGGTCAGCAGGTGTCGGGTCATCGTCTCTTCAGCTGCGCAGCGCGGCGATCAGCGCCGCGGCGGTCGCGGTCCAGCCGACGATGCCGCCTTGCGCGGTGATCATCGCCAGCGTCGCCGCCTTGAATTCGGGGAAGTAGCTCTCGGTGCCGTCTTCGACCAGCAGGCAGTCGTGGCCGCGGTCGTTGGCTTCGCGCATCGTCGTCTGCACGCACACTTCGGTCGTGACGCCCATCAGCACCAGTTGCTTGATGCCGCGCGCCTGCAGCGCGTCCTGCAAGCCGGTGGCGTAGAACGCGCCCTTGCCGGGTTTGTCGATCACCAGCTCGCCGGCGATCGGGGCCAGATCCGGGACGATCGCATGCCCGGGCTCGCCGACGATCAGCACCCGGCCCATCGGCCCGACGTCGCCGATGCGCAGACTGGGCGCGCCGCGCAGGCGCTTGGCCGGCGGGCAGTCGTGCAGGTCGGGCGCATGGCCTTCGCGCGTGTGCACGACGAAGCCGCCAGCCGCGCGCCAGGCCGCGAGCACCGCCTGCACCGTGGGCACGATGGCCTGCAGCCGCGTGACATCGTTGCCCAGCGAGGCGCCGAAGCCGCCGGGCTCGACGAAGTCGCGCTGCATGTCGATGATCACCAGCGCGGCGCTGCCGATCGCGAAGTGGAACGGGAAGGGCTTCGCGTCCAGCAAGGTCGTCATGCCGCCACCTTGTGCGCCCCATGCGCCTTGCCGCCCATGAAGGCGCCCAGCTCATGCCGGTCGGCCGCATGGCCTGGCACGTCGTGCACGATCCGGCCCTCGCTCATCACGACGATGCGGTCGGCCAGCGCCAGCAGTTCGTCCAGGTCTTCGCTGACCAGCAGCACCGCGGCCCCGCGGTTGCGCGCGGCCATCAGCCGGCCGTGGATCTCGGCCACCGCGGCGAAGTCGAGCCCGAACACCGGGTTGCTGACCAGCAGCAGGTCGGCATGGCCGCTCAGTTCACGCGCCAGCACCGCGCGCTGCACATTGCCGCCCGACAGGGTGCGGATCGCCGCGCGCTCGCCCTGGGTCTTGACGCCGTACTCGGCGATCCAGGTGCGCGCGCGCTCGCGCAGCTTGCCCCACCGGACCCAGCCGCCCAGCCACGGCGCGCTGGCGAACGGGGCCTCGTCGAACTGCCGCAGCCCCATGTTGTGGGCCACGCTCAGGTCGCCGACGCAGGCGTTCTGCAGCGGCTCCTCCGGCAGGCTGCGCACACGGCGTTCGCGGTTCTCGCGCCGGGTGGCCTGGAAATCGTGGCCCGAGACGGTGACGCTGCCGCCTTCGCGCGCGCGCTGGCCGGTGAGCGCCTGCATCAGCTCGCGCTGGCCATTGCCGGAGACGCCGGCGATGCCGACGATCTCGCCGGCGCGCACCTGCAGGCTCAAGCCGCGCACCGCCGGCTCGCCGCGGTCGCCGCGCACCTGCAGCTGGTCGATCTGCAGCCGCACCTCGCCGCTGTCGCGTACTTCGCGCGTCAGGTCGGCCTTGATCACCTTGCCTTCGCCGACCATCGCCTGCGCCAGCTGCTGCGCCGGCAGATCGGCCACCGCGCCGGTGGCCACCAGCTTGCCGCGGCGCAGCACGCTCACGTCATCCGCATGCTCGGCCACCTCGCGGAACTTGTGCGTGATCATCACCACCGAACAGGCGCCGGCATGCGCGCGCTCGCGCAAGGCGCCCAGCACTTCGTCGGCTTCCTGCGGTGTCAGCACCGAGGTCGGTTCGTCCAGGATCAGCAGGCGGGGCTTGAGGAACAGCTGCTTCAGGATCTCGAGCTTCTGCTTCTCGCCGGCCGAAAGGTCGAGCGGCAGCGCGTCGAGGTCGAGCTGGAACGGCGCGGTGGCAAGAAAGTCGTTCAGCTCCGAACGCGCGACCTTCCAGTCGATGATGGCCGGGATGTGGCCACGCGCCAGCAGCAGGTTCTCGGCCACCGTCATGCCCGGCACCACGGTGAAGTGCTGGTACACCATGCCGATGCCCAGCTCGCGCGCGATGGTCGGGCTGGTGATGTCCTGCTCGCGGGCATTGATCATCACCGCGCCGTCGTCGGGCTTGTAGTAGCCGACGATGCACTTCACCAGCGTGCTCTTGCCCGCACCGTTCTCGCCCAGCAACGCATGCACGGTGCCCGGGCGCACGGTGAGCGAGACGCCATCCAGTGCGGTGAAGGCACCGAAGCGCTTGGTGAGGTTGAAGGTCTCGAGCGTCAGCGCGTGGTTCATGACACCCCCCCGGAGCGCCTGCGGCGCTTCCCCCCCAGGGGGGCGCCACCGGCGGCCCGGCAGAGCCGGCTCCGCGGTGGCCGCTGGGTCTGCGGCCGCTGAACGCGGCGCAGAAGCCCACCATGCGCAGGACGTGTTGCTGTTGAGCCCAGCCCGGTGTTGCGAGATGCAGGACGCACCGGTCGCCCCACGCGCCGTGCGCCGCGTTCAGCGGCTGCACCCCAAGCGGCCACCGCGGAACCGGCTCTGCCGGGCCGCCGGTGGCGCCCCCCTGGGGGGGAAGCGCCGCAGGCGCTCCGGGGGGGATCGAAATTCATGCCGCCATCTCCCGCCGAAACACCTCCAGCGTGTGCGCCTTCACGCGCACAAACTCCGGCTCGGCCACCACCTCCGGCGCACGCGGGCGCGGCAGGTCGAAGGGCACGACCTCGGCGATGCGGGTGGGGCGGCGCGTCAGCAGCAGGATGCGGTCGGCCAGGAACACCGCGTCTTCGAGGTCGTGCGAGACGATCACCATCGTCGTGCTCGTCGCCAGCTGCGCTTCCTGCAGCTTGGCGCGGATGAACAGCGTCATCTCGAAGTCCAGCGCGGAGAACGGCTCGTCGAGGAACAGCACCTCGGGCCGCGTCGCCAGCGAACGCATGATGCACACCGTCTGCATCTGGCCGCCCGAGAGCTCGTACGGGTAGCGCTGCAGGTCGAAGCGGATCTCGAACAGCGCCACCAGTTCGTCGACGCGCCGCTTCACCTCGGCCGGCTTCAGGCCCTTGCGCTTGAGCGGGTAGGCGATGTTGTCCCACGCGCTGATCCACGGGAACAGCGCGTCGCGGTAGTTCTGGAACACGTAGCCGATCTGCGTGTCCTTCAGGCTCTTGCCGTCGAACAGGATCTCGCCGGCGTCCAGCGGCACCAGGCCCGCGATCATGTTCATCAGCGTCGATTTGCCGCAGCCGTTGGGCCCGAAGATCGAGACGATCTTGCCGCGCGGCAGATCGAGGTTGAAGTTGGTGTACAGCGGCGTGCCCGAGAAACTCTTGGACAGACCACGCACCGTGACATGGGTCTGCGGCGCGGCCGGCAGGTTCAGCAGGCTGCCCAGCTCCATCGGTGGCAGCACCGCTGCGGGAAGTGCGCCGCTCATGCTTTGCCGCTCCAGTGGATGATCTTCTTCTCGAACAACAGGAAGCCCAGGTTCAGCAGGTAGCCCAGGGCACCGGTCACCAGGATCGAGGTGTACATCTCCTTGACGTTGAAGACCTGCTGCGCGTCGATGATGCGGTGGCCCAGGCCGGTCTCGGAGCCGATGAACATCTCGGCGACGATCACGATCACCAGCGCCATGCTCACCGCGCTGCGCAGGCCGACGAAGGTCTGCGCCAGGCTCTCCATCAGCAGCACGTCCTTGAACACGTGCCACTTCGACACGCCCATGATCTGCGCGGCCATCACCCGTGTCTTCTTCGCGTTCATCACGCCGTAGGCCGAGTTGAACAGCACGATCAGCGCGGCGCCGAAGCTGGCGATGGCAATCTTGTTGATGTCGGTGATGCCGAAGATCAGCAGGAACAGCGGGATCAGCGCCGAGCTGGGCGTCGAGCGGAAGAAGTCGATCAGGAACTCGACCGAGCGGTACGCGCCCTCGGCGCTGCCGAGCATCACGCCCAGCGGCACGCCGATGGCCACCGCGATGCCGAACGAGCACAGCGTGCGGTACAGCGTGGCCCACAGGTCCGGGAAGATGTGGCCGCTGCCGAACACGCCGGCCATGTGCGCCAGCGTCTCGCCCGGCGGCGGCAGCAGAACGGCCTTCACCCAGTGTGCCGAGATCATCAGCTGCCACAGCGCCAGCAGCAGCAGCGGCCCGATCAAGGGCAGCCAACGCTTGTCGAGGGATTTGCCCATCGCGGCCTCAGCCGGTGTACAGCAGCGACTTCACGTCGAGCCGCTTGGTGAAGATCTTGCGCTCGGTGAACACGTCGAAGAACTTCTGGAAGTACTCGACGTCGCTCGGCTTGAACTCGTTGTACAGCGTGAAGCCTGACAGCGGCACCTCCTTGACCAGCGATTCCTCGATCGCGGTGAAGCCGTCCAGGTGCGTGCGCGATTCGTCCGGGTTCTTTCGCACCCACTCGACCGCCTTGGCATACGCGGCGACGTACTTCTTCGCCAGTTCGGGCCTCTCCTTCAGGAACGCGGTGGTGACGCTGGCCGAGCCGCCGAACCACGGCGCGTCGGCATCACCCAGCACGTACTTCGCGATCACGCCGGGCTCGAGCACGCGCGTCAGGCCCTTCAGCCGACCGGCAGTGCCGGTGGGCTCCAGCGTGTAGACCGCATCAACCTGGCCCGCCGCCAGCGCCGGCACGTGCTGGCCGATCGGCAGCTCGATGACGCTGGGGTTCGCGATGCCGTTCTTCTCGAGGATGATCTTGGCCAGCGTGACGTTCTGGATGCCCGGGCCCGAGGCCACCTTCTTGCCGGCCAGCTCGGCGATGCTCTTGATCGGCGAGTCCTTCGGCACGACGAACTCGTCGAGCACCAGCTTGCGGTTGCTCGGGTTGCTGCAGATGATCTTGAACAGGTTCGGGCTGGTGATCTCGGCCAGCCCGAGCGCGGCCGACGCGGTACCGTTGGCCGAGCCGTGGATCCGGCCGGCGATCATGGCCTCGGCCACCTGCTGCGCGCTGGCGAACTTGGCGCCTTCCACCTGCAGCCCGGCTTCCTTGAAGATGCCGCGCTCCAGGCCGACGTACAGCGGCAGGCCCGAGGCGATGGGCCAGAAGCCGATCAGGATCTTGTCGTCGGCCGCCAGCGACTTGCGGCTCAGGCCGATCAGCGCGGCCGAGGCCGCACCGGTCTGCAGCAGCTTGCGCCGGGAGAGGGAACTGTGTTGTGTCATGGCCGCGTCTTTCAGGCGTCAGAGGGTGTTGAGAACTTCGATCACCGCGGCCGAGTTCGACACCGCGCCGAACACGCCGCCCTGCATCAGGATCATCTTCAGCGCGGCCTCATGGTTGCCGCGGTCGGTGGCGCCGGTGCAGTCGCTGAGCATCACGCACTCGAAGCCGCGGTCGTTGGCCTCGCGCATCGTCGTGTGCACGCACACGTCGGTGGTGATGCCGGTGAGGATCAGGTTGCGGATGCCGCGGGTGTGCAGGATCAGCTCGAGGTCCGTGGCGCAGAACGAGCCCTTGCCGGGCTTGTCGATGATCGGCTCGCCGGGCACCGGGTAGAGCTCGGGGATGATGTCCCAGCCCGGTTCGCCGCGCACCAGGATGCGGCCGCAGGGTCCGGCGTCGCCGATGCCGGCGCCGATGCGCTGCGAGCGCCAGCGCTTGTTGGCCGGCAGGTCGGTGAGGTCGGGCCGGTGGCCTTCACGCGTGTGGATCACATGCAGGCCGGCGCGCCGCGCGGCGGCGAGCAGCGCCTTCAGGGGCTCGATCGGCGCACGCGTCATCGACAGGTCGTAGCCCATCTTGTCGACGTAGCCGCCGACGCCGCAGAAGTCGGTCTGCATGTCGATGATCACCAGCGCGGTGTTCTGCGGCGTCAGGCTGCCGTCGAAGGGCCAGGCATACGGTTCGGAGGCGATGGTCGGCATGGAAGGCTCCGGAGGCAATGGCGAGGAAGGGTCAGCGGGTCATGCCCAACTCGAGCGGCGCGCCCTTGATCGAACGCTGCGGCGAGCAGGTGACGACCAGGATCAGCAGCGTCAGCGCGTAGGGCATCGCGTTGAACAGGTAGGTGCCGCCGCTGATGCCCACCGACTGCAGCGCCGGACCGATGGCACCGGCGCCGCCGAACAGCAGCGCCGCGCCGAAGCAGTGCAGCGGCCGCCAGCGCGCAAAGATCACCAGCGCCACCGCGATCAGGCCCTGGCCGCTGGACAGGCCCTCGTTCCAGCTTCCCGGGTAGTACAGCGAGAGCGAGGCGCCGCCCAGCCCGGCGATGAAGCCGCCGGCGGTGGTGGCCGCGATCCGCACCGCGTTGACCGAATAACCCAGCGCACGCGCGGCATCGCTGGAATCGCCGGCCATGCGCACGATCAGCCCGAAGCGGGTGTTGGCCAGGCCCCAGCGCAGCAGGAAGGCGAGCACGACGCCCAGCGGGAACAGCGCATTGATCGACAGCGCGCTCTGCACCGAGGGCGTGCTGCTCCAGGCGCCGAGCCCGATCGAGGGGATCTGCGGCGCCTGCGGCTGGATCAACGGCTTGCCGAGGTAGAACGCCAGGCCCGCGCCCAGCAGCATCAGCGCGATGCCGGTGGCGATGTCCGACACCCGCTGCAGCGAGCACAGCAGGCCGTGCAGCAGCGCCAGGCCCGCGCCGCTGACACCGGCCAGCAGCACGCCGAGCCAGGCCGAGCCGCTGAGATAGGCGCCGCCGAAACCGGCCATCGCCGAGAACACCAGCACGCCTTCCAGGCCCAGGTTGATGCGGCCGGACTTCTCGGTGAGGCACTCGCCGAGGCTGACGAAGAGGAACGGCGTGCCAACGCGCACCGCGCCGCCGACGATGGCCAGCAGGAGGTCGAACCAGAGATCCATCGACATCACACGGTCCTCCCCATGTGGGCCACCAGCCGCAGCTTGACCATCGCCGGCACTTCCAGCTGGAACAGCCGGCCGCGCAGCGCCTCGGCGGCCAGGATGAAGACGAAGGCGAAGCCCTGCAGCACCAGCACCGAGGCATCGGGCAGCCCCAGGCGCCGCTGCAGCATGCTGCCGGCCGCGCCGAAGCCACCGAACAGCACCGCCACGATCGGGATCGCCCACGGGTTGTGGCGCGCGACGAACGACACCAGGATGCCGGTGTAGCCCAGGCCCGCGATCACCGAGGCATTGGCCGCCGTGTGCACCGCGGCCACCTCCAGCGCGCCGGCCAGGCCGGCGCAGGCGCCGCCGACGGCGCAGGCCAGCACGATCAGGCGGTTGGTCGGCAGGCCGACCAGCGCGGCGGCGCGCGCATTGCCGCCCACCACGCGCAGCGAGAAGCCGGAGGCCGTGAAGCTCAGCCAGATGCCGGCCAGCAGGCACAGCACCAGGCCGATCGCCAGGCCCCAGTGCACGTCGCCGAGGACGCTGTCGGCGCTGATCGGCCCGATGCGCAGGCCCTCGGCCAGCGGCCGCGTCGACGGCTTGTTCAGGCTGGCCGGATCGCGCATCGGCCCTTCGACGAAGTGCTTGAACAGCGCGATCGCGATGTAGCCCAGCAGCAGGCTGGAAATCGTCTCGTTGACCCCTCGGTACTGGCGCAGCGCCCCGGCCAGCGCGACCCAGGCCGCACCCAGCAGCGCACCGGCGGCGAGCACCAGCACGCTGCCGCTCACATTGGCAGGCAGCGGCATCAGGTAGGGCAGGCCGGCGCAGCCCAGGGCGCCGAGCACCAGCGCGCCTTCGCCGCCAATCACCGTGAGCCCCGCACGCGCGGGCAGCGCCACGGCCAGCGCGGTGAGCATCAGCGGCGCCGAGCGCGTCAGCGTGTTCTGCCACGAGAACGCATCGCCGAAGGCGCCGCGGAACAGCAGCACCCAGGCCTCCCACGGGCTCTGCCCGCCGAACCAGACGAACAGGCCGAACAGCAGCAGTGCGGCAACGAGTGCGCCGGCCGGCAGCAGCACGGCTTCTGTCGGACCATGCCAGGGTCGGGCGGTGCGGGCCATCACGGGCTCCTGTCGCTCAGACCTTGCCTACGACGCCTTCAACGAGGTAGTTCATGCCCTCGAGCTCGACATCGGTCTGCTTGAAGGCCTTGCCCTTGGCGATCACCACCTTGCCGGTGTTGTCCTTCAATTCGCCGGCAAAGATGTCGAAGCTGCCCTTCATCATCTTGGCGCGGATGTCCTCGGCGTTCTTGCGCGCGCCCTCGGCCACCATCGCGCCATACGGCGAGCTCTTGACGAAGCCGTCCTTCAGGCCGCCGCGCACGAAGTTCGGATGCGGCTTGCCGGCCTGCGCGGCGTCGATGATCTGCTTGTAGGCGGCGAGCCAGTTCCACTCGGCGCCGGTGAGGTACGCCTGCGGCGCGAGCTTGGCCTGCGAGGCGTGGTAGCCGCAGACCATCTTGCCGCGCTTGGCCGCGGTCTCGACGATGACCTTGGGGCCGTCCACATGCATCGTGAACACGTCGATGCCCTGGTCGGCCAGGCTGTTGGTGGCCTCGGCCTCCTTCACCGGCATGCTCCAGTCGCCGGTGAAGATCACCGTCGTGGTGATCGTCGGGTCGACCGAGCGCGCGCCCATCGTGAAGGCGTTGATGTTGCGCAGCACCTGCGGGATCGGCTTGGCGGCGACGAAGCCGAGCTTCTTGCTCTTGCTGCTGTGGCCGGCGATCACGCCATTGAGGTACTGCGCCTCGTCGATGTAGCCGAAGAAGCTGCCGGTGTTCTTCGGGTGCTTGCCTTCCGTCCACAGCCCGCCGCAGTGGGCGAAGCGCACGTTCGGGTTCTTGGCCGCGACGGCCAGCATGTGCGGGTCGAAGTAGCCGAACGAGGTCGGGAACAGCAGCGTCGCGCCGTCCTGCGCGATCATGCCCTGCATGGTCTTCTGCACCGCGTTGGTCTCGGGCACGTTCTCTTCCTCGACCACCTTGATGCCGGCCATCTTCTTGACCAGTGCCACGCTCTCGGCCTGGGCCTGGTTGTAGCCGTAGTCGTCGCGCGGGCCGACGTAGATGAAGCCCACGGTCAGCGGCTTCTGCGCCAGCGCATCGAGCCCGAAGCCCGCGCCGGCACCGGCCGCGACCAGCGCGCCCGAGCCCTTGATCCAGTCACGACGATTCCATTTCGCTGCAGACATGCTTCTCGCTCCTTGCATCCACCTCTGGCCGATGACGGTTGGACCGTGGCCCGACGGGCTGCACGCCAACTAGTGTTCCGACCGGTATACAAGCAAGCGATGGGCCAGCCCCGGACGTATCCGGTGGCAGCCCGGTCGACCGGCTGCCGGCGAGACCGCGATGCACCGTCGCCGTGCCGCCGCCGGCGTGGCAGCACCGTGCGGTGGCACCAGACCAAGGCGGCGGCACTGCCTCGGTGCGCCGCGCCGGACGGGCAGCCCCGGCCCATCACCCGGCTTTGCGGCCCGCCGCGAGAATCGGGCCAGCCGCTCCGGCCGACTGCCGCGTCCATGAACCCCGATACCGTCAAGCGCTTCCTGCCCTGGGTGGTGGCCAGTGCGCTGTTCATGGAACAGCTGGACTCGACCATCGTGAACACCGCGGTGCCGGCGATGGCCGCCAGCCTGCAGGTGACGCCGCTGAGCCTGAAGGCGGTGGTGACCAGCTACATCCTGAGCCTGGCGGTGTGCATCCCGATCAGCGGCTGGATGGCCGACCGCTTCGGCACGCGCCGCGTGTTCGCCGCCGCGGTGGCGCTGTTCACGCTGTCGTCGGCGCTGTGCGGGCTGGCGCTGAACGTGCCGATGCTGGTGGCCGCGCGCGTGGTGCAGGGCATTGGCGCGGCGATGATGATGCCGGTGGGCCGGCTGACCATCGTGCGCACGTTCCCGAAGGGCGAACTGCTGCGGGCGATGAACTTCGTGATCATCCCGGCGCTGATCGGCCCGCTGCTGGGCCCCACCGTCGGCGGGCTGATCGTGCACTGGCTGTCGTGGCGCGAGATCTTCTTCGTCAACGTGCCGGTCGGGCTGCTGGCGCAATACCTGATCCATCGCCACATGCCCGACAACCGCGGCGGCGAGCCGCGGCCGCTGGACGTGATCGGGCTGGTGCTGTTCGGCAGCGGCACGGCGCTGCTGTCCTGGCTGCTGGAGGTGTTCGGCGAGCATCACATCGACGCCACCTCGGCCGGGGTGCTGCTGCTGCTGTCGCTGAGCCTGCTGGCCGCCTACGGCTGGCACGCGCGCCAGGCGACCTACCCGCTGCTGCGGCTGGCGCTGTTCCGCGTGCGCACCTTCCGCGTCGCCGTGGTCGGCGGCTTCGTCACGCGGTTGGGCATCGGCGGCCTGCCCTTCCTGCTGCCGCTGCTGTACCAGCTGGGCCTGGGCCGGCCGGCCTGGCAATCGGGCCTGATGATGATGCCCACCGCCGCGGCGGCGATGCTGATGAAGCTGTGCACCGCGCCGATCCTCAAGCGCTTCGGCTTTCGCCGCGTGCTGACCGTGAACACGGTGATGATCGGCCTGGTGATCTGCTGCTTCACGCAGGTGGACGGCAGCACGCCGCTGCCGCTGATCCTGCTGCTGGCCTTTGCGCTGGGCTTCTTCAACTCGCTGCAGTTCTCGAGCATGAACTCGATGGCCTATGCCGACATCGAGACCGCCGATTCGAGCATGGCCAGCACGCTGGCCAGCTCGCTGCAGCAGATGTCGATGAGCTTCGGCCTGGCCTGCGGCTCGCTGGTGGCGGCCGGGTACCTGGGCGAACTGCCGCAGACCGACCAGGCCGCGGTGACGGGGGCGCTGCACCATGCCTTCCTCACGCTGGGCGTGGTGACGGTGGTCTCGTCGCTGTCGTTCTGGACCCTGCGGCCGGCCGACGGCGAAAGCGTCAGCCGCGGCGCGGCCGAGGAGGCCTGAGCCCGGGGCTCATCCCCGGCGTGGCCGCGGCGGCAGGTTCCGCGGCACCAGCGCGCCGATTCGTTGCCGGGGGTTTGATCACCCACAGGCCAATCCCCTTGCGCGGCCCCGCCGACAGGCATAGGCTGGTCGCATCCGGCCAAGGCCCTAGCACTGCGCGCCCCGCGGCGCCTGGGCCGGTCCAGCGAGTCCAGGCCACCAGCGTCCCGGGGCGACTGCATGAGGAGACAGCACATGCCAAGCCCACTCGCGTCCGGCGCCGTCCAGGTGGCCGACATCCGCACCCTGGCCCTCGTCGGACCTTCCGCTGCCGGCAAGACCTGCCTGGCCGAAGCGATGCTGCTGAAGTCCGGTGCCATCGGCGCCGCCGGCAGCCTGGAACGCGGCAGCACCGTCAGCGATTTCGACCCGCTCGAAAAGCGCATGCAGCATTCGCTGAACGCCGCGGTGATGCACACCCACCATGGCGGGACGCGCATCCACTTCATCGACACGCCCGGCGGCCCCGACTTCGTTGGCCAGAGCCTGCCGGCGCTCGAAGCGGTGGAGACCGCGGCGATCGTGATCAACGCCAGCACCGGCATCGAGCCGATGGCCGTGCGCATGATGGAGTACGCGGCCGAGCGCCAGCTCGACCGGCTGATCATCGTCAACAAGATCGACGCGCAGGGCGTCAACCTGCCCGCGCTGCTGGCGCAGATCCAGGCCACCTTCGGCAAGGAATGCCTGCCGTTGAACCTGCCGGATGCCGGCGGCACCAAGGTCGTCGATTGCTTCTACAACCGCGAAGGCCACAGCGACTTCGGCGCGGTCGATGTGGCCCACCGCGCGCTGGTCGAGCAGGTGGTCGAGGTCGATGCCGCGTTCGTCGACCGCTACCTGAACGACGGCGATGTCGATCCCGCCGAACTGCATGCGCCGCTGGAGCAGGCGCTGCGCGAAGGGCACCTGATCCCGGTGTGCTTCGTCTCGGCGCGCACCGGTGCTGGCGTGGCCGAGCTGCTGGACGTGATCGCCAAGCTGCTGCCGAACCCGACCGAGGGCAATCCGCCCGACTTCCTCAACGGCGAGGGCGCCGACGCGCAGCTGATGCATGCGCAGCCCGACCCGGCCGCGCATGTGCTGGCCCATGTGTTCAAGGTGACCGTGGACCCCTACGTCGGCAAGATGGGCGTGCTGCGGGTGCACCAGGGCACGATCACCAAGGACAGCCTGCTGTACATCGGCGACGGCCGCAAGCCCTTCAAGGTGGGCCACCTGTTCATGCTGCAGGGCAAGGACCATGTCGAGGTGCCGCGCGCGGTGCCGGGCGACATCTGCGCCGTGGCCAAGGTCGACGAGCTGCACTTCGACGCGGTGCTGCACGACGCCGCGGAAGACGACCACATCCACTTGAAGCCCCTGCCCTTCCCGGTGCCGGTGCACGGCCTGGCCATATCACCCAAACGACGCGGCGACGAGCAGCGCATGTGGGAGATCATGAGCAAGCTGATCGACGAGGATCCTTGCCTCAAGATCGAGCATGTGGCCAGCACCAACGAGAGCATCATCTACGGCCTGGGCGAGCTGCACCTGCGCATGCTGCTGGACCGGCTGCGCGAGGTCTACAAGTTCGAGGTCGACACGCGGCCGCCGCGCATCGCCTACCGCGAGACCGTCACCGCCAATGCCGAGGGCCACCACCGCCACAAGAAGCAGACCGGCGGCGCGGGCCAGTTCGGCGAGGTGTACCTGCGCATCGAGCCGCTGCCGCGCGGCGGCGGCTTCGAGTTCGTGGATGCGGTGAAAGGCGGCACGATTCCGAACCAGTTCCTGCCCGCCGTGGAAAAGGGCGTGCGCCAGGTGCTGGAACACGGCTCGGTGGCCGGCTACCACATGCAGGACGTGCGGGTCACCGTGTACGACGGCAAATACCATCCGGTGGATTCCAAGGAAATCGCCTTCGTCACCGCCGGCAAGCGCGCCTTCATGGATGCGATCTCCAAGGCGCGACCGCAGATCCTCGAGCCCATCGTCAACCTCGACGTGTTCGTGCCCGATTCGCACATGGGCGACGTCACCGGTGGGC
>CAZXLI010000140.1:0-15956 GCA_964641795.1 uncultured Bordetella sp. | reverse complement strand
GCGGCCGTGCTTCTTCTCGATGGCGTTCTCGATCGGCAGGCCGTGGCAGTCCCAGCCCGGCACGTATTGCGCGTCGAAGCCGGCCAGCTGGCGCGCCTTGACGATCATGTCCTTGAGCACCTTGTTGACGGCATGGCCCATGTGGATCTGGCCATTGGCATACGGCGGGCCGTCGTGCAGGATGAACTTCGGCGCGTTGCAGCGCGCGTCGCGCAGCTGCTTGTACCGGCCCTGGTCCTCCCACTGCTTGACCCAGCCGGGTTCGCGCTTGGGCAGGTCGCCGCGCATCGGGAAGGGGGTGTCGGGCAGGTTCAGCGTGCTGCGGTAGTCGGGGGCGGTGGAGCTCGAATCGGTCATGGCCTGTCGCGCCGTCTGTGGCTCGGCGCGCTCGTCTCAAGAGGGGGAATTCATGCCACGATGCCGGGCGGGCAGCATGGCGGCTGGCAGATCAGACGATCGAGCGCTGAATTCGGTCGCGCGTGGTTTGGCGGCGCGTGGCGGCATGCCCACGCTGGCTGTCAACTTTGAACCCGCACAATGCCATCCCATGAATTCTACTGAAGCATGCCGCCGAGTCGGCACCACGCGGCTGGTCTGGGCAGCCACCCTCTGCCTCCTGGCTGCCGGCGTGGCGCGTGCGGACGACGAAACGCCGGCATCGGCACCGGTACCCGCGCCGACATCCTCGGCGCCGGCCGGGGCCGGGCAACCCAAGTGGGAAGGGGCCGTTGGCCTGCTGTTCAACTACAGCCCGGCCTACCAGGGCGCCAGCGACAACCGGCTGCGCGGCCGGCCAGGGCTCTTCCTGCGCTACGGCCGCTTCTCGGCCACCACCACGGGCGGCTTCGTGACCCGCCGCAACGACGAGGTGCAGCGCGGGCTGGCGGCCGAGCTGATCTCGCGCGACCGGCTGCGCGTTAGCCTGTCGGCCCGCCTGGACGGTGGCCGCGACGAGGGCGACGATCCGATGCTCAAGGGCCTGGGCAACGTGCGCGCCACGGTCCGTGGGCGGCTCACCGTGGTGCAGTCGTTCGGCCATGGCTGGAAGCTGTCGGCCGGCCTGAGCCCCGACCTGCTCGGGCGCGGCGGCGGCACGCTGCTGGACGCCGGGCTGAGCTACGAGTGGGCGCTGACGCCGACGCTGCGGGCCAATGTCGGCACCGGGATCACCGCAGCCGACCATCGCTACATGCAGAGCTACTTCGGCGTGACGCCGGAGCAGAGCGCCCGCTCGGGCCTGCGGGTCTACGAGCCGCCGGCGGGCCTGCGCGACCTGGGCTTCGGCGCCGGCCTGCGTGCCGACCTGGGACCGCACTGGCTGGGCTTCGTCAATGTCGGCACCTCGCAGCTGAAAGGGCCGACGCTCGACAGCCCGCTGACACGCCGGCGCGACACCTGGGGCATCAACGGCGGCCTCGCCTGGCGGTTCTGAGGGCCCCGGTCGCCTGGCGGCCGGCCCCGGGCGACTGACTCAGGACTTCGCGAACCACGCGCGCGCGTCCGCCTCGTTCTGCGCGATGCCGGCGCGCAGCGCTTCGAGCGATGCGTAGCGGCGCTCGTCGTGCAGCTTGTGCAGCAGCTCGACCTTCAGCACGCGGCCGTAGCCGGCCTCGGGGCCGAGCGACGCGGGCCATTCGAGGCAGTGGGTCTCCAGCAGCACGCGGCCGGCGTCTTCCACCGTCGGCCGCACGCCCAGGCTGGCGACGCCTGGCAGCGGCGCCTCGGCGAGCCCGTGCACGCGCACGACGAAGATGCCCATCGCCGCGGGCCGGTGGTGCCCGAAGCGCAGGTTCAGCGTGCGGAAGCCCAGCTCGCGGCCGAGCTTCTTGCCGTGCACGACGTGGCCGCTGATGCTGTAGGGCCGGCCCAGCAGCGCCGCCGTGCGCGCCATGTCGCCGCCGGCCAGCGCCTCGCGCACGGCCGAGCTGGACACGCGCAGGCCGTGCACCTCATAACTCATCATGCGAGCGACATCGAAGCCCTGGCGCTGGCCCGCGGCATCCAGCATCGCGTAGTCGCCCGCACGCCTGGCGCCGAAGCGGAAATCGTCGCCGACCAGCACGTAGCGCGCCTGCAGGCCCTGCAGCAGCACGTCGTCGATGAAGGCCTGCGGCGTCTGCGCGGCGAACCTGGCATCGAAGCGCAGCACGACGACCTGGTCGACGCCGCAGCGCTCGAGTTCGGAGAGCTTGTCGCGCAGCGTGGCGATGCGCGCCGGCGCCTGGTCGGGCTGCCCGCTGCGCGCCGCGAAGTAGTCGCGCGGATGCGGCTCGAAGGTCATCACGCAGCTGGCGAGCCGGCGATGGCGGGCCTCGTTGGTCAGCAGGGCCAGCATCGCCTGGTGGCCGCGGTGCACGCCGTCGAAGTTGCCGATGGTCAGCGCACAGGCGGGCGCGAGGCCGGGATGGTGAAAGCCGCGGAAGACCTGCATGCGGTGGATTATCCCCAGCGTGGAGGCGGGCCGAGGCCTTAGCCGGTGATCGCCGCCAGGCCCTCGACCCAGGCCCACTGCCCAGGCGCCAGCGCGGCCGGCAAGGTCAGTTGCCCGAAGGCGCTGCGGTGCAGGCCGCTGACATGGTTGCCCACCGCGGCAATCATGCGCTTGACCTGGTGGTACTTGCCCTGCACCAGCGTCAGCCGCAGGGCCTGCGGGCCGGTGATCTCGCAGCCCTCGGCGCGCACCGGCTTCGGGTCGTCGTCCAGCACCACGCCGGCGAGCAGGCGCTCGACCTGCTGCGGCTCGACCGGGCGGGCGGTCTGCACCTCGTAGACCTTGGGCACCTGCTTCTTCGGCGAGGTGAGTCGGTGGATCAGCGCGCCATCGTCGGTCAGCAGCAGCAGGCCGGTGGTGTCCTGGTCGAGCCGGCCCACCGGCTGCACGCCGCGCCGGCGCAGCGGCGGCGGCAGCAGCAGGATCACGCTGGGCCAGGCCGACGGCTTCTGCGAGCACTCGTAGCCCGCGGGCTTGTGCAGCATCACCAGCGCCTGCTCGTGGCAGACCCAGGGCCGACCCTCGACTTCCAGCGCCAGGCCCTGCGCGACGAAGCTCGCGCCGGGGTCGGACACCAGCTCGCCGGCCACGCGCACCAGGCCGATCTCGATCATTCCGGCGCATTCGCGCCGCGTGCCGAAGCCTTGGGCAAACAGGATCTGGTCGATGCGCTGCGGCCGGGAGGAGACGCTCATTGGTGGAGTTCGAGCACGACCATGTGGTTCTCCGCCGCCGGCCAGACGCGGCCGACCACGCGCTCGGCCAGCTCGCCGCTGCGGAAGTCACCGGCAATCGGCCGGTCGGCGGCATCCGTCAGCTTGAGCTTGCTGCTCGAGACGCCGGCCACGCCGGGCGGAATGCCGGGCGGCAGCTGGCCGTCGAAGCTCAGCGTGTCGCGCGGCAGGCCGAAGTAGCCGCGCGGCCGGGTGAAGGTGACGACGGCCGCGGCGCCCTTGTCGGCCTCGGCGATGCGCTCGGCGCGCAAATGCACGATGTTCGACGATCGCGCGAACGGCGAGCGGTAGACATGCATCACCGCATAGCCCGGCGCGCTGACCACGAATTCGAGCGCGGTGCGGGCATCGGTGGCCACCGGGCCCCATTGCCCGTCGGCGCCGATGGCCTGGTCGAGCAGCGCAGCGCCGCGGCGCGCGCCGGTGGCGGCATCCACCGCGTACACCGCGACGCGGGCACCGGCCAGTGGCAGGTTGGTCGGCCCGCCGGCGCCGTAGCCCGAGACCTTGCCGCTGAGCTTGACGCTGTCTTCGGGTGTTATCGCGGTGCTGGCCGGCACGCGGCCGGTGATGAATTCGTAGGCCGCGGCAAAGGCCTGCGGGTGATAGCTGGTCTCGCGGTGGTCGCGGCCGGGCAGCACGATGTTGCGCGCGCCTTTCAGCGCGGGGCCCTCGGCGGTGACGTTGGTCGGCGTGCCCTTGGCCCCGATCCACACGCCATCGGGCTGCGCGAACTTGTCGTTGTTGTCCGAGCGTACGGTGGCCCATTGGACGCCGGGCGTGACCTCGTTGCCCTCCGCGCCCTTGGGCGCGTTCAGCGCCTGCAGGAAGGGGCCGGCACCGTTGAACTCGTTGCCCGGGCGGAACTGCGGGTTGGCCCACACGCCGTGGTTCGGCGTGCCGCCGAGGATGGCGTGCGAGACCGTCTTGTCGCCGCCGCCGTTCTGGATGTAGCTGCGGATCGCATTGCCGCCGCGCGAGTTGCCGATCAGCACCACCTTGGCCGCGCCGGTGGCGGCCAGCACGCGCTGAACCTCGGCGGCGAGGAACTCGCGCTGCTCGGTGCTGCTGCTGCGGCCGGGCTGCGCAACGTTGTCGTCGTCGCGTGCCAGGGGGTTCGGGAAGTCGACGGCGTGGAGCCGGTCGCGCGGCCAGCCCTGGCTTTCGTAGCGCCACAGCATCGTGGTCCACAGCGCGGCGGTGTCGCCATTGCCGTGCACGAAGACGATCGGCGGGCGCTGGGCGACGTCGGGCGCCGGGCTCGCGCAGGCGGCGAGCAGCGCGCTGGTGACGGCCAGGCCGGCCAACCAGCCGCGGCGGGTCAGGGAAGAGGTCATGAGCGTTGTCTCCTGGTGTTGTTCAGATCCAGCCGAGCGCCTGCGCCGAGGGCAGCTCGGGCAGGCCCGGGGCCTGCAGCGCCGCGGCCGCGCTGACGGCGTTGACCACCGCGCGCGCCGTCACCTCGGCGGCCAGCGCACCCAGCACGGTCAGGTTGGCGGGCCTGCCCGCGCCGCCGGTGGCCAGCGCAAACAGGGTATCGCCATCGGTCTGCGTGTGCACCGGGTTGATGCTGCGCGCAAGCCCGTCATGTGCCATCGAGGCCAGCTTGTTGGCCTGCGCCTTGGTCAGCTGCGCATCGGTGGCGACGATGCCGATCGTCGTGGCCATGCCTTGCATCAGCCGCTCGGGCAGGTCGCCACGCAGCATGCAGGCCATGCTGTCGCGCGGCGTGCGGCCATCGTCGGCGCGCGAGCCGGCCAGCACGCGGCCGCTGCGCGGATCGACGACATCGCCGATGGCATTCACCGCGATCAGTGCGCCGACCGTGATCGCGCCGACGCGGACCGACGCGGTGCCGATGCCACCCTTCATCGCGTGGTCGATGCCGAACAGCTTGCCCACCGAGGCACCGGCACCGGCGCCGACGCTGCCCTGCGCCGGTGGCGCCGCGCTGGCCGCTTCGCAGGCCGCAAAGCCGGCCGCGGCATCGGGCCGGATGCGCGCATCGCCGACCCACAGGTCGAACAGCACGGCGGCCGGCACGATCGGCACCCGGGCCGGGCCCACCGGCACGCCATGGCCGCGTGCCTCGAGCCACTGCATCACGCCATCGGCCGCGGCCAGGCCGAAGGCGCTGCCGCCGCACAGCAGCAGCGCATGCACCTGCTCGATGACGTTCTGCGGATCGAGCAGGTCGGTCTCGCGCGTGCCGGGCGCGGCACCGCGCACGTCGACACCGCACACCGCCCCCTGCTCGCACAGCAGCACGGTGCAGCCGGTCGGCCGGCGCGCATCGGTGTGGTGGCCGACCTTCAGGCCGGCGATGTCGGTGATGCTTCCGGGATGCATGGGGATCGCAGCCTACCACCGGGACATCGGTCGATCGGCGCTGCGGCCTTTACGAGATTCTTAAGGTGGGCCGAGGGGGATTCTTACGAACGTGGGCGCGTGCGGGTTCCTAAGCTGTCAGCACATCGTCAACACATCGGAACCGACCATGAGCAACGCTCCCCGCCACGACATCTACGCCTTCATCCACAAGGGCCTGCGCGCCTTCATGGCCCACACGCTGGTGCGCGTGGGTCGGCTCGACCCGCACGACGCCGCCGAGGTGGCCGAGGTCGGCGCCGAACTGCAGGGCCTGCTGGCCATCTGCCGCGGCCACCTCGAGCACGAGAACAACGTGATCCATGCCGCGATGCAGGCGCGCGCGCCGGGCAGCGCCACCGCGCTGGGCATCGAGCATGAAGGGCACCTCGTCGCGATCGACCAGCTCGATCAGCTGCTCGAACAGGTGCCGGGCAACAGCGAGGCGGCGCAGGCGCTGTACCGCGCGCTGGCGCAGTTCGTCGCCGAGAACTTCGAGCACATGCAGCGCGAGGAGACCGAGCACAACGCGGTGCTGTGGGCCACGCACACCGACGACGAGATCCGCGCGCTGGAGCACCGCATCGTCAGCAGCCTGAAGCCCGAGCAGTCGGCCGTGTCGATGCGCTGGATGCTGCCGCACATGACGCCGGCCGAGCGCGCCATGCTGCTCGGCGGCATGCGCCGCACCGCGCCGGCCGAGGTGTTCGACACCGTGCTGAGCCAGGTCCGCCCGCTGCTGGGCGGGCGCGACTGGCGCAAGCTCAGCCTGGCGCTCGGGCTGTGACGGCGCTGGCGGGGTACCTGTGGCGCGCTGCGGGTGGCTGCGGCGGCCCGCAGCCGGGTGCCGACCTCAGCCGTCGATCTCGATCAGCCGAACCGGCTGGCGCAGGCACAGGCGGAACAGCCCGCGCCCGGTCTTCTCGATCGACAGCGCCGGGCAGCGCTCGGCCAGGCGGCGTTGCAGCAGCACCAGCCGGGCCTCGAGGTTGTCGCTGATCTCGGGCAGGCCCAGGTCGGTGGCGGCGCGCAGCTCGCGGTTGCTGAAGTCGCGCCGTCCGCTCTCTTCGTGCGTTAGCAGCAGCTTCCACAGGATGGCGCCGGCCACGCCCTTGATCAGGTAGTCGTGGCCGATGAACACGCTGTGGTTCTGGCGGTAGTGGCGCACTTCGAGCAGCGGCGCCGCGGCAACCGGCGGCGCCTGCGCCGCCGGCGCAAGGCTGGGCGCGGCCGCCGCCATGTCGGCGGCCTGCTGCTGCTGCGCCAGCAAGGCGCCGGCCAGCACCGCGCCCAGCGCCACCAGTGCGTCCTCGTCGTCGTAGCTGAAGCGCAGGTCCTGCGGGCTCTCCACGCACAGCACGCCCATCAGCCGGCCGGCGGCCAGCAGCGGCACCGCCAGCTGGCTGTGCGGCTCGGCCAGGCCGGGGAAGGGGATCTCGGTTTCCAGCGGCAGCCCGCGCGAGGCCGCGCCGGCGCGTGCGGCCTGGCCGTAGGCGTACTCCATCGTCATGTGGCTGATGCGGATCGGCACGCGGTGCTCGGCCGCCACGCCGATCACGCCGTCGCCGAACGCGATCTCCGAGCCGACGCCGGTGCTGCTGTAGCCGCGGCTGGCCACGGTGTACAGGCGCTGGCCGGGCTCGTCGGCGATCAGCAGCAGCGCGTGCGTGACGCCGAACTCCTGTGCCAGCAGCGCGAGGCTCAGGTCGAACAGCGCGCCGGTGTCGCCGCAGTTGGCCAGCTGCAGGCTGGCGCTGCGCAGCGAGTTCAGCAGCAGCCGCGGGCTGGCCGGCCGCGGCCGCGCCTGCACGCCCGGCACGCGGCGCACGGCCTGCACGCGGTAGACGTCGGCACCCTGCAGCTTGAACACGCCGCTCATGCCGGTGTGCGAGGCGATGCCGGCGAGCTTGGCCTTCATCGACTGGAACAGCGGCCCCAGCGTCTCGGTGCGCAGGTACAGCAGCGTCAGGTGGTAGCTGTCGCCGGTGTAGGGGTCGATCACCAGCGCGGTGGCCTGCGGGTTGGCCAGGATGTTCTCGCGCGTCTTGTTGAAGAACTGGAACGACAGCGCGACATGCTGCGGGTCGACGTACTGCATCTGCGACACGTAGGTCGCGTTCGGTGTGCCGTCGATGGCACAGGTGGCCAGCACGGCGGGGATCACGCCTTCGAGGCAGTAGCGCACCTCGTCGAGCGAGGTCAGGTCGCTGTCGGTGGACGGGTTGTTCATGCCGGCGGGCTGGATTGCAGGCACATCGCGGCGCCGGCGCCCGGTCCGGGGGTCTGTGCGAAGGCGCCATCGGGCGTGAAGCGCACCGCCTGCAGCTGGGCGGGGTCGTGCCAGAAGGCGGCCTGCACGTAGTCTTCCCGCCAGCCCAGTTTGCCGAGCTCGTTGGCGAACAGCGCCAGGTGGCGGCGAGCGAGCGCCACATCGGCCGCGGTGGCGGGGACCGGCTTGGCATCGCGACCCTTGAACTGCACCGTGCGGTTGCTGCTGGGCAGGCTGAACACCACCGCGATCAGGCCGTTGTGGGCGATGTCGCGCAGCACCGCTTCGCCAGCGTCGGCGAACACCAGCACGGTGATCTGGCTGCGATCGGCACTGACCCGGCAGCCGACGCCCTTGGCGATCGAGGGCACCAGCCGGTCGTCGCGCCCGGCCACGGTGATCGACAGCCCGCTCTGGATGAAGGCGGCCAGGTCGGGCGGCAGTTGCTGCGGGGCAGGGGTGTCGGCGCTCACCGCGTGATGCTAGCCGAGCGACTCGGCCGGCTGCGGCGGTGTTTGCCGCAGGGCGGCCTCCGGGCTGCGCGCACGGCCGGCCTGGCGTGCCGCCTGGGTCTGGCCGTCATAGCCCCAGTCGCTGGTGGGCAGCTCGCGCACGATCACGTAGCTGGCCTCCTCGAGCCGGCCGCCGGGGGCCAGCTGGCGCTGCAGCTCGGCCTGTGCGGCGGCGATGAACGCGGCCTTCTGCGCCGGCGTGTTGGTGCCGGCGCTGATGCTGATCTCCAGCAGCGCGGTGGGCCGGCTCAGCGCGGCGCCGCCGATGAACCAGGCCGCGTCGGGCAGGTCTTCGATGACCACTGCGGTGACCTCGCGGCGCTTGCCCAGCGTGTCGACGGTGATGTCGGTCAGCGCCCGCGCCAGCGCGGGGTACAGTGCCGGGTTGTGCAAGGGGGCGATCTTCAGGATCAGCGTGGGCATGGTTCAGGCTCCGTGGGCGCAGGGCGGGCGGGTGGCCGTCGTCGGGCGGCCCGGGTGGATGAGGAACAGCCGGCGCAGCGCGCGGCCGACGGCGGACCAGAAGGCCTGTTCGGCCTCGGCACGCAGTTCGTGGGCACGGCGCTTGGCTGCGTCGACCAGGGCGGCATGGGCTGCATAGGCGGTGTGGGACATGGTGTTCTCCAGTGAATCGGTGGGCGTGCCGTCACTGTAGGAATCGCTGCCGCGCCGCGAAACGGCACCGCCCTCAAAGTCGTGTTGCAGCGGCTGCAAAGCCGGCTGCTCACGGCCTCCGCGTTTAGGATGCGGCGCAAATGGATGAGCTGGCCTTCGACGACCTGAAGCTGTTCGCCCGCGTCGCGGCGCTGGGCACCCTGTCGGCCGTCGCCCGCGAACGCGACGTGCCGGTGAGCCAGGTGTCGCGCGCGCTGCAGCGCATCGAGCGTACCTGCGGCGCGCGGCTGATCCACCGTTCGACGCACGGCCTGGCGCTCACCGCCGAGGGCGAGACCTTCCTCGGCTACTGCCACCGCATCGGCGGCACGATGGAGGAGCTCGAAGGCGAATTCGCCGCGCACTCGCGCGAGCCGGCCGGCCTGGTGCGCGTGGCGGCGAGCACGGTGATCGCGCAGTACCTGCTGGTGCCCAGCCTCGAGCCGCTGGCGCAACAGCACCCGAAGCTGCATGTCGAGATCGAGGTCAGCGACCGGCTCGCCGACATGGCGCGCGAGGGCATCGACATCGCGATCCGCACCGTCAGCTCGCTGCCCGAGACGATGATCGCGCGCCAGATCGGCCACCTCGGCCGCGCGCTGTATGCCTCACCCGCCTATGCCGAACGGCACCGGCTGCCCGATCATCCGGATGAACTGGCGCAGCACCGTCTGGTGACCAACACTGCCGCGCCGCAGCTGAACCACTGGCCCTTCTTCATCGACGGCGAGCCGATCAAGCTGTCGGTCGAAGGCGACTGGCGCACCAACGACACGGGCCTGGCCGCCAACATGGTGCTGCAGGGCCTGGGCATCGGCCGGCTGGCCACCGTGGCCGCGAACCCGCTGGTGCGGCAGGGCCGGCTGGTGCCGGTGCTGCCGGCTTATGTCGACCTGCAGCAGGTGCCGATCTATGCGGTGACCGCCAGCAATCGCCAGCGGCTGCCGAAGATCCGCGCCTGCATCGACCACTGGTCAGACTGGATGTCGGCCCCGGCCGCCGGGCGGCCGCCCCCGAGGGGCTGACCAAACCCGACCGGGCAACCCGGATCGGGTTTGGCGGCTTCGCTCGTGAGCCCGCGCCCCTGGCCGCTTGGCGGCCTGTCCCCTGCCGGGGACTTTCCGTGCTAGGCGAAGACCCCTGCCGTGTCCAGCATGCGCGAGGACACCTCGCCCAGGTGGTACTGGGTGTCGCCCAGCGTCAGTTCGAGCATCGTCAGGCGCTTGAAGTAGTGACTCGCGATGTACTCGTCCGTGACGCCGATGCCGCCGTGCAGCTGGATGCACTGCTGGCCGACGAAGCGCATCGAGTGGCCCAGCTGCACCTTGGCCTGCGACAGCGCGCGCCGGCGCGCGGCCGGCGCCTCGCCGAGCTTGAGCGTGGCGAAGTAGCTCATCGAGCGGCCGAGCTCGAGCTGCATTTTCACGTCGGCGATGCGGTGGCGCAGCGCCTGGAAGCTGGCGAGCGTGGTGCCGAACTGCTTGCGCGTGTTCATGTACTCGACCGTCACCGCGACCAGCTTGTCCATCGCGCCGACGGCTTCGGCGCACAGCGCCGCGATGCCGACATCGGTGGCGTATTCCAGCGTGGCCAGGCCGTCGGTCGTGACCAGCGTGGCCGGTGCGTTGGCCAGCTTCACTTCACCCGCCCGGCCGCCGTCCTGCGTCGGGTAGCCGCTGACGGTGACGCCGGCGCCGCCCTTCTCGACCAGGAACAGCGCGATGCCCTGCGGCCCGCGTGCCGAGACGATGAACGCGTCGGCCTCGTCGGCCGCCGCCACCAGGCTCTTCTGGCCGCTGAGCGTCCAGCCGCTGCCAGCCTGCGTCGCGGTGGTGTTGACGGCATCGAGCTGGTAGCGCGCGCCGCGCTCGACGAAGGCCGGCACCACCAGCGCCTCGGCCGCGGCCACCTTCGGCAGCCAGGCGGCCTGCAGCTCGGCAGGCGCCGCCTTCAGCAGCGCCGGCGTCATCAGCGCACCGGCGGCCAGCGGGGCGTTCACCAGGCCACGGCCCAGCTCTTCCATCACCACCATGGCCTCGACTGCGCCGAAGCCCATGCCGCCATGGTCTTCCGGCACGGTCAGTCCGGTGAGGCCCAGTTCGGCGAGCTCGCCATACACATCGCGCGTCCTGCCGCCGGCCTTGGCAATGCCGTGGCGACGTTCGAACGAGAAGCCTTTCTCCACCCAGCGGGCGACCGCATCACGCAGAGAAACCTGATCGTCTGAGAATTCGAAGTCCATGATCAAGCTCCGAGAACGGTTTGCGAGACGATGTTGCGCTGAACCTCGTTCGAGCCGCCGTAGATCGTCGTCTTGCGCATGTTGAAGTAGGTGCCGGCCAGCGGTGCCACCGCGGCCGCGCCGGCGAAGTCGCCCTGCCAGCCGGCTTCCATCGCCTCGTGCACGAAGGGCTGCGCGAAGGGGCCGGCGGCCAGCATCATCAGCTCGGTGTAGCGCTGCTGGATCTCGCTGCCGCGGATCTTCAACAGGCCGGCAATGTCCAGGCTCTGCTTGCCGCTCTTTTCAGCCGATAGCACGCGCAGCACCAGCATCTCCAGCGCGACGATGTCCACCTCCAGCAGGGCGATCTGGTCGCGGAAGCGCAGGTCGTCGTACACGCCTTCGGCCTTGGCGATGCGCTTCAGGCGCTCGAGCTCGCGCTTGGCGCGGTTGACATCGGCGATGTTGGTGCGCTCGTGCGCCAGCAGGTGCTTGGCGTAGGTCCAGCCCTTGTTCTCCTCGCCGATCAGGTTCTCGGCCGGCACCTCGACGTTGTCGAAGAACACCTCGTTGACCTCGTGCTCGCCGTCCATCGTGATGATCGGCCGCACCGTGATGCCGGGCGACTTCATGTCCACCAGGATGAACGAGATGCCGGTCTGCGGCTTGCCTTCGCTGCTGGTGCGCACCAGGCAGAAGATCCAGTCGCCGTACTGGCCGAGCGTGGTCCAGGTCTTCTGGCCGTTGAGGATGTACTTGTCACCGCGGCGCTCGGCGCGGGTCTTCAGGCTGGCCAGGTCCGAGCCCGAGCCCGGTTCGCTGTAGCCCTGGCTCCACCACACCTCGCCCGAGGCGATGCCGGGCAGGAAGCGCTTGTGCTGCTCCGGCGTGCCGAAGGCCATGATCACCGGCGCCACCATCACCGGGCCGAAGGGCACGATGCGCGGCGAGCCGGCCAGCGCGCACTCTTCCTCGAAGATGTGCTTCTGCACGGCGTTCCAGCCCGGGCCGCCGAACTGCTTGGGCCAGCCGTAGCCCAGCCAGCCCTTGGCGCCGAGGATCTTGGCCCAGCGTTGCATGTCGTCCTTCGACAGGCGCAGCGAGTTCAGCACCTTGTGGCTGATGTCTTTCGGCAGGTTCTCCGCCACCCACTGGCGGATTTCGGAGCGGAAGGCCAGTTCTTCCGCAGTGAAGTTCAGGTCCATGGCGGCTTGTCTCCAGGCTTAAGCAGCGGCAGCGCCGAGTTTTAGCACGATCGTTCGAATTTGGCTTGTCCCTGCCGTGACAACCGGTGCTGCCCATAATCGGCCGGATGTCTTCTTCGGGCCCGGGTCATCCCGGCTATGGCGCCACGGTGTCGGCGCTGGCGCTGGGCCAGCTGCTGTGCTGGGCGGCGCTGTACTACACCTTTTCGACCTTCGTGCTGCCGATGCAGCAGGCGCTGGGCTGGGACAAGCCGACGCTGATGGGGGCCTTCACGCTCGGCCTGGGCATGTGGGGTGCGGGTAGCTACGCGGCCGGCGCGGCCATCGATGCCGGGCGCGGCCGCGCCGTGATGACGGCGGGCGCTGCGCTGGCCGGCGTCGGCATGTTGCTGTGGTCGCAGGTCAGCGCGCCGTGGATGCTGTACGCGGTGTGGGCACTGCTCGGCGCCTCGATGGCGATGACCCTGTACGAGCCGGCCTTCAACGTGCTGACCAAGCGCTACCCGCTGCGCTACCGCGAGGGCATCACCACGCTGACCCTGGTGGGCGGCTTCGCGTCGACGCTGTGCTTTCCGGCGGTGGCGGCGCTGCAATCGGCCCTCGGCTGGCGCGGCGCGCTGGCGGTGATCGGCGCGGTGCTGCTGCTGGGCGTGGCGCCGCTGCATGCGTGGGCCTTGCGCGGGCCGGCCATCGTCGCGGCAACCAGCTCGCACGACGAGGCCGATGACGCCACGCTGCACGAGGCGTTGCGCGAATCGGCGTTCTGGCTGCTGGCGATCTGTTTCACGCTGCATTCGTTCGTGCAGGCGGCGCTGTGGGCCCATGTGATGCCGGCCTTCGCGGCCAAGGGCGTGCCGGAAGGCGACGCGCTGAAGGTGCTGGTCACCGTCGGCCCGGCGCAGGTGGCCGGCCGGTTGCTCTACGTGTGGCTGGGCCGCGGGCGGTCGCTCCGCGCGATCGGCGCGGTGGTGATGGCCTGCCTGCCGGCGGCGATGACGCTGTTCGCCCTCAGCCGTTCGCTGTACGCCTTGCTGGCCTTTGCACTCTTGTTCGGCATGGCCAACGGGCTGGTGACGATCGTGCGCGGCGGCCTGGTGCCGGAGTACTTCGGCCGCACGCACGTGGGCCGCATCGGTGGCGCGATGTCGGGCATCGGGCTGCTGGCGCGCGCGACGGCGCCGCTGTCGATGGCCTGGCTGCTGCTGCTGGTGCCGGGCTACCGCGAGGCGCTGCTCGGGCTGGCGCTGATGGGCGTGCTGGCGACGCTGGCGTTCTGGCGCGCCCGGCCGCCGGCCGCGAAGGCCTGAGTGGCGCTCAGCGGCGTTCCAGCCGCATCGTGTCGCTGTCGCGCCGCATCGTGAAGCGCGACAGGAAGCTGTTGCCCAGCAGCACCATCGGCATCTCGGCCTGCAGCACCACCGCGTCGACGTTCGAGACCTCGACGTCGCCCACCCGCACCGAGGTGAGGTTCACCGCATAGACCGGTACCACGCCGCCGGCGGTCTGCGTCAGGCTGCGGCGGCCGCGCTTCCAGTCGAGGCCGATGCGCTCGGCATCGGTCTGGCTCATCGCGATCGAGGTGGCGCCGGTGTCGACCATGAACTGCACCGACTTGCCGTTGATGCTGCCGGTGGTCATGAAATGCCCGCCGGGGCCGACCGGCAGCACGATCTCGCGTCCGCCGCCGAAACCGCTGTGGCCGCCGACGCTCGAGGGCGCCGCGCCCAGCCGCACCGTCTGCGTCTTGCCGGCAATCTCGACCTCGGCCTCGCCATCGCCCACGCGCTTGAGCGTCACGCCCTTGACGGTGCTGCCCACGGCCACCGTGTGCGGCTGGCCATCGATCAGCAGCAGCGCCTTGCTGGCGCCGAGGCTGCCGCTGAGGGCCACCGACTGGGCGAAGGCGATGCCGCAGGCGGCGCCCAGCAGGAGGCCGACGAGGCAGCGAGTCATCGCGCCCCGCTCAGTCTCGGAAATTGTTGAACGCCAGGGGCACGTCGCTCACTTCCTTGCGCAGCAGCGCGATGGCCGCCTGCAGGTCGTCGCGCTTGCCGCCGGTCACGCGCACGGAATCGCCCTGGATCGCGGCCTGCACCTTCAGCTTGCTCTGCTTGATCAGCTGCTGGATCTTCTTCGCGGTGTCGCTGTCGATGCCCTGCTTGACCGGCACGTTCTGGCGCACCTTGTCGCCGCCGAGCTTCTCGATCTTGGCGCTGAAGTCGAGGAAACGCACGTCAACGCCGCGCTTGCTGAGTTTCGCCAGCAGGATGTCCTTCACCTGGCCGATCTGGAAGTCGCTGTCGGCCAGCAACTGCAGCGTGCGCTCCTTGCCCGATTCGGTGCTGTCGATGTGGGCCGACGAGCCCTTGAAATCGAAGCGCGTGCCGATCTCCTTGTTGGACTGCTCGACGGCGTTGCGCAGCTCCACCAGGTTGGGTTCGAGAACGGTGTCGAAGCTCGGCATGGAAGCGTGCGCAAGGCGAAAGGCGAAGGGGCAAAAATTCTGCCATGCCGATACTGCCTGCAGGCCGATGCCAGATCAAGTGCCGGTCAGATGCCGCGCGGGCCGGCCATCGGCGAAAATCCCGCATGGCCCGCCGTTCCGATTCCGCTGCCGCGTCCGCCGCTGCGCCTGCGCTGGTCATCGAGCGCAGCGTGAACCTGCGCGATTTCAACACCTTCGGCCTGCCGGCCACGGCGCACACGCTGGTGCGCATCGCGAGCGACGCCGATGTGCGCCGCGTGCTCGACCATGCCGAGCTCGGCCGCGCAGCCAAGCTGGTGCTGGGCGGCGGCAGCAACCTGATCCTGACGCGCGACCCCGATGCGGTGGTGCTGAAGGTCGAGGTGATGGGCAAGCGCCTCGTCGAGGAGCGGCCGGACGCCTGGATCATCGAGGCCGGAGGCGGCGAACGCTGGCACGACGTGGTGGCCTGGTCGCTGGACCAGGGCCTGCCCGGGCTGGAGAACCTGGCGCTGATTCCCGGCACCGTGGGCGCCGCGCCGGTGCAGAACATCGGCGCCTATGGCATCGAGCTGAAGGACCGCTTCGAGTCGCTGGATGCGATCAGCCTGGTCACGGGCCGGGCCGTCGCGCTGGATGCCCAGGCCTGCACCTTCGGCTACCGCGACAGCGTGTTCAAGCGCCAGGGCTTTGGCGGCCTGGCGGGCAAGTCGCTGATCACGCGCGTGCGATTGAGGCTGCCGAAACCCTGGCAACCGGTACTGGGCTACCTCGACCTCGAGCGCCGCATGGCCGAGACCGGCAACCACAGCCCCGATGCCCGCACGATCTTCGACTGGGTCTGCGCCATCCGCCGCGCCAAGCTGCCCGACCCGGCGGCCATCGGCAATGCCGGCAGCTTCTTCAAGAACCCGGTGGTCAGCCCCGAGCAGTGCCGCGACATCATCGCGCGCGACCCGCACATCGTGCACTACCCGCTGGCCGACGGCACGTTCAAGCTCGCCGCCGGCTGGCTGATCGACGCCTGCGGCTGGAAGGG